>JALYVA010000186.1 GCA_030853485.1 Acidobacteriota bacterium
GTATGTCGATGAGGTTGCGCATCTGCGGTGTCAGGTTCGCACCGGCGTTCTCGAGGATGTCCGTCATAGCGGCCTTGAGCTTCGCTGGCGTCTGCGCAAATACCATCCCGCGTTCGAGCAGGAAGGCCCTCAACTGGTTGATGACGGCCGTGCGCCGCGAGATCAGCCGGTCGCGCACGCGGTGGATCGCCTGAAGGTCCAGTGGGTCATCCGTCTTGATCGGGACAAAACGCATGTTCTTGCGTTCGACCGCCTCTGCAATCGCCTCCGCATCCACGAAATCGTTCTTGTTCGACTTTACGAATGGCTTCACGAACTGAGCTGCGATCAGCCGCACATCGTGGCCTTGCTTCCGCAATGCCGTCCGAGGAAATGCGCTCCCGAACAGGCTTCCAAGCCGATGAGCGAAGCCTGCATGTTGGCGGTGTACGTCAGCAGCTGGCGTTGCGTAAACTTCTTCCTCACGAGCACCTTGCCGGCTGCGCCGAGCGCCACAAGGTGAAAGGTGGTCTTGCCCAGGTCGATGCCAACGGAATGTATCTGCATAGCGATGATCCTCCTTGTCAGAAGCTGCTTCTACGATCCTCCTGCTCACACAGAAGAATCAAGCGGCGGACCATCTCATTAGTCGGCTTCTCGTCAGTCATGCTGCTAATCTTTGCAGATAAAGCCTCTCACCCTTAAAAGTAGCTAGGCTTGCCGAACGTGCCTGGTCGATGGCCGACTGACGTTCCCCAAGCCCCATCAATGCCTTGGCTCGCAGGACGCGGGCTCGCTCTTGTTCGAACGGGGCTTCTGCAGCCATGTACGCATCGAGGCCATTTTCAAAGTGGCGACGCGCCACTTGTTCTGTTTCCCTGCCAATTCGATGTAGCCGCCCCCGTCTCAGCCGCAGCGCGCAGCGCCAAGGGTTCCTGTGCACGTCGCAAAGCTTTTCCATCGCTTGGTGTGCCAGGCCCAGCTCACCTAGATCAAGCAATGCGCGAATGAGAACCTCCAGGTTTGATGCGCGATCGAGACGGTTATGAGCGGGAGTTTGCCGCAGGTATCGCTCCGCATACTCCACGGCCGACTTCGGATTAGCGTTGTCCAGAGCGATCGAAGCCGGTGCCAGCTGTGATGCCCCTGCAGGGAGTCAGCCCTTAAACAGGGCTCGTCCTTCCGCGAGTGGTCCCTGTCGTCTGCGCAATTCTCCAAGTCGTATGCAAGTGCTTCTGCCATGGCAGGGCGGCTCGCGGAGAGCTCTTCCTTGCGGCGCCCAGCTGCTGGTCGGCCCGTAGCCAGCTTTCACGCCAGATGCATAGAGAAGCGTACTGGGCACGGCACACTGCGAAGAGAGGGCACAAAGCCCATTTCGAAGAGAAGGCCTTCAGGCGCTCGCACACCCGGCCGCACGCTCATAGTCCCGAACACGCTCACACGCGGTGATGAGGTCGCAAGACGTGAGCCCGATATCGACCAGTTCCGTGATCTCTCCGGGGATGACTGCTGAGTTTGCCTCGTCCAGACAACGCATGCCCTCTGGGATCGATCCGGAAACAACCAGAGTGAGTCCTGAATGGAACGGCCGAGTACCTCAAGATCTGGTCCCTTCGCCTCCTCAGCAAGCCGAATACTCTCAGCGGCCAGGGTAAGAGCTTGTTCTACTCTCTTCCAGGAGACGAAAGCAGCTTCTCTCATCTCGAGCCACGCCCGCTCATAGTAGGCCGGCTCCCTTCCAGTAGCGCGGGCCCTCGAAGACCATCCGTTTGCGATTGCGCTCTCTCCCGAAAAGCCCAGCAGCCGATCCGAGCCATACCGCCATGCGGGCAGCACCTCGTCGATCCTGACGCGACAGATGAAGGCGATAGGCTCGCTCTCGCGAATGAAAACGAGATCCGCAAGAGCCAGCCACCAGGAATGCCATTCCGAGCCCTTCCAGGCATTCCGGACGTTAGTGCCGCTTAAACGCGGTGCACGCATCTTCCCAGGCGCCGATGACAAGCGTCTCATCACCTCTCGGCAATCAGAAGGACGCAACGAGAGCATTAGTCAATATATGGAAGGACCATCAGCGGTTCGCGTTAGAAGTGTCGAAGGGTTTCGGTGGGTGCGGGAGCTTTGTACTCGGGTTCTGCGGGGAGCGGGTCAAGCGAGGTGCGCAGGTCGGTGCTGCGTTCGAGCGAGCGGCTGACGATGTCGCGGGAGCCCAGGCCGACGGCGAGCGCGAGGGTGAGCACGATGCCTCCGAAGAGGATGCCAAAGGCGAGTTCGACGACCGCGCCCCCGATCTGGAGGTGGTCAAGCACCATGGCGGCGGTAAGGACGAGTACAAGCCACTTGATGCCGAGCGAGAGGAAGCGGGCGTACTGGAGCTTCGCGTTGACGGCGCCGATGAGGACGGAGCGCTCGAGGAAGCGGGCAATGATGGTGCCGAAGATGAGCAGCAGAACGGCACCGATGGAGTGGGTGAGGTAAGGCAGAACAAAGATGGAGATTTGCGAGTCGCCGGGGTAGGCGGCGTCGAAGGCCGAGATGCCGATGAAGCAGCCGATGAGCACGCAGGCCCAGAAGGCGACGCGTGCGATCAGCGTGGTGGGGCTGTGTGAGGGTGCCCAGTCGGAGATCGAGGTGATGGAGTTGCGTGCCAGTCGCTCGTCGAACTTTGCCGCGGTAAGGATGCGGCGCAGCAGGGCGGCGATGCCGGCGCCGATCGCTGCAAGGACGATGATGGCGAGCAGGAGGGCGACAAGCGCGGGGAGAAAGCTGGCGAGTTTAACCAGGACTCGGTGAGCGGACTGGCTGAGGGCGACTTCGACTTGCTGCCACATGAGAGGGTCTCCTTACGGGTGTTGCTGGGCTTCGCCTGGCGGCTACATGCTGCGCTCACGGTCGCCAGAACGCAACGTGGATTGCGGGTGATGAATGAATTCGCGGCGTTCCTTGCGTTCAGGAGGCCGTTTGAAAACGAAGGGCCTCAGGGATTGAAGCGGTCCGGCCAG
Organism: Acidobacteriota bacterium; assembly: GCA_030853485.1. GTDB lineage: Bacteria > Acidobacteriota > Terriglobia > Terriglobales > Acidobacteriaceae > Edaphobacter. The sequence continues at coordinate 2,982 of JALYVA010000186.1, forward strand.
CGCCAGCGGGACACGAGATAGGGTTTGTCGGTCTCGAAGGCGGCAGCGAGGTCCTGAATGTGTTTTTCGGGATCGGTCCCGCTGCCGACGAGCGTGAGATGGGAGGCAACCCAGGCGAGATAGAGCGGGGTGAGTGCGCCGAGAAGGTGCCCGCGATTGAGGGTGCGAAGGCGGAAGGCGAGGATGAAGTCGTAGACTATGCGTGCCCAGAGGGCGTCTGGCATACGGAAGTTGTCGGGCGACAGTGCGGCGAGTTTCTTAAGGCCAAGGAGGGAGTTGGGCGGCAGAACGAGAGACCAGATCTGGTGGAGGTTGGTCCACGCGAGCCGAAAGGCTTCCAGCATGGCTGCTATGTCGCTGGGGACCTCGGCGAAGGGTGCGGCCTGCTGGAAGATTTTATTGGGTTGGATGGTGCGTGAGCGCTGCCAGAAGGTGGCGCGGGCGTCGACGTCGGCGAAGAAGGAACCTGTGATCTGGGCGAGCAAGGCGTTGAGATCGGGCGCGGCGGGGTGGGGCAGGACGCGGGTGCCGATGTCAACTTCGGCGATGTTGAAGTTGGCCGTGGCGGCTTCAGAGACAGGCCAGAGGAGGGCGTCGTTCTGGCCGGTGGAGGTGAAGCGCTGGGCGGAAGCGGCGAGACGCTCGGTCATGCGGAGCGAGAGGCCGAGATCGATGGCAAGAGGAAAGCGTGGGCGCGCGGAGAAGAGGGCGCGGGTGACCGGATAAAGGATTGCGGAGTTGACCAGGCCTTCGCGCGGACCGAGCGTATAGTTCGCTACGGTGAGGTCGCACTGGACGGCGCTTTTTGCAAGCGCTCGGATCGCCTCCGGAGCCAGCGACTGGGCTTCGGCGCCAAGCAGGATGCAGGACGACGCATGGTGATCCTGAGCAAGTTTGAAGGTATTGAGGTAGTCGGCGGCGTTGAGGACCCAACCGCTTGCAGAGGATGCTGCGGGGGGGTACGAAAGGACGCGAAGGGGGCTGCCGGACGACAGCTGGGGCGTGGCGTCGGGCGTGGCGACGAGTACATTTTCGCCGGGAAAGGCCAGGGCGAGATTGCTGAGGGTGGTCTCAAACGATTCGGGCGAGAGAGAGGCGAGGCTGACCAGGAGGCCGCCCGCTGCGCTGGTGGGGAGTGGAGAAAGATCGGTGCTGGTGTGGATGGAGGCCATCGTGCGATATGGACTTTCCTGGTGCGGTGGGTTGGTGGATGAGGCGCTCGGTCCGAATCTGTCGCGTAGATGGCATTCTACGTGTAAGGGGGAAGTGGTGGAGGAGGGAAGCGGGAGAGAGAAGCCGAGCAGACCCCCATGGCGGCCCTCTGCGAAGTTTTTTTGGAATCCGGAGGATCGTTTGGTCGAACATCTTGCGAAACATACGACGCGTTGCGTGCATCTGACTGAGCTAAGTGCTGCACCTACAGAGATGCGCGGCGGCACGGGTGCGTTTGCCTGTGGCAGACGGGGAATGGAGCGGATACGTGGGTAAAGTGGAGCAAAGGAAAGAGCCGTTGCATGGGGCACGGATTGAAGACTACGCGTTGATTGGAGATTGCGAGACGGCGGCGCTGGTGTCGCGGGACGGCTCGATGGATTGGCTCTGCTGGCCTACTTTTTCGTCAGGGGCGTGTTTTGCCGCCTTGCTGGGCACACGCGAACACGGGTATTGGAAGATCGCTCCCTGCGAGGAAGCTACGTCGACCAACCGGCGCTACGACCCGCACACCCTAGTGGTGGAGACGACGGTCGAAACGAAAGACGGCGCAGTTTGTCTGATTGATTTCATGCCGCCCAGAGAGGAGCATTCGCGCGTGATCCGCCTGGTGCGAGGGGTACGCGGCGAGGTAAAGATGCAGATGGACCTGGCGATCCGGTTCGACTATGGAAGGACGATTCCATGGGTGACGAGCACGGAGCATGAACTTCGCGCGGTCGCTGGTCCGGACATGCTGGTGCTGCGTACCAAAGCTCCGCTGCATGGCGAAGAGATGACGACGCGGAGCGAATTTTCCGTGAAGCAGGGCGAGACGGTGAGCTTTACGCTGGCGTATCTGCCTTCGCTCGACAAGGTACCCAAGCAACTGGATGTCGAGCAAGCGCTGACGCGGACGCGGGTGTTCTGGAGCGAATGGACGAAGAGAAATAAATATCGCGGCGCGTATGCGGAGGCGGTGGAGCGCTCGCTGATTACGTTGAAGGCGATGACGTACAGGCCTTCGGGCGGAATCGTGGCGGCGGTGACGACGTCGCTGCCGGAACAGATTGGCGGGAAGCGGAACTGGGACTATCGCTACTGCTGGCTGCGGGACACTGCGTTCACGCTGCTCTCGCTGATGCAGGCAGGGTATGTGGAGGAGGCTGTGGATTGGCGCAAATGGCTGCTGCGCGCCACTGCAGGATCCCCGGACCAGGTGCAGACGATCTATGGCATTCGCGGCGAGCGGCAGATGCTGGAGTGGGAGGTGGACTGGTTGCCGGGGTACGAGAATTCGAAGCCGGTGCGGATTGGCAATGCGGCAGCAGGGCAGTTTCAGCTGGATGTTTTTGGCGAGGTTGCGGCGGCGCTGTTAAGAACGCCTGAGGCGGAGAAGGATCTTCGCGTTTCGGCGGGCGCGTTGCAGGCTTCGCTGATCAACCATCTTTGCGAGATATGGCAGGAGCCGGATGAGGGGATCTGGGAGACGCGCGGGGGACCGCAGCACTTTACGCACTCGAAGGTGATGGCGTGGGTGGCGTTGGACCGGGCGATCAAACACTATGAGCAGTACGACGGAGGCGGCGACATCGAGCTTTGGAAGAAGAATCGCGACATGATCCGCAAAGAGGTTTGCGAAAAAGGTTTCGATACACAGATGAACAGCTTTGTGCAGTCGTATGGGTCGAAGCAGCTGGATGCGTCTTGTCTGCGCATCGTGCTGGTTGGTTTTCTTCCTCCAGAGGACCCGCGGATCCAGGGGACGGTCGATGCGATCCAGAAGTATTTGACAAAGGATGGGTTTGTGGCGCGGTACAACACGGCAGAGACCGATGACGGGGTCCGAGGTTGTGAGGGAGCCTTCCTGGCGTGCAGCTTCTGGATGGTGACGGACCTTTGGCTAATCGGGCGTAAGGCGGAGGCAGTCGCAATGTTCGAGCGGCTGCTGACGCTGCGCAATGATGTGGGGCTGCTATCCGAGGAATACGATGCTGAAAGCAAGCGGATGGTGGGGAACTTCCCCCAGGCCTTGAGCCACATTGCCCTGATTCATTCCGCTTTCGCCATTGCAGAGATTTGGAAGCCGGAGCCTGCGGCTACGACGAAGGACGCGTGAAGCACTGCGGGAGAAGGTGCAACCGGTTCCACTGTCTGCGCTTCTAATTAAGACACCAGCCTGAACTGTTCGCCCTGGCCCACTATTTTTGGCCCGAACGTCTACCACGACTCCAACCTCTACCTGATCGGTTGATGATGACCCTACGCATTCCAAGCTCTACTTATCGCCTGCAGCTGCACAAGGATTTTACGTTTGATATGGCTGCCGAGATCGCCGACTACCTGCGCGCTCTGGGAGTGTCGCATGTGTATTGCTCGCCGTATCTGCAGGCGGCGCCGGGAAGCATGCATGGGTACGACGTGGTGGACCACCAGAAAGTAAATAAGGAACTCGGCGGAGATCAGGCGCACGAGAGGTTTTGCACGAGACTGGGTGAGGTTGGATTGGGACAGGTGCTCGACATTGTGCCGAACCACATGTCTCTGGGAAAGGAAAACAGGTACTGGTGGGATGTGCTCGAGAATGGCCCGTCGAGCCGGTACGCTTCGTTCTTCGACATAGACTGGCAGCCTCAGGAAGAGCGTTTGCGCGACAAGGTACTGGTGCCGATCCTGGGCGACCAGTATGGGCGGGTGTTGAAAGATGGCGGCATCAAGGTGGTGCGGAAGGGGAATGTTTTTCAGGTGGAATGCTCCGGAGAAACGTTGCCTGTGTCTCCGCAGTCGCTCACAGTCATTCTTTCGCGCGCGGCGGAGTATGCGAAATCGGACACGTTGAGTTTTCTGGCAGCCTCGTTTGGACGCCTGCCCGCACCGGAATATGTAGACCGCAGAACCATCCTTGCAACGCATCGCGACAAGATCGTGCTGGTGGATCTGCTGTCAAGATTGAGCGCGGAGGAGCCGGAGATTGTGGAAGCGATGGAGCGGTCAGTCGCCGAGCTGAACGGCGATCTGGATGCACTCGACAGTTTTCTAAACCAGCAGAACTACCGGCTGGCGTATTGGAAGACGGCGGACCAGCAGCTGAGCTACCGGCGATTTTTCGATGTGAACACACTGATTGGATTGCGGGTGGAGCGGGAGCACGTGTTTGAAGAGACGCATGCCCTGGTGCTTGACTGGCTGAAGCGCGGTGTTCTTGATGGAGTGCGGGTGGACCATCCCGATGGACTGCGTGATCCTCTTGAATACTTTCGAAGACTGCGGGAACACGCCCCGGACGCGTATATCGTAGGTGAAAAAATTCTGGAACCGGGAGAGTTTCTGCGAGAAAGCTGGCCAATTCAGGGGACTAGTGGATATGACTTCCTGAATGTGGCTGCGGGGGTGATGGTAGCTCCCGAAGGGATGATGGAGCTGTCGAATATCTATGGTGAGTTCACCGGCCAGCCGACGAACTTCCATGAGGTTGCACATGAGAAGAAGATCAATGTGACGCAGGAGGGGCTGGGAAGCGATGTGAACCGGCTGACCTCGTTATTTGTGGAGATATGCGAGGCGAACCGCGACCGGCGCGACTATACGCGGGCAGAGGTGCGGCGGGCTATACGTGAGGTGGCGGCGTGCTTTGCGATCTATCGAACCTACGTGCTGCCGGAGCGCGATGAGATTACGGACGAGGATCGGCACTACATCACAGAGGCGACCGAATGCGCCAAGCAGCATCGGCAGGATATCGATGGGGGACTTTTTGATTTTCTACAAGATGTTCTGACGATGAAGGCGAAGGGCAAAAAGGAAAGTGAATTTCTGTTGCGCTTCCAGCAGTTCGCCGGGCCGGTGATGGCGAAAGGGGTCGAAGACACGGCGTTCTACTGTTATAACCGGCTGACCGGGATGAACGAGGTGGGAAGCGACCCGGGACGAGACGGGCTCAGCGTAGCGGAGTTTCATGCTTACTGCGAACGGATGCAGGCGACACATCCTCTGACGATGACGACGCTTTCGACCCATGACACCAAGCGCAGCGAAGACGTGCGGACCCGGCTTGCCGTGCTGTCGGAGTTGCCTGCGAGGTTCGGCGCGGTGATTCAACGCTGGTCGCGGATGAACAATGCATTCCGGACCAAGGGAGCGGGCGGAGAGCCGATGCCGGACCGGAACACCGAGTACCTCTACTACCAGACGATGATTGGAGCCTGGCCGCTGAGCCTGGAGCGGGTGCAGGCGTACATGATGAAGGCTGTGCGCGAGGCCAAGCAGCAGACCTCATGGGTGGCCAACAACAAGGATTTCGAAGATGCGCTGAACAAGTTTATGGAATACACGATGAGCTACACGCCCTTCATGAAGGAGCTGCAGCAGTTTGTCGAAAAGATCGAAGACGCGGGGCGGGTGAATTCGCTGGCTCAGACGGTGCTGAAGTACACGGCTCCGGGTGTGCCTGATCTGTATCAGGGATCCGAGATATGGGACCTAAGCCTGGTCGATCCTGATAACCGCAGACCAGTCGACTATGCGTTGCGCAGACGCCTGCTCGAAGAGTTGAAACAGATGAGCGCAGACACGGTGGCGCAGCAGGCGATGCGCCGTGCCGAGGAAGGTTTGCCGAAGCTTTGGACGATCCACAAAGCACTGCAGCTGCGCCGCGACTGGTCGGATTGTTTCGGCGCAGAGGCTGCGTACCGGTGCCTGGAGGTGGAAGGGGCCAAGCACGATCATGTGATCGCCTATTTGCGAGGTGACGGCGTGGTGGCCGTAGTACCAAGGCTTGTCACAAAGCTTGCGGGAGCGTGGAAAGAGACTGCCGTGCGGCTGCCCGAAGCCAGATGGAAGAACTACCTGACTGGAGCCTTTGTGGAAGGTGGCAGCGTTCCGGTCAAGAACCTGTTGAAGGATTTCCCGGTGGCGCTGTTGGTGCGTGAGCGGGCGCAAGGCAGCGGGCCAAACCTCAGAGGAGCGGACAAAGATAATGCATGAGTTTACGGTGTGGGCGCCTTACGTCAAGAAGGTTGCGGTGAACATTGGTGAAGTCGGGTACACGATGGATGGACCGGATGAGCGCGGCTGGTGGCGTACGACGGTGGAGCAGGCAGGGCCGGGTACGAACTACGGCTTTATGCTCGATGAAGATCCGAGGGCATATCCCGATCCGCGTTCGCGGTGGCAACCGCGCGGGGTGCATGACGCGTCGCGCCTCTACGATCAGGCGGCGTTTCCGTGGCGCGACAAAGGCTGGCAAGCACCTGAACTTGGGCGTGGTGTTTTGTACGAGCTGCACATCGGTACGTTCACGCCGGAGGGAACCTTTGATGCGGCTATCGGGCGGCTTGCTCATCTGGTGGAGCTCGGCATTACGCATGTGGAAGTGATGCCTGTGGCTGTCTTTCCGGGCGCACAGGGTTGGGGGTACGACGGGGTTGCCCTGTTTGCGGTGACGGAGTTGTACGGTGGCGCGGACGGACTGAAGCGCTTTGTCGATGCATGTCATCGGCAGGGGTTGGCCGTGCTGCTGGACGTGGTATATAACCACTTCGGACCGGTGGGCAACTACACGGGCAAGTACGGCCCTTACCTGACTGACAAGCACCACACTCCTTGGGGCGGCGCGGTGAACTTCGAAGACAGCGGAAGCGACGAGGTGCGACGCTTTTTTTGCGACAACGCCTTGATGTGGATGCGCGACTATCACATCGACGGGTTGCGTCTGGATGCGGTCCACGAGTTTATGGATCGCTCTGCCGTTCACTTTATGGAGCAGCTTTCCGAGGAAGTGAAGGACCTCTCACGCACACTCGGACGCAGGCTGGTGCTGATTGCTGAAAGCGACTTAAACGATCCTCGCGTGGTGAAGTCGCCGGAGTGCGGCGGCTACGGCATGGACGCACAGTGGAGCGATGATTTTCATCACGCGCTTTTTACCGTGCTGCACGTGGCAGGCGAGGGCAATGGATACTACGACGACTTTGGCTCGATGGAGAAGCTGGCAAAGTCGCTGACGAGTATTTTTGTGAATGACGGAAATTATTCGACCTACCGCAAGCGCAGCCATGGCCGGCCAGTGAAGGATCTTTCGGCGCACCATTTTCTTGGGTTCATCCAGAACCACGATCAGGTGGGTAATCGCGCTGTGGGGGATCGGATTGAGCAGATTGTGGGCATGGATCTCGCCAAGGTAGCAGCTGGTATGGTTCTGACTGCGCCATTTATTCCGATGATCTTCGAGGGGGAAGAGTATGCCGCCTCGACGCCGTTTCAGTACTTCGCCGACCATGAAGACGCCGAGATGGCGAAGGCTGTGAAGAAGGGAAGGCAGTCGGAGTTCGCGGTCTTTGGCTGGGACCCCAACGAAATTCCCGACCCGGAAAGCGTGGAGACGTTCAAGCGCTCGAAGTTGGATTGGGACGAAGTGCACGAGGGTAAACATAAAGAGATGCTGGACTGGTATCGCGCTCTGATCCGACTGCGGCGCGGGTCGGCTTCGCTCAGCGACGGGGAACCGGGGAAGACCCGGGTGTCCTTCGATGAGACGCAGGCGTGGCTGAGGATGGAACGCGGTCGGGTGACGGTGATGTGCAACTTGGGCGAACAGACGGTTGAGTTGGACAAGCCCACGGGGACCTCTGTTCTGGCGTCCCATGCTGGTATTGATGCGAACGGGGATCGCGTCTCGCTGCCGGGCCAGAGCATGGTGATCTTCTCCAGCGAAGATATGTAACAGAACCTGGCATATTATTTGCGAGGCTCGAGGAGCGGGGTGTGGATGGCACACGCCCCGCCAAGGTTCCATTCCAGCGTTCGGGATCTTCGCCTGAGCTTCGCCATATTTTTTGCGAGCTACGGCTCGCCTGGGAAACTTTTGCGTGGCTGACTCGTATCTTGATGGAGTGGCGTACCTAGGTGGGCCGAGCCGGAGTTCGTAATTTCTGAGTTTCCATATGTGGCGGATGAATGCGAAGGGGATCACATGTCCAGGAAAGTTTTAGGCGTTTGCTTCGTTGTCGCTGCCGGTCTTGCGAGCTTCATCCCAGCAGCCACTGGTTCTCGCGGCTTTCTTCTGGCGCAGGACGCAGCACCAGCGCCGGCGTCCGTAATGGCGCGACAGATCGGGACGGTGAAGGCGGTAACGGACGGGAGCCTGACGCTGACGACGGACGCGGGCCAGCAGGTGTCGATCACCGTCGAGGCGGGTGCCAGAATTCTGCAGCTTGCTCCTGGAAGCACAAATTTAAAGGACGCCCAGGCCATTACGCTCCATGACGTTGCCGCGGGCGACCGTGTGCTTGTGAGCGGTAAGGCTGGAGCCGAGGCGAACTCGGTCGATGCGTCTCGTGTGGTCCTGATGAAGTCGAGCGACATCGCGCAGAAGCATGCGTTGGAGGAAGCCGACTGGCAGAAACGCGGCGCGGGAGGCATTGTCAGCGCCGTGGCTGAAGGAACTGTAACCATCATGAGCGGCGCAAAGAAGATTGCCGTGAATACGTCGGGCAAGACGCAGTTCCGGCGTTATGCGGGTGATTCGGTGAAGTTCGAGGACGCCAAGCTGGGAAGTTTTGCGCAGATCGAGGTTGGCGATCAACTTCGGGTGCGCGGGGAGAAATCCGTTGATGGAGCATCGATCGATGCGGAAGAGGTGGTCAGCGGATCATTCAAGAACTTCGCGGGCACGATCGCGTCTGTTGATGCGGCGAATACCACGCTGACGTTGAAAGATCTGGCGACGAAGAAGCTGGTGAAGGTGAAGATTACGCCGAACTCGAGCGTGCACGCTCTGCCACCACAGGCGGCCACGATGTTTGCGGCAAGGGCGAAGGGTGAAGCGGCAAGCGGGCACGGATCGCAGGGTGCGCGTGGAGAGAATCAGGGACAGACCGCGGCGGAGACGATGCCGAAAGAGAGACAAGCGAGTTTCAGCCTGTCGCAGATGGTGAGCCGTTTGCCTGATGAAGCGTTTTCGGTTTTGAAGGCAGGTGACGCCGTGATGATCGTGGCTTCGCAATCAGACGCGTCGAGCCAGACAGAGACAGCGGTGACCCTGCTGTCGGGCGTTGAACCGATACTCGCTGCAACGCCGAGCGGTAGTCCCTCGATGACTTTATCTCCGTGGAACATGGGCGGGGGCGGGGCCGAGAGCGGCGGGGCGCAATAGTATTCTTCGGCAACCAATACTCTGAGGAGCAGGAATGTTATTTTGTGTGTGCAGGAAGATTGCTTTATTTTTTTCACTGTCGGTTCTTCTGTCATGGCTGCCTCTGACCGCGTTTGGCCAGCAAACAGGAGCGACCGTACGGGGCGTGGTTGCAGATCCTGAAAGTGCAGTGATCCCTGGAGCGACGGTGACGTTTGCGCCCGCCTCGGGGAAGGCGCTGATCACCCAATCCCAGAGCGACGGCACCTATGTGCTGCGTGGTGTTGCTGCAGGAACGTACGCGGTGACGGTGACGATGCCGGGCTTCGCTTCTTTTGTAAAGCGCGGCGTTCGCATCGCGACAGGACAGGCGTTGACCCTTGACGCGCAGATGGCTATCCAGGAACAGAAGCAGGAGGTGAACGTAACGGCGCAGACCGCGCAGGTGAGCGTGGACCCTGACAGCAATGCGAGCACGACGGTCATCAAAGGCAAGGACCTGGACGCGCTTTCGGACGATCCGGATGAGCTGTCGTCGGAGCTGACTGCGTTGGCAGGGCCTGCTTCGGGCCCGAACGGCGGTCAGATTTATGTGGACGGGTTTACCGGCGGGCAGCTTCCCCCGAAGTCTTCGATACGCGAAATCCGGATCAATCAAAACCCGTTTTCAGCCGAGTACGACAAGCTTGGGTATGGACGCGTGGAGGTTTTCACGAAGCCCGGCACAGATAAATTCCACGGCAATTTCAGCGTCCAGGGCGGCGACAACGCGTTCAACACGTCGAACCCGTTTTTGGGCCCGTCGAATAACCAGCCTCCGTACCACACGATCTTTATCCTCGGCAGTATCAGCGGCCCGGTCAGCCGATCCATTTCGTTCACGGTAGCGGGTACGCATCGCACCATTCAGGACAACAGCATCGTCAATCCCAGCGGCTTCTACGCGAGTTCCGCAAATGCTGCGGCTCCGTGTTCGCCGGGAGATTTGACCTGCTCGTATTTTGCGTCTTATCCGGAAGCCTTGCGCGCGTTCTCTCATCCGCAAACTCGCAGCGACATCAGTCCGCGCGTGGACTTTGCCCTGGGAGAGAAGAACACGCTTACCGTGCGCTATCACTATTTCGTCAACGGGCAGCAGAACAACGGGGTTGGCAACACGAATCTTCCTTCAGTTGGGTACAACGTGGATAGCAATGAGAACACGGTGCAGATCAGCGATACCCAGATTCTGAGCGCGAAGGTTATCAATGAAACGAGATTTGAGTACGAGAGGGACAGCTCGACCCAGAACCCGCTGAGCACGGCGCCCACGCTTTCGGTCCAGGGCATTTTCACGTCCGGTGGGTCGAGCCAGGGAAAGACTTCTAGCACCGCCACGCACATCGAGGTGCAGAACTATACGTCGATCGCGCTCGCAAAGAATTTCATTCGACTGGGCGGGCGGCTTCGTAGCACGGGCGAGTCTTTGTATTCGAACCAGGGCACGAACGGAACCTTTACCTATTCCTACCTGCTGGACCCCTGCACCGATACTGATCCCACTATCACGAAGCCAAGCAACTGTGTCGTTGCGCCTGCACCGTGTGCTGCGGTAAACGCCGGCATTTCTTCTTATCAGTGCGGTCTACCTGGACAATATTCCGTTACGAAAGTCAACCAGTTCACGACCAAGGGGCGCATGACTGACGTGGGTCTTTACGCCGAAGACGACTGGAAGGCGAAACCCAATCTGACGCTCTCCTATGGGCTGCGTTATGAGGCGCAGAACGTCGTCGACAGCGCGCATGATCTCGCGCCTCGAGTGTCGTTTGCCTATGGCATACCACGCGGCAAGGACAAGGCGCCGTCAACCGTGTTGCGGGGTGGATACGGTCTGTTCTACGAGCGGTTCTCACTGGCAGATTACCTGACGACGCTGCAGGAGAATGGCAACGTACAGGTAAAAGCGGTCGCGATCAATCCCGGCCCGGGCTGCACTCCGGCCGATCCTGCGGGGTGCGGAGGGGGCACGACGAACTCGCGGCTGCAGACCTATTCGCTTGGTCCCGACCTGCGCACCTCCTACACGATGCAGGCCGCGTTCGGCTTCGATCAGCAGCTCGGACGGTTGGCCACGATGTCGGTCAACTATTTGAACGGCCGGGGAGTGCATCAATACCTCAGCCGGGACTTCTTCGACAACACCACGTACAACTACCAGTTTCAGTCAGGCGGTATCTACAAAGAGAACCAGCTGCTGGTCAACGGAAATGCGAGGCTGCCGCACGTTACCTTGTTCGGGTTCTATTCCTTGAACCTTGCCAACGCGAACACCTCAGGCTCCGGTTTTTTCCCGACCAGCAATACCGACACCAGGGCGGATTATGGACGGGCATCGTTTGCCCACGCGAGCTTCGCGGTGATCGGTGGCAGCTTGCAACTTCCGTACCGGTTTACGGCGAGCCCCTTCATCATTGCGCAGTCGGGCACTCCGTACAACGTGACGACGGGCACCGATCCCATCAATAGTTCGCTTTACAACACGCGGCCTTATTTTGCGAACGGTGATTCGGGCAATTGCAGACAGTCTGGCGACTTCAGCTTTACACAAACAGGCAACCTGACTCCGGTGCCGATCAACTACTGCACCGGTCCGGCAAACTTCACATTTAATCTTCGTGCCGCGCACGTCTTCGGGTTTGGGCGGAAAACTGGCGGGGCCAATGCCTCGGCAGGACCAGGAGGCCGGGGGGGCGGTCCGGGAGGCGGACGTCCGCATGGCGGTCCAGGAGGCGGGCCCTTCGGTATGGGGAACGGAAGCTCTGGGCGACGCTACACTTTCACGCTTGGCGGACAGGCCTTCAACATCTTCAACGTTGTTCCCTATGGAACGCCGACAAGCAGCCTCAGTTCGAAGCGGTTTGGGGAGTATACAACCCTGGCTTCGGGACCTTTCAGTTCAGCGACTGCAGTGCGCCGAATCACGTTGCAGGCCACGTTCAACTTCTAAATTGGCGAGTTGAATCGTTGGGCCGTGGCACTTCCGGCCGGCCCCTGCTGATCGGCGTCGCGACCTTATGCGTGGAAGTTCTTTTTGAGGCTCTGCCAGCAGGTGTAGTACTCGTGCTGGCGTGCGGCCGTGTCCATGGCGAACTGTGTGGGCCGGCAAACGAAGCGCGTCTCGAACATAAAAGCCAGCGTGCCGTCCAGTTTTAGGGGTTTCAGTTCAGCCTGACTGGCTTTCTCGAAGCTCTCGGCGTCGGGGCCGTGGCCACTCATGCAGTTGTGCAGGCTCGTTCCTCCGGGGACGAAGCCCTCGGCCTTTGCGTCGTACTCGCCTTTTACAAGGCCCATGAATTCAGTCATATAGTTGCGGTGGAACCACGGTGGACGGAAGGTGTGCTCTGCCACGATCCAGCGTGGCGGGAAGATCGCGAAGTCCACGTTCGCGGTGCCGGGAATCTCGCTGGGCGAAGTAAGCACCGTGTAAATGGACGGGTCGGGATGATCGAAGCTGACCGAATTGATGCAGTTGAAGCGGGCCAGGTCGTACTTGCAGGGCGCGTAGTTGCCATGCCATGCGACGACATCGAGCGGCGAGTGGTCGAAGTCTGACGCCCAGAGATTGCCTTGGAACTTTGCTACCACTTGAAAGCTGTCATTGTCCCGGTCGTCATAGGCAGCGTGCGGCGTCAGGAAGTCGCGGCTGTTGGCCAGCCCGTTTGCGCCGATAGGCCCGAGTTCAGGCAGGCGAAGCGTACCGCCGTAATTTTCGAGCAGATATCCACGCGCCTGCGCATCGAGCAGCTGAACACGGAATTTTATGCCGCGAGGTACGAGGGCGATTTCGCCAGGGGCTGCTTCGAGGATGCCGAGCTCTGTGTGCAGCAGAAGCCGGCCAAGCTGCGGCACAAACAGCAGCTCTCCATCGGCGGAGTAGAAGAAGCGATCCGTCATGCTTTTGTTTGCGGCGTAGAGATGGATCGCCACGCCGGAATGCATGGCCGCGTCGCCATTGCCAGCAAGCGTGGTGAGGCCATCGATGAAGTCTGTCGGCGTGGACGGGAGCGGGAGCGGGTCCCACCGGAGCTGGCTGGGCGTGGTCTCGACCTCGCTAAATGGAGTGGAGCGGATCATGCCGTTAGAGATGCGCTCGTAAGGTTTGTGCATCACCGAGGGCCGGATGCGATAGGTCCACGTGCGCCGGTTCTGGTGACGCGGCGCGGTAAACGGAGTGCCCGAGAGCTGTTCGGTGTAGAGGCCGAGCGGCGCCTTCTGCGGGGCGTTCTGTCCCTGTGGGAGTGCGCCCGGGTGTGCCTCGGACGCGAACTCGTTGCCGAAGCCGGTGAAGTATTTGAAATCGGGCATAGTGGTTCCCCTCTGGCGAAGATGGTGCTCGGACGTTCGTTCCCGACGCGCAAAAGCCGACCCGCAGGAACACCGTAGCTTAGCCGAAAACAGCTACGTCGTGTGCGAGAGGAAGGTGGAATCGAAACTAGCGGAGGGAAGGAGCGTCGGGTGTGAAGGCCGGCTCGCTCTTGAGCAACGCGTCTCCAGGGGAGCTGGCCGCAGAGGTGGAGGTGGCCGCAGAGATGACGACCGTCTTGGCGTTAAGAAATTCGCGCATACCCGCAGCGGAAAGTTCGCGTCCATATCCGGAGCGTTTGATGCCTCCAAACGGGAGACGTGGATCGGTTGCGACCATGGCGTTGAGGAAGACGCTGCCGCATTGCAGCTCTGCGATTAGGCGCTGCTGCTCGGCGGGGTCGCGCGTCCAGGCCGAGGCGCTAAGGCCGAAGGGGGTGTCGTTCGCCACCTCGATTGCCTCGCTGAGGCTGTGCACGCGGAACAACATTGCGACTGGCCCGAACATCTCTTCGCGATAAACCGATGCAGTCCGAGGCACACCTGCGAGCACGGTGGGCTCGAAGTAGTTTCCATGCCCGAGCATGCGTTCGCCGCCGGTGAGAATGCAAGCCCCCGCGCGCGTGGCCGCCCTGACCTGCTCTTCAAGGAGCTCGAGCGCGCGTGCGGTTGCCAGCGGGCCGATCTGGACGCCTTCTCTCATAGGGTCCCCGACCACTACCGATTCCATGGCGGAGACGAAGCGCGATTCGAAGGCGTTGTAGATCTCGTCGGCGATGATGAAGCGTTTGGCGGCGATGCAGGACTGTCCGCTGTTGACGCAGCGCGCGCGCACGGCTGTTTCGACAGCCAGGTCCAGGTCGGCTGAAGGCATTACGATGAACGGGTCGCTTCCGCCGAGCTCAAGAACGGATTTCTTAATCAGCCATCCAGCCTGGGCCCCGACTGCGCGACCAGCGGCTTCGCTCCCTGTGAGTGTGACTGCAACGATGCGCTCGTCGCCTAGAATTTTCTCTACCTGATGAACTTCGAGCAGCAGGGTTTGGAAGACACCGCGGGGAAAGCCGGCGCGTCGGACCAGAGATTCTATTGCGACGGCGCACTGAGGCACATTGGGTGCGTGTTTAAGAAGCGCGGCGTTGCCCGCCATAAGCGCCGGTGCAAGGAAACGGAAAACCTGCCAGAAGGGGAAGTTCCAGGGCATGACGGCGAGGACGACACCGAGCGGGTCCCAGCGCACATAGCTGTGGCTGTCCTCGGTAGGAATAGGTTCAAGGGCGAGCATGCGCGCGGCGTTGTCGGCGTAGAAGCGGCAGCCGATGGCGCACTTCTGAATCTCGAAGCGAGAGGGGTCGATCGGTTTGCCCATCTCCTGCGTGATCAGGACCGCCAGTTCCTCGACCTCGTCTTCGAGGATTGAGGCCAGCTTGCGCATGCAGAGTGCACGATGTTCGAGTGGCACCTGTCCGTATTGAAGGAAAGCCTCCGCTGCTATCGCAATCCTTTGCCGGGCAGCCTCGTCGGTAAGCGGTTCGAAGCGGCGCATCAGCTTGCCGGTCGCGGGGTTGATCGATTCGATGGCCATGGCTCGAGCGTTCCTGCCTTGCAGATAGCTTAGCAAGAGGAACCGGAATGTGTGTATCCGGCTTATCAAATGAAACAGATGAGCGATCTCCGTGTTCTCTTTCGGAACCTTCGGCAACGGCGCGCACGATCTTCTGTTCCTCCTGGCTGATTGGACAGGGGCCGTGTGCCATAATTTGAGTATTCTGCAACACTCGATCAGCGCTGCGATAAGACGCGCGCGGCAAGGATCTGAACGGCAATGGAGGGCAACCCGATCTTCATGCAGAAAGCCATCGCGCTGGCGACAGAGAACGTGACCTCGGGACGCGGCGGACCATTTGCTGCAGTCATCGTGCGCGATGGGGAGATCGTTGCCACCGGCACGAACCTTGTCACCGCGACCAATGACGCTACGGCGCATGGAGAGATTGTGGCTATCCGCAATGCATGTGCCGCGCTTGGATCGTTCCAGCTTGATGGCTGCCAGATCTACACCAGCTGCGAGCCTTGCCCCATGTGCCTGACGGCCATCTACTGGGCCCGCTGCAATGCGATCTTTTACGGGTGTACTTCGGCGGATGCTGCAAATGTAGGATTCGACGATGCTTTGCTTTATGAGCAGATCAACCGTCCGACGAAGCAACGCAGCATTCCCGCAATCAACCTCCTTCACCAACAGGCGCTTTCAAGCTTCAACGCATGGCGCGTTCAGACCGACAGGATCGACTATTAACCCATGGCGACGAAACAGAAGAAGGCAGCTGGCCGGAAAGCAAACGCAGCGCCAACGGTAAAGGTGGCGTTGCTGGGCTTCGGAACCGTAGGCAGTTCGGTGGCGCGCGTACTCGCGTCGTCGAAATTTGCCGGGGTCGAGCTGACGCACATCTTCAACCGCAACGTTCAACGAAAGCGAGACTCGGAAGCAGGGAAGAGCGTGCCAGCTTCGGTGGTGTGGACCGAAGACATCGACGTCATCCTGGGTGCGAAGGTCGACATCGTGGTGGAGTTGCTGGGAGGCCTGAACCCTGTGGAAGGCTGGCTGCGCAAGGCAATGATCGCGGGTAAATCCGTGGTCACGGCAAATAAGCAGTTGATCGCCTATCGGGGCACAATGCTGGCAAAGCTTGCGGCGGCGCACAACGTTCATCTGGTGCATGGAGCGGCCGTGGCTGGAGGCGTGCCGGTGATTCCCGGGATGCTGCAAGGTCTGTGTGGCGACCAGGTTACGCGCCTGAGCGGTCTCGTGAACGGCACCTGCAACTACATCCTCAGCCGCATGGAAGCTGGCGCGGACTACGCTACGGTGCTGGCCGACGCACAGCAGCTCGGGTATGCCGAGGCTGACCCTTCGGCCGATGTGGACGGCTTCGATGCGCGTGCCAAGCTTTGCATTCTGTCGCGCATTGCCATGCATGCAGAACTCGATCCGGATAAGGTTGCGACCCAGACGATCTCGGCGGTCGAGGCGATCGACTTTTCTTATGCGAAGGAGCTGAACTGCACGATCCGGCAGGTCTCGCGAGCCGAGCTGGACGGCAAGCTGGTTCACGCCCGCGTTGCTCCAATGCTGGTGCCGCTGGACTCGCCGATGGCCTGGTCGCATGGCACGCAGAACATGGTCGTCGTGAGCGGGAGGTTCGGCGGAGATGTTGTTTTTTCCGGTCATGGCGCGGGTGGTGAACCCACAGCCGTAGCCGTTGTGTCCGACATCCTGGCGGTGGCCCAGGGCTGCCGGAGTGTGCAACTGCCCGTGCGGAAACGCGAAGTGACCGGGGACTTCATGGCACCGCATTATCTTCGTTTTGTGGTCGATGACAAGCCTGGTATCGTCTCCGCAATCTCTGGCGCGCTCTCGAAGGTGGGTGCCAACATCGATTCGCTGCTGCAACGTCGAGGCTACCCAAAACACCGCTTGCCTTTCGTTGTAACGACCGAGCCGTGTCTGACTTCAATCATCGAGCATGCGTTGAACTCGATTGCGCGCATGGACTGTATGCTGGAACGTCCCCTCTGTCTGCAGATGCTCGAGATCGAAGACAAAGCCGAGTAGACCCATGCTCCTATCGCGTCTTCCATCTGTTCTTCCGGTTGCTCTGCTACTTGGATCTGTGCTCGCAACGCCTGCACGCGCGCAGGATCCCACGCCGGTCATCGCGGTGCCGAACCCGCCGAACGCGGCGAATCAGCAGCGGAAGCATTATGTCGTGCTGGTCTCGCTGGACGGCTTCCGATACGACTACCCGCGGCGGTTTGGCGCGCCTCATCTGCTGAAGCTGGGGTCAAAAGGAGCAAGCGCTCCCGAAGGCATGCTGCCAGCCTACCCTTCGCTCACGTTCCCCAATCACTTCAGCATTGTCACGGGACTTTATCCGGAGCATCACGGCATAGTCGCCAATACTTTCTGGGATCCTGTGCGAAAACAGGCCTACACCTATACCCAAGCGAAATCCAACAGTGATGGCAGTTGGTACAGCGGCACTCCGCTTTGGGTGCTCGCCGAACAACAGGGAATGCGCTCGGCATGCCTCTTCTGGCCGGGCTCCGAGGCTGAGATTCAGGGCAAGCGGCCCTCCTATTATCTCCACTTCGACGACAAGCTCGATGATCAAAAGCGAGTTGACCAGGTAGTAGCGTGGCTAAAGCTTCCGCCCGCGCTGCGTCCGCATTTCATCACGCTGTACTATGCGAACGCGGACCATGCTGGACACGGCTTTGGGCCGGATTCCGAGGAGGTCCGCGCCGCCGTGCACCATCTCGACACCGTCGTTGGGAGCCTCGAGCGCAAGCTTCACAAACTGCACATGCCGGTCGACTTGATTGTGGTCGCCGACCATGGGATGACTACCCTCAGGAACGATCCTGTCGTGCTCTCGAACTTTGCCGACCTAAGCAACTTTCACACGGTCGGATCTCTGCTTTATGCAAACTCCGAGGCGGACGCGAAAAAGGCGTATGAGCAGTTCAGGGCACATCCTGATCCTCGCTTCACCGCGTTCCGCAGAGCAGAAGCGCCTGCGGAACTGCACTTCGACGCAAACCTGCGTGAGGGCGACCCGGTGATCGTGCCGAACGAGCCGTTCGCCGTTCATGTTGCCGGTTTGCCAGCAGGCGCACACGACAAGCCTGGAGAACATGGTTTCAACCCTCAGGCGGTGCCGGAGATGAAGGCGATCTTCTTTGCCGCAGGACCGGATATAAAGTCCGGCACCCAGCTGAAACCGTTCGAGAATGTGAACGTCTTTCCCTTCATTGCCCGCATCCTCGATCTGGATGCACCAGAGACGGACGGGTCCCTGGATGTGCTGCGTTCTGCCTTGAAGCAGAAGTAGCACTCGCCAGTGGCGGTGGACGAGTAAACAAGTCGCGGCGAACCAGACTCTGGCTCGCCGCTTCGGTAACTTGTAACTGGATTAGTACTTTGGCAGGGATGTGTCGATTTTGTCTGCCCAGGCAAGAATGCCGCCGGTCAGATTTGAGACGTTCGTGAATCCGGCTTGTTTCAGCGCAACCGCTGCTTTCTGACTTCGCGCGCCGGACTTGCAGTGCACTACGATCTCGCTATTCTTCTTGTCTCCCAGCTCAGCTGTGCGTAGCGCGATCTCACCGACCGGAATCAGCTTTGCGCCAAGGTTCACGATCTGGTACTCGTGTGTCTCGCGAACGTCGAGAACGAAGACATCCTCCTTCGCGTCCAGCTTGCGTTTCAGATCCTGCACGGAGATCTGTGGAACGCCGTCGACCACCGGAAGATCGCCAACAGCTTTATCGCGGGCGACTTCGAGAGGTCCGACAGAGCTTGGAGGAGCGATACCGCAGAACTGGTCGTAGTCGATCAACTCCGTCACGGTAGGGTGCGTACCGCATACCGGGCAATCCGCATTCTTTCGCAGCTTGAGCGCGCGGAAGCTCATGCCGAGTGCGTCGACGAGAAGAAGTCGGCCGATCAAGGGCTCGCCGATGCCAAGGATCAGCTTAATCGTTTCGGTCGCCTGAATGACGCCGAGCAGTCCGGGCAGTATCCCGAGCACGCCGCCCTCGGCGCAGGAGGGCACCAGGCCGGGCGGTGGCGGCTCCGGATAGAGGCAGCGATAGCAAGGACCTTCCTTGGTGCCGAAGACGCTGGCCTGACCTTCAAAGCGATAGATGGAGGCGTAAGCATTCGGCTTGCCCAGCAGGACGCAGGCGTCGTTTACAAGGTAACGCGTCTGGAAGTTGTCGGTGCCGTCAGCGATCACATCGTAGTCTTTGAGAATCTCGAGCGCGTTGGCGCTGGTGAGCATGGTATTGTGCTTGACCACATTCAGATGGGGGTTCAAACCCTTGAGCATGATTTCGGCGGAGTCTACCTTCAACTTGCCGACGGTGGCGGTCGAGTGGATGATCTGGCGCTGCAGGTTACTGTCGTCCACTACGTCGAAGTCTACGAGCCCGATCGTACCCACACCTGCGGCGGCGAGGTACAACGCAAGCGGCGCGCCCAGCCCTCCGGTTCCGACACAAAGTACCTTCGCGGCCTTGAGCTTGCGCTGACCTTCCATGCCCACCTCGGGCAGGATCAGGTGCCGGGAGTAGCGGGCGATCTCCTCGTTCGTGAGCTTGGGTAGTTCGACGTTTTCTGCGATGGCTGTTGGCATTCGAGTCCCTTCCTTCATCACTTCTGGTTAATTCTAGATGCTTTGCGGCACTCAGGGCTCATCGGCGGCCTGCGGCTCCATTCACCTGGTGGCACGGCCTATGCAGCTCGTCGGGTCGAAAGCGATATATGTGGCACGAATGATCGCTCCACGTGCAATGGGGCCCGCTCGGCAGGATAGCTTCTAAATTGTGAGGGGGATCGAGCGAGAAGAGGGGTCTAGCGACAACAACAGGCGGAGCCGCCTGCGATGGAAGGAATAATCGTGAGTTCGTCGGAGTCGGTGACGGCAGTCTCTTCCTTGCCGGGCAGATAGCGGATATCGTCGTCATTCAGGTAGACGTTGACGAAGGACCGCAGCTTGCCTTCCGGCGTAAACAGGTGCTGTTTGAGTTCAGGAAACGAGGTGGTGAGCCCGGTGAAGGTTGCGCCGACGGTGGTGCCTGCGATGCTGACGGTCTCCTTGCCCCCTGTGTACGTGCGAAGAGGCGTGGGGATGTGGATGTTCATGCGTGTCCTTTCTGGAGTGCCGCCGCGGACTCGGAATGGGCTGCGGCGATATCGATCTGAATGGCTTCGTCTTCGAACTTCTTGTCGTCCTCTGCGGTGCCAACCAGCAGGAAAGAATTGGTGAGCGCGGCTTTACCTTTGTCCACGCCGGTAATCACGTAGGAACAGCCGAGCCAGTGAGCTTCGGCGAAATCCGTTGGCGACCACTGCGCGGGGTGGTCCGGATGCGAGTGGTAGAAGCCCACGATGTCGAGCCCGAGGCCGCGTGCCTGCCGTTGAATCTTCACCAGCTCCTGCGGCGCGATGTTGTATCGGTTGTGTGCGGAGTCGGTGCGGGTGTTGCCGGCGCGTACGATCTCATAGACGTGATTCATCGCAGGCCCGTTGTGTTCCTGGTCAGAGGTAGCCTTGCCCAGCAGCACACCGCAGCATTCATTCGGGTACGTCTCTTCCCCATGCGCACGCAGCGCCTCATAGTCGGCAAAATGGATGCGAAGCAATCTGTTACTCCTCCTGCCAGAAGCGTTCGCTCATGTATTTCTCTGCCGAATCGCAAAGAACGGTCACAATCACCGCCTCGCGCCCGGCCTTGGCCTCTGCCTCGCCGACCTGCAGCGAAGCGGCCACAGCAGCAGCGGCCGAGATCCCGACGAGCAGTCCGCTTTCCCGCGCCAGCTTTTTCACCATCCTGTAGGCCGTTTCGGTGGGCATGTCGATGTTGGCATCGGCGAGGCCAGGATCGTAGATGCGCGGCACAATCGCCGTCGCCATGTGCTTCAAGCCCTCAAGCCCGTTGAAGGGGGAATCGGGCTGCATGGAGATGCATCGAATCTTTGGATTCAGCTCCCGCAACCTACGCGTCGTCCCCATGAAGGTGCCGCTGGTGCCAAGCCCGGCGACGAAATGCGTGATCTGGCCTTCGGTCTGCTCCCAGATTTCGTTCGCTGTGCCGCGGTAGTGCGCGTTCCAGTTCTCGTCATTCGAATACTGATCGGCATAGAAATAACGCTCCGGTTCGGCGGCGGCAAGTTCTCGCGCCTTACGAATCGCGCCGTCGGAGCCCTCGGCCGGATCGGTCCAAAGCACCTGTGCCCCGTATGCCGCCAAATACCGCTTGCGTTCCGGCGAGACGTTCGATGGCATGCACAACGTCACCGGGAACCCAAGAGCAGCGCCCAGCATGGCGTAGGCGATCCCGGTGTTTCCGCTGGTCGCGTCCAGCAGCCCTCGTCCATTGCCCAACAGGCCGCCGCGTTGCGCGTCCGCGACGATCGCCGAAGCAGCGCGATCCTTCACCGAGCCTCCAGGATTGGCCCACTCCGCTTTACCCAGGATCTGAATGCCTGGAAGATGGGCCGTCACCCGATCCAAACGCACGAGCGGTGTATTCCCTACGCGTTCCAGGATGCTCGACCCAAGCGATTTGGCAGTGGCGATCATGCGGTTTCGAAGTTCCCTTGTCTCGCGTACGGATGTGCCGATTGAACGCCGTCGGCGGATGTGCGACAGTTAACCAAGTCTAACGTATACAACTATGGCCAAGAAGACCTTACACCGCTCTTTCAACGATGTACTCGCCTTGCTGGGCGGACAGAGATTCGATGTTGCCCCGGCGCAGGAGGGTGCAAAGCGCACCCCAAATGCCTTTCAGGTCAGGAAATACGGCTGCGCGGCCGAGATTGCCGCCGCACCCGATGGCTCCGTCGAGATCCTGGCGCGTCCCGGGTGGCTGCTGAACGGCGAGATCGGCCGGTTGCTCGATCGCGGCTACCAGAAGTTCCTCAAATCCAGCAAGCTCGAGATTCCGGCTACTGCCGACCACCTGCGTGCGATTCACCAGTTTAGCGAAGAACTGAACGAGGCGATCGGCGCGACCAGTCTGTATAACGAGGCGCTCGGGACGACCAGCAACGTCTATCACTACGATCGAGTCAAAGGCCGCGCCTAACGAACCCTGGGCCGCGCGGCGCCCTGTGCCTTCCAATCGTCGACCACTACATATTTCGCGACCATCGGGAGCGCCCGCCGAAGGGGTATACACGTCACGAACTGACCGCGCAGCGCGGAGCGGGCTCGGACGGCCGGCCAAAAGTTCTATCGTCGGCGGTTCTGTTCCCGCTGCAACTCCCGATACGCCTCGCTCTTGCCGATTCCACGTTCCCGAGCCACACGCTTCAGAGCGTCTTTCTCAGCTATCCCCTCGCTCTTGATCAGAGCCGCAACCTCGACCGCAATCCCGGGTCGCTGTTCGGTCGAGATGTCTCCGACCTCGCTTGGAGCGAACATCAGCACAATCTCTCCGCGCACCTGCGATCTGGCCGCCAGCTGCCGATGTACCTCTTCCACAGGTCCACGTAAAAACTCCTCATGCAGCTTCGTCAACTCCCGCGCCACGACGACATGCTGCGCCGCTCCGAAGACGCTCGAGACGTCAGCAAGAGCGTCCAGAAGGCGGTGGGGCGCCTCGTAGAAAATGTGGACCGCACCCTCGCGCGCGAGCGATTCAAGCGCCGTCTTCCTCTGTCCCGCCTTGGCCGGAAGGAAGCCGTGAAAGGTGAATGACTCGGCCGGAAGTCCGCTGGCAATCAGACCGTTGATCGCGGCATTCGCACCGGGGACGGGAAACACGTCAATGCCTGCGGCAATGGCAGCGGCTACGATCTGCCCGCCCGGATCGGCGACTCCCGGTGTCCCGGCATCGCTGACGACCGCAATGCACGACCCTTGCCTGAGTTCTGAAAGCAGTTCATCGGCACGCGTACCCTCATTGTGCATGTGATAGCTGACGGTGGGGGTGCGAATCTCGAAGTGATTGAGAAGCTTCTGCGTCTGTCGCGTATCTTCGCAGGCAATGCGGTCCACCGAACGCAGCACACGCAGAGCACGCAACGTAATGTCTTCGAGATTGCCGATGGGCGTCGCCACAAGATACAGCCCCGGTGCTAGAGGCTTGTCTATACGGACTTCGTTGCGGGCTTCGGCGCTGGCTTGCTGCGGGGGCATTATTCCGTCGGCCGCAGCTTGCGGCGCTGGTTCAGCAGCCCAATGGAGTGGGCCAGATTCTGCGGAGTAATGATGCCGACAATGCGGTCGCCCTCGAGCACAGGCACCATCTGCGCCCCCTGACCGGCCATGATGCGCCGCAAGGTTTTTACCAGCGAGTCGTTCGGTTGTGCGGTCTGGAATGAGCGCGACATCACACCTTGCACGTAGCCGTTGCCCTCGGCCTGCAGCGCTTCGACGATGCTCTGCCGAGAGACCGCGCCCACCAGGTTCGACCCGCGCACGACGGGAAAAACATCCTGCAACGTGTGTACCGAGCGCTGTAATGCATCCTCAAGCGTGTCCGAGGCCGACAGCATGCTGTACTGCGTCAACATCACGTCGCGCATGCGCACCGCGTCTACATCGTTCTGCAGGAGCAATCCCTGATCTTCCATATGCGCGCCGATCAGCACAAACCCGCCGATCATAATCAGCCACACATTCGGAAGCACAAACCCCGCAACCATCAGGGCAATCGCGATCATCTGGCCCAGGCCCGCGGCAGCTCGCGTGCCCTTCATGGCTCCACGCGACTTCGCGAACTCCCCGCGAAACACACGTCCGCCATCGAGTGGTGAGGCGGGCAGAAGGTTTACCAGGCCAAGCAGAACATTCAGCCACACGGCTGCGCGTAGCAGATGCGTCGGGGACATCCACGGCCGTTCGAGCAGGTTGATTTCAGGCGCGATGGTCAGGGTCATGGCGGCGAGCAAAAGGCCAAGTGCGATGTTGGCGATCGGGCCGATAATGGCCATGCGTTTCTGCATCTCCGGCGTCGCCGCCTTCTCCGTCGACTCGGCCGTGCCGTAGCTGCTCAGGCCGCCAATGGGCAGCAGAAGCACGCTGCGAAGTTCCAGTCCATACCAGGCTGCGCCAATCGCACGCGCCACCTCGCGCACCGCCACTGCCAGTAGGAGCAGCAGCCACAGCCCAAATCCGCGGCCGCCCGTAGTGCCCGTCATGGACGCATAGCTGATGGCCAACCCGAGCAGTACCAGGAAGAAGGTGTGGATGCGTACCTCCACGCCGAGAAATCTGCCGATCGGAAAAGACCACCCACGCATAACCATCATTGTATGCGCCCGCTTCATGGGGAGTACACCCGGCTTCCGCTCAGCCTCCGATAGTCGCACGAAGAGCGCTTCCGCTCGAACGATGCACTTCTGCCCGAAGACGCGTACACCCGCGGAATGGGGGCCGCCCACATCATGGCTTCGGGCTGAAAGCCCACAGCATACGATAAACAGATGCGCGTCATCGCCGGCACCTTTCGCTCCCGCCAACTGCTCGCCCCACGTGGACTCGAAACCCGCCCCACCAGCGATCGTTTGCGCGAAACCCTGTTCAATATTCTCGCGCCGCACCTACCGGGCAGCCGTTTCGCCGATCTCTACGCAGGCACCGGAGCGGTCGGCATCGAAGCGCTCAGCCGAGGCGCCGCGCATGTCTGGTTTGCCGAGAACGCCGCCCCCGCGCTTGCCTCACTTCGGCAGAATCTCTCCACGCTTAAGATCACACGCGATTTCACACTGGATGACCGGGGCACCGGTGCGCTGCTGCAGCAACTCCCAAAGCTGACGCGGCCCATAGACCTCGTCTTTCTCGACCCGCCATACGAAGCGGAAGACGAATACTCCGGCACACTGAATTTTCTTGGCAGTGTTCGCGGCCGGAAAATGCTGGCGGCCCATGCTCAAATTGTCGCGGAACACAGCAGCAAGGCTACGCTCGCGGCCCACTTCGGAACCCTCGTGCAGACTCGTCGCCTGAAGCAAGGAGACGCAGCACTCAGTTTTTTTGCCCTCGGGACGTAGGAGCCGGCACCTTCCGTCCGGGAGGATGACCAAACCCGCCCCCCTGATGCTCGCCGGTGAGAAGGTCCAACGAAAACGCGTCTTCGCGATCTGTTAGCAGATTCCACCCAAACCCGTGAAGTGTGTTGTCTGTGATGGTGTCGATGCGCAGCCCCTCCCAACTCAGCCGCGCCGACTCCCACGCAAGACCATCGCGCCCCCACGCGGCGATCGAATGAAAGCCCACAAACAGCAGCACCCCCTGAGTAATCAACGGCCTCACCTCCACGACTGGCTTCATGTCGAGATGGGTGCAGCGCTCCGGGCGCGCCGTGTCGACCAGGTAGGCATACCCTCCCGCCACTGCGCACATCTGTACCGGATCAGGACAGCCGAACACGCCGGTAGGCATCGACGGATCGGTAAACCCTAACGCGCAGATCGCCAGAAACGACCCGCCATCGGCCGGGTGAACCATCACTTGCAGCGCACCGCGTCCCAATGCATCTTCCTCACCGACGATCTGCTGGGGATAGGTAAACTGCCGAGCAGGCGCAATCAGGGGAGGAGTCCTCAGCACCTCCGCAGTCCAGTCATGCGGGAAGTCATCCGCGGCTGGGCTCATTGGCTCTCCGCGAGGGCGTACGTTAGCTCGTCGATCGATCTGTTCATGTCTTCACACACTGTCTTCATACAAGGACCTTTGCGATCGTATCTTCTCTTCACCCAGCACGAGGGTTCCGCCGCCTTTGCAGCCGCCTTGGCAAACGTCCGGCTGCGGTTTCGCCTGTGCCGGTAATGCGCTCATTCGCCCGGTTTCTCGGACAATGCTAGCAGTTCACCGTGATGCCCTCTTCGCTTTTGTCTCTGCTTGGGAGAAGTGCTCCCACCCGCCAGGCTTGAGCGCGACGCGTTTCCCATCGGCCTGTAACAGGATTGCTGGAGGCACCTCCCCACGCGCCCGTGTCATGGTCCCAATGCGTGTAATGTTCACTCCCGCAAGCGAAGGCGACATGCGGACCCCGGCCGGTGC
This sequence comes from Acidobacteriota bacterium, assembly GCA_030853485.1. Lineage (GTDB taxonomy): Bacteria > Acidobacteriota > Terriglobia > Terriglobales > Acidobacteriaceae > Edaphobacter. The sequence goes on from JALYVA010000186.1 coordinate 29,228, forward strand.
CGTGAATAACAATTCATAGTCCTCGCCTCCGTGCAGCGCCGCCGCAAGCGCTTTCCCCACGCCTGACTTTCGAGCCAAGGGGTGAACAGGAAGAGCCGACTCTTCTACCTTGGCCCCCAGACCCGATGCGCGGCACAGACGGTTCAGATCGGTCGAGAGCCCATCGCTGAGATCCATGCAGGCCGTCGCCAGGCCACGCCGCAGGAGCGCCTCGCCCACATCCAGCCTCGGCTCCGGGAACAAGTGCGGGTGATCCTCGGTGGCGGCTACCCGCACTACCCGCTTGCTTCTCAGCACACTGGCCAACTCGGCCGCCGCCCCCCCAAGCTGCCCCGTCACATATAGGGCGTCCCCCACCGCGGCTCCGGATCGCCTCAGCGCCTTTCCTTTGGGCACGGTGCCGACCAGCACGATATCGGCGAAGATCAGCGCGCTCTGCCCACCCGGCGATCTCGACGTGTCTCCCCCGGCGAGGGGCACGTGATGCATTTTGGCGAGGGAGTGGAGGCCGTCGAAAAATTTTGTGATCCATGTCCGGCCGGCGGGTTTGGCGAGCATGGATGCTGGTAAGCTGATGGAAATAAAGGCCGCTACGGGTGTTGCGCCCATGGCGGCGAGGTCGCTGAGGCCGCGGGCGAGGCAGCGATGGCCAACCGACTCGGGTGGGTGGCGGTCCCTGCGAAAGTGGCGGTTCTCGATGGTAAAGTCTGTGGTTACAACAACTTCTGTGCCGGGTTTAAGCCGGAGGACGGCGCCGTCGTCGCCGATGCCAAGGCGGACTGATTTGTTGTTTTGCGACGAAAAACGCCGCGAAATTGCGTCAATTAGTGTCGTTTCGCTGTCGATACGAGGTATTTTTTTCACGCTGCAAGCAGCATACCGCGTAATTTGTACCCCATTTGTGGTATGTCCGGGGAGCAGAGTGTAGTTGCACCGGGTTACCTGCTTTGTTACCCTAATGAGGAAGCTCACAAGAAAAGCGCACTCGGAAATGCCGATTCGCGAATGCGATTCGGGCGGATCGATTCCAGAAGACTGCACTTCTCTCGAGCCGCGAATTGTTACGCGGACAAATCCGGGCAAGGGTCTCTGTTTGAAGCTGAAAAAGCGTTACTACATCATGTTCGTCAGCCGAAGTGAAGACGGTCACCTGAACAAGGTGCCGGTTCCACTTCATTACGCGTACATGTTTGTCGCCGCCGCGGTGATCGGCGTTTTTACGATCACGGGACTTGCGGGTTCGTACTCGCGCATGCTGGTCAAAACGGCGCGCTTCAACCAGCTGCGGCAGGACAACAAATCACTTCAGAAAGACTATGCGCACCTGGAAAAGGCTTCGCATGAAAAAGATGTCGAAGCGGCTTCGCTGGGTTCGCTTGCGAGCGAGGTTTCGGCTCTGTATGGTTTGACGGCGAGCAAGCTGGCAACTCCGATGGGCAGGATTCCGATGGGCAGGTTTTCGAGCGGCCACCATGCGAAACCGGTGGGCGCGGCAGATTCTGCGGCAAACACGCCGTTGGCTGGAGCCAATACCGATCTGAACGATGAAACCTACTTCAAGTCGATCGATGCGTTTTATGCGCTGCGTACCTCGGCGATGAGCGGCGCGGCGACGCGCATGATCTCGAACCTGGGAAGCCTCGGGTCGCATGACAGCAACTCGTCCGCCCTGTTCGGCGGCGTGGGCGTGATGGATGCCTCGTATGTGCCGACACTGTGGCCGATCATGGGGCCGATTACAAGCAGCTTCGGACAGCGCGAAGACCCGATCCTGGGCAATGGCGAAGGCGAGTTCCATACGGGCATCGACATCTCGGCGCCGAACGGAGTTCCCATTCGCGCGACCGGCGACGGCACGGTCATCAAAGCCGAGATGGGCAACGGGTATGGACGCGAGGTGATTCTCGATCACGGGCATGGGGTCGAGACGCTCTATGGTCATATGTCGGGATTCGCGGTAGTGGCCGGCGAGACGGTGGTGCGCGGTCAGGTGATCGGGTATGTGGGACACAGCGGACGCACGACGGGTTCGCACCTGCACTACGAAGTCAGGATCCGGAGCGCGCCGGTGAACCCGCATAAATATCTGCAGACGACGCTTGCCGATCTGGGATCGGACATTCCCAAAGGCTTGACCAAAGGGCAATAAGGTTTTCTCGGGACAGGCTCTGGTTGCCCTGTGTCCACTCAGCTCAGTGGACCCGCAGCGAAGAGGTGTTCGCGGGATCTCGATCGCGCGGTCACACCTTGACGCGCATCGCTTCGGCTGGCGCTCCCGTCGCTGGGCAGAAGAGGCACGGGCGCGACGCGAGAACGTACCGGTATACCCTAAGCGCTATGAACTATCCTCCGGCCATTGCGCTTCTGCTGCTTCCTGCGATGCTTGTGCTGGTTGCGGTGGGCCGCAGACTTCGTCGGCGCGACGGTTCTGTGGCTGAAAGCAGTTCGATCGAAGCGGCGGTGTTTGCGCTCTTCGGCCTCCTGTTGGCGTTCACGTTTTCAGGCGCGGCCGGACGGTATGACACGCATCGTCAACTTGTGGTCGAGGAGGGCAACGACATCGGGACGGCGTATCTGCGTTTGGACCTGTTGCCCCGGGCAGCGCAGCCTGAGCTTCGCGAGCTGTTTCGCCGGTACACGGACTCGCGGCTGCATCTGTACGATTCGGTAGCTCTCGAGGTATCGCCCGAGACCGCCGCGCTGCAGCATGAGATCTGGATGCGGTGCGTGGCTGCTTCGGCGGCGCCGGGTGCTGGTCCAGACGCGGCCAAGCTGCTTCTTCCTGCGCTTAACGCCATGATCGACATTACCTCCACGCGGCAGAATTCGTTCTCCATGCATCCTCCGCCGGTTGTGTTTTTCCTGCTCTTCGGGTTGAGCTGCGGGGCGGCGATTCTGGCCGGGTACGGCATGACGTCATCGGGGCGAAGCTGGTTTTACATGGTTGCGCTTGCGCTGACGGTAACTGCGACGGTGTATGCGACGCTCGAAATCGAATATCCGCGCCAAGGTCTGATCCGGCTTCGCGGGACTGACAAGATACTGGTTGGAGTGCGGGATTCGATGAAATAGGCAGCTGGGGTTGTTTGGCGAGGGGTTACTGCTGATCGAGGGCAGCGGACAAAGCCCAGCCTGTGGCGAGCACTCTATCCTCTGCCGCAACTTACCGTGGATTCCAACTCCGAGTTGCCAACGAGCCGTGCTTTGGGCTACGACCAAAAGTGCGGTTCTGGCCTGCAGCACTGACGAGAAGCCGACTGGTCATTACCGATCTACGCTTGATGAGTGCATTGGCGATTTATCGCCAATGGAGGTCGTGGCGAGTCCACTCGCAAAGATCACGAGCTAACAGGCCGCTACATCGAGTACAGCTTGCCAAAGGCAATCTGCATTCCTCCGGCCCTGGTGCCAGCGCCTCAATCCTGCCGCCTCGCGCTCGTGAACAAATCTTCTCCTAAACCATGTAGCCCGCAGCTGATAACACGGCTCATGGAGTAAGGGGTCGGGAACCAGGAAACAAAAATCACGAGTCGCAGAATTGCGATTGACATGGACAGGCAATCCACTACTATGGGGTTGTGGATAAATTGGGTACAACATTTGCTGCTTTGTCCGATCCCACACGGCGAGCGATGATTGAGCGGCTTTCACATGGGCCTGCCTCTGTGCATGGATTGACAGAACCGTTTGCACTCTCCCAGCAGATGATTTCAAAACATATCGCTTACCTGGTGCGGGCGCGAATCGTGATCAAGAACAAGCGTGGACGAGAGAGCGTATGCACACTCAGGCCAGAGGCGATAAAGACTGTCAGCGACTGGGCGATCAGCTATCGCCGATTCTGGGAGGAGAGTTTCGACAAGCTGGATGTGGTTGTAAATCAAATAAAAAAAACGGAGGTCAGAGATGACAAACAGCACAGTTAACGAGACAGAGCGGATGGTTGTGACAAGAGTTCTCGATGCCCCACGCGCATTGGTTTGGAAGGCATGGACAGACCCGAAATACGTGATGCAGTGGTGGGGACCGAAGGGTTTTACCTCTCCTGTTTGCAAGATGGATTTTCGCGTGGGAGGAAAATTTCTCTACTGCATGAGAGCGCCGGATGGACAGGAGTTCTGGAACGGCGGAGAATACCACGAGATTGTTCTGCACGAGAAGATCGTTTCCTCGATGTACTTCTCCGACCCGAAGGGAAACAAGGTCGAACCTGCGCAGTTGGGAATCGAACATGAGGCCATAGACGGTGTGCACGACGTGACATTGTTTGAGGATTTTGGAACTGGTCAGACGAAACTTACTTTCATTGGAAATGAAACCATGGAGAATGCAACAAAGAGCGGTCAAGTAGAAGGCATGAACCAGATACTGGATAAAGCTGCCGCGGTCGTTGCGGGGTTAGCACAGGCAAAATAGCAAGTTGCGTTTTTGACGATCGTCGTGCGCGACATACAGCCAAAGCTGGCGACGGAGCGGGGGCCTGGTTGGAACGGGCTTCTCATCGCCTAGACGAGCGATCCCAAGTACTATCGCCCCATCTAACCTGTGTCTTTGGAGAGCCGTATGAAGATTGCAAGCTTCGCTGCCCGCATCCTGCTCGGTCTCGTGTTCTTTGCAGCAGGTCTGGTCAGCATCCTAAAGTTCGGTAAGATGGGCGGAATGCCGGCGGATGCCACGAACTTCTTGACTCTTATGGTGACGCACAACTACACCATCTTCGTGGCGCTTCTCATGCTTATCGGCGGATTGCTGCTATTGGTGGGCCGATTTGTTCCGATCGGACTCGTTCTCTTGGGGCCGATCTTGGTGAATATCCTGCTTTTCCATATTCTGTTTCACGTGCCGGGCGTCATCACGGGAGCCTTGTGCACCGTGCTGGAGATATTCTTGATCTGGGTTTACCGGCCCAGTTTTCGCGGGCTCTTTGCGGCAAAGCCGGTTAGCGGAGCTTTGTAGGCAATCCTCATCGTCGACAATCAGGCGGCAGCGACCAGACATCTACTCGTCCTCAAAAGTCTGCTTGTGTTTACCTGAACAGATCTCAACTGGCGATATCAGGCCGATGCGCGTTACCAGCCGGACCGCTGCTAGGAACGCGCATTGCCTACAAAGAGCTCGTTGAGAGGTGAGTATGCCAGTCGTCGACGTGAACCCTCCACCACGCGAAAATCGAGGTGTAGGGTTGAAACTTGCCAGCGCTGTTTATGATCGCCCTGCCGGTAACCCACTCTGTCCAAGTAGCAATTTGAGAACGTCCATACGCGGAGAACACGATGAGACGATTACTGATTGTCATGATGTTACTCTTCACCGCAGTGTCGTACGTTGGGGGACAAACTCAGACTGAAGAACAGGCGATCAAAAACGTGCTCGCTCGGTTTTACGATGGGTGGAACGCACATGACCCGGACGCTATGGTGTCCATCTACGCTGAAGACGTCGATCACATCAACGTGTTTGGTGAGTGGCACAAAGGCAAAGAGTCGATTCGCAAGGATCTTGCTGCCATTCACTCTGCCTCTGCTCGTAATAGCCAGAGAAAGTTTGCGATTGAAAAGATCCGGTTTCTCACTCCCGGAGTCGCGGTCGTTCAAGTATCTACGGTTCAGATGTCCACTTTATCAACCGCTGGTCCTACGCTGGGAACCTACGTCATGCAGAAGCAGAACGGTCAGTGGCTGGCGGTCAGTTTCACCAACGTTGAGCCACACACCCCACCGTACAAGCGGTAACTACGTCTTTGCTAAGCGGATAGATTGTCTATACACGTTGATGACGCCTTTACCGATAAGCCGGTCAGTACTCAGCAAACCAGCCCGTTCGAGCCTCAACTGTTGATATCAGTCACTATGGAGTGACCGGCGCCGATACGCCGACCGTGGGTTAATCTGTGAGCGTCGGAAGGACGGACAGTTCAGAGCCACAAGCGGAAGGGAGCCGGTCATGAAGGAGACGTTACGATTTCTGGGCATGGATGTCCATGCCGAAACGATTGCCGCA
>JALYVA010000192.1 GCA_030853485.1 Acidobacteriota bacterium
CGAAGACGACGCAGCAGACGGCGATGCCGACGTGCAGCAGGCGCTTCATCGTCTCGCCCATCTCGCCACCTGCAAACGCTAGAGTCGCTCCAAGCGCGACGATGGCGACCACCGAGATAGCGTATGCCACCGGTCCAGTGAGCGAGGTGACGAGTGTAGTCAATGGACCTTCCCAGGGAAGGTTTGTGCCCGTCTCGGCAGCGAACGCTCCCGCCGAGCCAACCGCACAGGCGATTGCAATGACAGCGGCAAGCCGAAGGCCGCCCTGTCGCCGAAGTTGAAAACTACGCATTTGGTTCATCTGGTTCCTCCAGTGCCTTACGGCACATTGTTCGGGAGAAGGCACTTTTGGTCTTCCCCAGCCCTCGTTCGACTCCACTGCACTTGCCCGGAGTCCCCTACACGTCAATTCTTCTGGCACCTACACTTGCGTCAGCAGATAATGGCCGTCCTGCCATCCTGTAACGACTGCGACCTCCTGAATCTTTCGGCCGGCAGCATGATCGCTGACGACCGAGATCACGACATCCACCGCTGCGCCGATCGTCCGCTGTTGGGGTGCTTCTGTCGCCTCACGCACCAGGTCTTCCAAACGGATCAGCGCTTCTGTAGCCGAGTTGGCGTGAATGGTCGAGACGCCGCCCGGATGCCCGGTGTTCCACGCCTTCAATAGCGGGAGCGCAGCAGCCCCGTCCCTTACCTCGCCCACGACGATCCGGTCTGGCTTTAGCCGCAGAGCGACTTTCAGACACTTCAGTTGATCGAACTCGGTCGTCGCCAACATGCTTAAGCTATTCGCGGAATCGAGCAGCAGCTCCTGCGTGTCCTCGATGACGAGGACACGATCCGAAGGGGTTAGAACGCCGATCTCTTCGAGGATGGCGTTCGCGACAGTTGTCTTGCCTGCGCCTGTACCACCCACAATCAGGATGTTCTTGTGTGCCCGAATCGCCTCTTGGATCACCTCTAAATGATCGAGACCCTTGAGGTGGGAGATGAAGTCTTCCTGAAGAGCACGCCGGTTGCGCGGATCGTCTTTCCCGGTGAGTACCCCTTGCCGCCGCAAGTCTTCGAGGCTGCGCTTCTTGTCCGGCTTGATCCGAATCGCAAACGACGGAGACAGAACGACCGGCTCGATCAAGCCAGCGAAGCGAAACTTCCAGATCGGCAACTGCGTTTCAAGCACCGGACGGGCTTCCGTAACCGTGGTCTTCTGCATGGAGGCGATCGTCATCATGGCTCCTCTCGCCTGACGTGGCGGCAGTTCGCCCACCTGCTCAAAAATGGCCCCGGTCCGCTTGACCCAGATGCGCGAGTCCTCATTGACGATGATGTCTTCGAGACCGCTTGACCGGTCGAGCAGCCCAACTATGAGCGTGCCCAGTTCGTCGCACAGCTTCTCATTGAGCCTGCCTTGCTTCTCGTCAATGTTCGCTTCCTGATGCATTACAACTGCGATGCCCATTGCTGTATTCCTCGTTTCGGCGACGGCCTTGATGCCCTTGCTGTCTTCTGCCTGGATGGCTTGCGTCACCATGTAGTGACGTGTACATTTCAATAAACAACACTCTAACACTATGTGTGGGGTGTTTGGCAAGTCCCCGATTGGAGGCACCAAAATGGATCGAACTGCTATCACCGTGCGCAAAATGCTTCAGGCGATTGACGCACCAGCCTACGACCTCGGCGTCCTGAACGAACGCGGAATGCTGCGGGGACTGGCCGCCCTCTCAAGCGCGCAAGTCATCTTACGCACTTCACTGCTCAAATGGCACAACTCGCATGGAGCCCACATCTACATCCGGCCTGCGGGAGAGCACCGCTTCACCGTGCTGGACGATCTCCCCCGGAACTCCATCGATCGGATGCTGGCGGACGGCTGTGAACCATGCGCCGTTATTGAAACCAGTACAGCGAACTTTCAAGCATGGCTCAAGCATGACGACATCTACACGACCCAACTCTCCACGTTCGTCGCTCAAAGGCTTGCTGAACGATATCAGGGGGATCCAAGCGCTGCGGATTGGAGGAGATTTGGGCGTCTTCCCGGCTTCACCAACTGCAAGCCAAAGTACCGCAAGTCCGATGGGCTGTTCCCATTTGTACTTTTGCGGAGTGCAACTGGGCAACAGTACAGCAGCGCGGCCTTCACTCGGCTTGAAATGACAAAGCAATTCCAACTCCGCGAACAGGAGAGGGAATGGCGCATTGCCCGTTGCAATGCGACATCGCATTTCGATCAATCCCCGAGGAGGTTCTCGCACATTTCGCTGGAACGATTCCGCACGTCTTCCAAGTACACCGGTCGCCCTGCCGCCGCCGACATCGCCTACTGCGTAGCCGCATACTCTCTCGCTATGCCAGAGGATGACATTGCCAACACCCTCTCCTCTGAATACCTCTCACGCGACCCTAGCCCCCGGCGGAAGGCTGCCTACGTCGAGCGCACCCTGGCGAAGGCGAGAGCATGGGCACAGCGGTGAACAACTCGTGCGACTCTATCTCCCGTTCAAGTCCACCTCTACCTGACGCCGCGCCCCCGATCGTGTTCTGGGCGACTTCTGCATTGCGAAACATTCCATCGGATTGCCTTGAATACGCCGCTCCAGTTCGATTTGCCTTTCTGTCTGTGTTCAGCGTGCCACGCTCAGAACACCCCCGCCCTTCGGACGCACGCTCTCTTTCCAGAGATTCGCTTCGCGCTGTTCCGGTGCGGACTCCTCCCCCAAGACAAGCTCGGGTCCCCTTCCACAAATCTCCTCCAGTCGCCTCGGGAGGGGGTCGCGACGGCACACCCCTTGGGCAAGCATGTACCGCATCCAGCGGACAAATCGAAACAAAAAGGAGCTTCATACCATGTTCAACAAAGTCATCCTCATCGGCCGTCTCGGAAAGAACGCAGAAATCAAAGTCGCCCAAAACAAGAAAGAGTTCGTGGTCCTCAACGTCGCCACCGGCGAGAGCTGGAAGAACGACAAGGGCGAGTACGAGAGGCGCACCGAGTGGCACAGGGTTTACGCCTGGAGCAATCTCTCCAACTTCGCCAAGACACTCCAGAAAGGGCAGCTTGTCACTGTCGAGGGGAAGATCAAGTATCGCGAAGTCGAGGAAGAGGTCGAAGGCAAGCCCTTCCGCCACACCGTTGCCGAGATTCACGCCACCGGCATAAAACGGCTCTCAAAGATCGAGAGCCAGGACGATCCGGCCGATGGGGCCGAAGAGGAGTGATTCCCGTTTCCACAACCAGGAGGATCGGCGAAAGCCGGTCCTCTCGTTGTGTAGGTTAGTCAATCCACTTTTGAGTTAGTGGGTCAGTGTGCTCCTGAAGATGGCTCATCTGGCTTGCTGGACTAAGGGCCGGATCAGCCCGCCGAACTCGATGAGTGCATTGGCGATTTGGCAACAGTTGAGAATCTCCAGCACTCGGACTGGGCTGCGATCATCGCTTTTGCGCACGATAAAGGACATTGTTCTGAGAATAGGCAACTCTCTACTCGACCGCGAAGGTGTTGTATCCGAGTTTCTTCAAGCAGCGGATATGGTGCTGAGCGCGTTCGACATTTCGGTCGTCCTGCGCGATCGGAGGATCTTCGCGGTAGGGCATTTTCGCTGAGAGAACAGCGTGGATGGTCTTGAGGAGCGTATGGCCGAGCGCCACGATGGCGCGCTTGTTGCCGCAGCGGGCTTTTAGGGCGTGGTAGCGCGACTGAAGCCGTGAGCCTTTGCGGTTGGTGGCGGCCCATGCACTCTGCGTCAACGTCGTTTTGAGCCAGACGTTTCCCCGGTTTGTACGAACGCTCTTCTTGACACCAGCGCTCTCGTGGTTCGCCGGGCAGAGCCCGGCCCAGGAACTGAGTTGTGCCGCCGTCGGGAACTGTTCCATGTCAGCGCCCACCTCGGCCAGGATGCTGGCGGCGGACTCTTCCTTGATGCCTGGAATGCTCTGGATCAGATGGAACGCTTCGGCAAGAGCTGGGTCTTCCATGCGTCGCCGGATCTCTTGATTAAGCGCCTCAACCTCTTGGTCCAGGAACTCAAGGTGACGAAGCGCATGCCGGATGAGAAACCGCTGATGGTCGCTCAACCGATGATCGGCAACCGAAGCCGCGATTTGCGGGATCTTCTCTCGGGCCTTCTTCTTGGCCAGATCGGCGATCTGCTCTGCGGTCATCTGACCATCAAGAAGTGCTGCCAACATTAGTCTGCCTGACACGCAGAAAACGTCCGACAGCACGTCGCCCAGCTTGACGTTCGCATCTTCAAGCACCTTCTGAACCCGGTTCCGCTCCCTTGAGTTCTCCCCGATCAGCTGCCTGCGACGACGCGTGAGGTCACGTAGTTCCCGAATCGCCAGCGGCGGGATGAAGCTGGGCCGGATCATTCCGTGACGGAGCAGATGAGCCAGCCACCGGCTATCGTTTGGATCGGTCTTGTGACCGCGCCTGTTCTGCACGTCCGCGGCATTGGCCAGGATCACGCAGACGTGTGCTTCCAGCAGGTTAAAGACCGGTTTCCAATAACTGCCGGTGCTCTCCATCACGGCGTGAGTACATCCTTCGGCGACAAGCCATCCAGCGAGACGCTGAAGCTCGCTCACGATCGTGCCAAACTTCTTGATCTGCGTGTGGGGTTCGTCTTTTGCGCCGCCGATCATGACGCAGACCACGACGAACTTCTTGCCGACGTCGATGCCGGCGCATCGCTCCAGAATCGCTTCAATCATCTGCTCCTCCAGTGCGGACAAGCAGCCGGCGGCGAGTTGGGCATATTGTTCTACGGGCTCAGAAGAGGCACCAGTTAGGTGTACGTGAGCCGCCGGCGGGTCAGATTATCATTCGGGGTCGAACCACCAATAAGTCCGCGACCCTTTACCTGTTCGCACACAAAGTCTCCACCGAACCGACGCTCCCAGTCAACAGGAACACCTTCTCATCCTCAGGTGCGGCCGCATCGCGGCCATCGACGATTATCATGCGTGAAAGTTGAACTATTATGCTTGCTCGATGAGTGCATTGGTGATTTTGCATAAATCGAAAATCGTCCCTGGTGTAGCCGTGACCGCACCGTTCCCCCCAAGGGTGATGAGCAATCGATTTTGGTTAGCCCGCGAGGTGTAACGTTCTCGATTGGCGCTTTCCGGCCTATCGTGAATCGAGACCCGCAGAGAATAAGCTCCCGAAACGGTCAGTGACTGGCTCCTCTAGATTCTGACATCACTTGACGGGTATCGCATGGCCTTCAGAGATGCGGATGTAGTAGCCGCCAGGATCGGTGATCCTAAAATCCCTGACGCCCCATGGCTGGAGCCGAATATCGGTCGGCTTCAGTCCCAGGCTCTTCAGCCTTGCGTGCTTCTCTTCGAGGTTCTCGGTGGTGTACAGAACAATCTCCACTCCAATTGGTGGACGCCGAAGCTTCGATAACGAAGCGGTATCGTGGGGGTTGATCCTAGCGGCTGGACTCAGAGCAATGACTACGGGCCCAGATTTGAGCGTGACGTATCCATACGAGGTCTTCGCGACAACCCTAAATCCCAGTTCTGAATAAAATGCGATATCACGAGATGGATCGGTAGTGGCAAGCTCAAACTTTGATTCGGTATACACGTTTTCGGAAGTTGCCTGATTGGGCAAGCTGCCCAAACGTTGGGCCGAGACCGCTGGCACGAGGATCGCGACCGCTATCTGCGCGAGCAACGCAAGCGGCCGAACCGCAAGGGACCAGGTTCTCGACGTTTTCTTTCCCATAGCTGCAGATCGTACTCGAAAGGCGCTGGACACCGCAGGGTGTCAGGTTGCCGGTGTCCGGCTTTGGTATCGCGGCATGCAATCAGCATCCAGTCCATTGTCCGATTGTCCGGACCAAGCCACTCAGCGATCCCTTTTGCCAATAGCTTTAAAGGCTTGACGTCTCCGAGCCTTACATGCATACTGGTCGGTATGTTGCAGAGTCGAGGAAATGAACCGCGCGAGCGTCACTTCGGCCTGAACACAACTTTACTGCAGAAAAAAGGAGATACGAACATGCTTATACAGCCGCGATACTTCCGGACACTGTGGGCTACGACGATTGTTGTAGCTTGTTGCAGCAATGCTTTCGCTCAAAAAAGCTACAAAGTTACCGATTTGGGCCATTTAGATAGCGGAAATTTGGGTTGTGCGATGGGGCTCAACAACCACGGATGGACGGAGGTTATGGAAGGGAAACTGCCGCCGGGGAAGGAGAATTACGTGGGGCCGCTTCTAAGCGGACGCGCAGCGATAGACATCGACGGAGTCAATTTCGACCTCGGCACGCTCGGAGGAAAGAACAGTTGGGTCAACTATGGCGGGATCAACGATCAAGGACAGGCAGTGGGTTATGCCGAAACGAGTGACCCTGACCCCAACGGCGAAGACGTTTGCGCCTTCGGCACCGGACTCACATGTCGCCCGTTTTTGTGGCAAAACGGCAGCATGAGCGCTCTCCCCACTCTCGGTGGAAATAATGGGCAGGCGAGCGCGATCAATAACCGTGGACAAGCCGCGGGATATGCGGAAAACGGTCTCGTGGACCCCACATGCGCGGCTAACACAGCTAACAATCGGGTTGACCTGGGGGTGTTGTGGGAAAACGGCAAACCCCAAACGCTCTTTCCGCTAGGTAATGATTCAGACTCAGAAGCGGTCGACATCAACAGTCACGGTGATACCGTAGGCTACTCGGGAACCTGCGGCGGCTCAGCCAATCACGCTGTGTTATGGCAATACGGCAATCCCATCCCGCTACCCGACCTCAATATTCCGGGCGCTAACGAGGCCTACGGCATCAACGACCGAGGCGACATTGTCGGGACAGTCACTAACGATAAATTCTTCTATGCCGCTCTTTGGCAGAACCAAAAGCTGACTATCCTCAAACCTCTGCCGGGAGATATTCTCGCCCTGGGCGAAGCCATCAACAACCAGGGCCAAGTCGTAGGAAGCGCTCTGGACTCCAAGTTCGAGTGGTCCCATGCCCTCCTCTGGGAAAACGGCAAGACGATCAACATCAATACGCTGTTTCCGGCAAACTCCAACCTCTACGCGACCATGGCTAACCAGATCAACGATGAAGGACAGATCTCGGGCATGGCTGTCGTACGCAGCGGGCCGCATAAGGGCGAAATCGATGCCTTTCTCGCTACCCCTGTTGACGAAGACATAGGTCGATCGGTTGCAGACGAAGTGGGCGCGCACCCTGACTTTGCGATGCCCGCGAACGCGAAAAATGTGCTGTTGCAGAAAGTCGTGAAACTTGGCCAAGCTGGCCGATGACGAGAGTTTTGCACAGTGCTCTTCAGCCCGTAGCTGGCCGGGACATTCGGGGTCACCTCGCGTTTAGATGTGACCCCGAATGTTCACGGCGAAAATATAGAAACTCTATTTCAGCGATTGCAGAGCCGTGTAAGGCCTTGACCTCCCCGAAACCTACATGCATACTCGTTGGCATGTTGGCTGAATCTAAGACATTTACAGGACGAGCAACCCGCATGCGTAATCCCGATCGCACCCGGGAACGGTTGCTCCAGGCGGCATCCCGCGAGGTCTACCGATCGGGATTCCAGAGTGCAGGCCTGGACAGTATTTTGGCCTCAACCGGTGTCACCAAAGGGGCGCTTTACCACCACTTTAAGAACAAGGAAGGATTGGGATACGCAATCGTTGACGAGGTCATCGCCCCCAGCCTCCAGTCCAAGTGGTTGCTTCCTCTTGAAGCGTGCGAAGACCCTATCGACGTTCTGATTGGCATACTTCAAGGGGAGTCACTTCGGCCAGAGGATATAAGGGGCGGATGTCCTCTCAACAATTTGGCCCAGGAGATGTCTCCCCTTCACGAGGGTTTCCGGAAGCGCCTGGCAATGGTGTTTCACACCTGGCAAGAGGGCATTGCCTCCTCTTTACGAGCGGGACAAACTCACGGAAGAGTTCGTCGGGATGCCAAGCCGGCCGAGGCCGCTGGTTTTCTGATCGCGACGCTCGAAGGCTACGTGTCGCTAGCAAAGAACGCTCATGATCCTAAGGTGCTGAGGACTGGAATCAAAAACATCGTTGCCTGGTTGGAGACGCTGCGTGCGTCCGACCGGCCGAAGCAAGGTTGATCGCTCCGGGCTAAGTAGCATATCAAGTCGTTTGTATTTTGAAGGAACGTCACCTGAAGCTGGTCACGCGTGACGGAGGAGGTAACGATGAAGGAAAGCCGTAGGAGAACTCGCCATGATTGAGAGTCCCGTATTGCGTCGGAATCTTCTCAAAGCGGGCGTGTTCGGGGTTCTGCTGCGCGCCACAAGCGCGTTCGCCTGGACAGACGAGGGTTTGGCTGCGGCGACCGGGGCGCACGTGCGATCGAATATGACAAAAGAGGAGATGGTCCGGGCCTACTACTCCGGATGGGAAACAAAACAGTGGAGCACGGTTGAGAGTCTGTTAGCAGACGACTTCACCTTCACCAGCCCTAACGACGACGACCACATCAACAAGAGTGATTTCAAGGAGAGGTGTTGGCCCGCGGCAGTCCGGATCGAGACCATTGAGCTGGAGTGCGTCATCATGCATGGGGACAATGGCTTCGCGAAATACCTCCTCACGACCACAGATAAGAAGTCGTTCCGAAACACGGAGTACTTCAAATTCAAAGATGACAAAGTCCATGATATCGAAGTTTATTTCGGTGGCAAGCGGGGTTATCCGGGACAGCAGGCCTGAGGCTCTGGTCCTCAATCGAAAACTTTTAGGGCCTCGGGAGGAAATACGCTGATGCTGATATGGAGTGTATGTTCGCTTCGGCACAAATTCGGAAGACTGCTGAGAGAAATAGCAAAAGGACTGTACCCGTGATTACTATCCTACGTGCCTGCATCTACTTAATTTTTGCGGCGTTCATGTTGTCTGTTCCGTGCGTACTTTGCCAGAGCGCAACCGGCGGTGATTCCGCGCAGGGGGCGGCTGCGCGAGACGGACAGCACGACTTCGACTTCGAGTTCGGCACATGGAAAACTCACCTAAGATTAAGCTCGCGTTTGCGGCATCCGTTCACCGGTCCGGAAACCTGGTCAGCATATGAAGGCACTTCTGTCGTTCAAAAGATATGGAACGGCAAAGCAAACATGGTCGAACTTTCGGTGGACGGACCGAGCGGTCACGTTGATGGTTTGAATCTTCACCTTTACAACCCTGAGTCGCACCAATGGAGCCTGAACTTCGCAAGCAGCACTGGCGGCGCGATGAGTGTACCGGCGATCGGTGAGTTCCGTAACGGACGGGGCGAGTTTTACGATCAGGAACCTATAAACGGTCGAATGCTTCTCGTGCGGAGCACCTGGACGGTTTTGAGGCCCGACGCCTGCCATTTTGAGCAGGCGTTTTCTCAAGACGGCGGAAAGACCTGGGAGCTGAACTGGATCGCAGACGACATACGAACCGAAAATGTCGCGATGACACCTCCGTGATCGGACCAATTACCCCCTGCAAAGGACACAACTTCTTTGGCTAAGTTCATGACCATCGGTATCGAGATCGAGAGGAATACGTAATGGCAGCCTTCATTGAAAGCTAACCTCAAGATTCCCATCTACAAGTGGTGGAACTGCCACGACCCCTATCGGGCCGAAACCAAACCAGATTCTGCTGAATAAATTCGTGAAGAAACTCACCTGTTCTGAAGGGTTGTATCTTAGCGCTGAAACGGCGGAATTCGTGGCGTATGCCGCCGACAAGTCCAGGCTGAAACAAAGGAAGACATCATTATGAACAGATCTCAATGGGTGCTGATCATCACATTTGCGGCAACGTTCTATGGCGTCGGCAATATCTGGATGACCGAGTTTGGATGGCGGCTTTGGCCCTATGTTGCGCCCGGAGATTTCGGCGCATACCACAACGCCTGGTGGGCAATGATCAAGCCTGTTGTCTTCCCCGTAGCCGCCGCGGCCTTCTTCGGAGCGTTCGCGCTTATTTGGTGGCGTCCGGTCGGAGTGAGTTCCTCGGCGGTTTGGCTGAACGTGGCCGTTCAAGTGTTGATCTACGTTTTGACCGCAATCTTCTGGGGACGGTGGCAAGCGCAGACACATTATGCGACGCTGCCCGGCGGCGGCCTCGATC
This sequence comes from Acidobacteriota bacterium, assembly GCA_030853485.1. GTDB lineage: Bacteria > Acidobacteriota > Terriglobia > Terriglobales > Acidobacteriaceae > Edaphobacter. Next base: position 10,119 of record JALYVA010000192.1, read on the forward strand.
CCATGTACCTGCGTGGTATGAGCACGCATTGGGTTCGGGCAGCCCTCATTACGCTGAGCGGTCTCCTAGTCTTCTGGATGTTTGTGCAGGACCTCTCCAGAAACCTTCAGCGAGTTTCATAATAGTGCGGCTGGGGGTCACGTCGCTATGACCTTCCTGACACTTCGAGGTTTTCAAGGGCGCTCTTTGGGTTCATAACCCAAATAGTTGGCCACAGATCCTCAACTGGCGAGAACAGGTCAACGCACTCATTGAAGAGAAGGATCGGGCCCTGCTTCGGGTTATCGAATCGTCATAGGCAAACAGGAAGCAAAAAGCTGCCAACTCAGACCGCTCTTTGGGTCCATAACCCAAGGGCTTACCTGTTGCTTCAACTGATCCACGACTACGCTCTTTACGCTCACAACACTACCCCCGACTTGGCGACGTACTCCAGAACCGCCACTGCGCGGTCCAACCGAAAGCTGGTTCTCAGCCAAGCCTCAATCTCTGGAGCAATCCAACCGCCGCAACCGACTAATTCGTTCAAAGAGAGCGACAACCCAACACCCGGGTTCAACAACCGCTCGGACGTAAGGATCGGCTCATGGTGCGCGATTCTGTTACGCAGTTTGCGAATCAGGTCCAGCCGGGCATGTATCATTGGCCGAGCAAGACGGACTCCAGGAAAGGCCCTCACCAGGCAAGGTTGCCAGAGCGTCCAATGGTAGCGATGGGCGGCAAGATCTGTCCAAAAGCCGAACATCAGCTCCGCCACAACCTTCCCCGGAGTCGCCCCGGGGCCACCGGCGGCATTGACAGCCTCCATCACCTTGTCTCGCCCATAACGCGATAACGGGGCACCGCCGAGTTCGTACCACTTTGGATTGCCATATTGTGCCGTCAGCACCTCATGCATGCTGTTTCTGACGGCAACCTCAAGTCCGTGAAGCAGTCCGAAAATCGCCTCGGATAGAGCAATGTTGCTTTCGTAGAGGGAAACCGCAGCCGATAGATCATTGGAAGTTGCTGTAAGATAGCGCCTGAGCCGCTCTCGGGACACAGCCCGTTCAATTGCTGCCAGTTCTTTCGGATCGCGGAGCATAGATTTGGACTGTCTCATGGTATTATCAATTCGAGGCTTCTGAGGGCATCCCTGCCGAAAGGCATATCCTCAGGGCAAAGCTAGCGGGGAACCGGAAACGGTTTCCCGCTTCTCTTTAATCGAGTGTGACACGCTGGCGTAGACACGTGTCTACCAGTGTTTGCCGAGCCAGAACCCGCCGACCAGCAAAAGTGCGGCAACGAGAATGCCGCCGCACACACAGCCCAGAAGAAGCTGTCCCCAGGCCCCGCCCAGCTTCAGCCGGAAGTCCGTTATAGCTGCTGCCAGAGATCGCTGCGCTTCGTGAATCGTCCGATCCAGCGACCCCTTCATCCAAGCGTCCATTCGCTGGTGGGAAGTGTTCAGCGCCTGCGCTAGGGTTTCCTCAATAATCGTCGCAATCACTTTGGCAAACTGTTGTCGGGTCTCCTCGGTATAGCTCTTGAGAATGGCATCGCCCGATACGGCGTCGTGCAGACTCAGTTGGACATCTTCGAGGAGTTGCCTAGTGTTGGAGGCCGCATTCTCAATCGTGCTCCTAAGCTGAGTCGCGGCGTAATCTGCCATCTCCCGCGTGATACCGCGAAGTCTGGCCTGTTCCGCCGCCGCTTCGTTCAGGCTTCGTGCCACATTCTCTAATGCCCTGCATTCCACAACACTCAACTTATAGCGGAGCCATTCAGGATCGTGAGGGTCCATCTTGGAGAACTGCTTGACTAGATCGATGAGGACGCGCTCTCTCGCATCCCCCTCGGGGAAAGCGAGGTAGACGAGATCGCGTATCCAGCCGGATCCTTCTTCCATGCCGATCACAGGAGCAGTTGTCATGGGAGCAGGACCTTCCTCGCCTCTGTGAACTGGCCGTATGCGCGAAACCTGTAGGTTCGAGCACGAAGCGTCATATCGGCCGCCCGAAGTTCCGGGACGTCCGTCTTCCGATCACCTACATCACTCAAGGTCACATTCATGGTTCGCATGATTTTCTGCAGATCGGGCCTCCTCGCATCCATTCGTATTTCAAAGGGAGAGAACATTTCCCGAAAAGCTCTGACATCCTTTTCGAGCTTTGGATTCTCCCAAGAAGACGGAATACCCTCCTGAAAGTGATTGTGGACGATGACATAATCCACGGTGTCCAGCAATTCCTCTCCCCACTCCAGCACGGAGCGGGCCGATGCGATGTCTGCATCCACGACTCCGAGAGCCGTCCAACGGATGTCCAACCCCGAATCCTGCATCACTTTATAGAAATCCCGGAACCAGGGGATCATCCGATGGCCTTGAGCCGCACCCATATCAGCTAAGATCACGTCCGCATCCGATTCAAGCGAAATGCCGAGCAGCTTGTCATAAGTCCAGCTTTCCAGAGCCGGCAACTTGTACGCGTGGTCGAAGAGCGCCTTAAGAGAGCCCTCCCCCTTATTATCCGGATCCATATCGAGTAGATCGGCTTTGTAGCAAAGGCTTGCATACCACTCGGCCAAGGTAGCAAGAACGGTGGTCTTGCCGACTCCGCCCTTACCTGCAATCGGGAAGACGACGCGCTTCGACTTCAATCCGAGCGACTTGTCGAGTCCTCCCGTCTCCCCACGAAAGGTGTCATCTTGAACACTTTCTTCGGTTGCAACTGAGCCTCTCTCTCCCGGTTCAGTTCCACTTCTCGATCCAACTTCGCCATTGTTTGCTCTCTCTGTGCCTGCCATGCTGGTTTCTCCTCGTGTGTGGTGTTGTCGCCGCTCTTTACGGCGCTCGGTTGCGGAACATCTTTCCTCTCCAGTACGCACCGGAGGTTCTTGGCTTTCGGAATTCTTGGCGGGCGTTGGGGTATAAGCCTTGTAGTCATCCGTACAAACTGTCGATAAGTTCCCGTATAGCCCGCGTCTCGAAATGCTCGCCAGATCTCCTTCCAAGGAAGCCCGAGCGCGTATGCGGCCTCTAGTTCAACCCCAAAGCCCTTGAGAGCCCGCGCCTTGTACGGGACAAGTTCTGTCCGCTCTTTAAAGCGTTGAATGAGTGCCTCCAACTCTGCTGGCCGTCTTTGTTGTGACGAGTACATTTCAGTAGAGTATGCCAGCAAACCCGCTTGCTTGCAAGATAGACGCAGCCCAAAATTCCACCGCTCTCCCTCATTCACCCGCACAAACACTCACAAAGCCTCACTCATTCGCCTTCCGCAATGATGAGGCTTGGTGAGGCAAAGTGAGGCTTTTGTTGCAGCCAGAGGCTGCGCTTTCTCTGGGTCGTAGACCCGTGCGAGGTATGCTGCTTTGCAGCCGTCTGGGAGTAGTAGAGCGGTAGTGGAACATAAAGCGCAGACGCGCTTTGAAGGGTTGCTCTCTCTATCTCCTATCTTGTGAGCGGGTTTAATTGACGCACGCATGTACCATTTAAGAACGCGTGTGCGTCACGTTGCTTCTGCAATGCACATTGCAGTATATTTACTTTTATGCCACGGCCGAAGCATCCCAACTCCGTTCGATACACCGTTCGCCTGAACCGCGCGCAGGGTGACAGAGTCGCCGCCCTCAAGACGCATCTGCACGCCAAGAGCGACAACGAGGTATTCGACTATCTTGTTACCGTCGGAACGAACCAGCGCGACGACCTTGAGCAGCTCGTCTACTCGCTGTTCGGCAATCTTGCCGATTCGCTTGGGCGAAGGTTCCAAAGTCTGGAGACCGTTGCTCAACTTCACCTCGCACTGACCGACACATTTATCAAGTACGCCCTCACGTCGCTCCCAGAAGTACCAGCTTCCATGCTTCCCATCGCGCGTTCCCGTGCGGCTCGGGTCTATGAGCAGATCAACCTTACCGCCGCGCGTGAATTCCAGCGACGACGCGAGTCGGATGCATACAGCCCGAACGAACTTGGCATCCAGGAAGAGCCTGCATAAACACGCACGAGCGACGACCAGGAAGGCTAAGCCATGCCACGCAAATCGGCGGAGCAAAGCGAACGCTCCGTACATCTCCGTCCGGGTCGGGTTCGCCGGGCGGATACCTCGACACGACCGATCACCGGGACCGCGAGGAACCTGCTCCGGCTCACGCGGCTCGTAAGCCGTTCGCAAAAGGCCACAGCACTCCGCTCAGGTTCCCTCTTCTCGCCAATCTCTCGATCCGGCTCCGCATTCCAACGCCGATGCATCGTGAATGTCCGCTATGCGAGTGGTCGAACGCCCGGTGGCTGGAAGGCACACGGCACCTATGTAGAACGGGAGAGCGCAAAGGGGGATGTGCGATCCAAGGACGATCAGAGGCACGTCGATAACGGAGACCGTCTGGGGTCAGCAAAAGAGCGATCCCTGGCTTCTCTCGCAGACTCATGGCAGAGCGCCGGAGACGAACGCATGTTCAAGATTATCCTCTCTCCCGAGGACTCCTCCGCAGACTTTCGAGAGTCGGCGGAGTGCGTGATTTCTCGAATCGAAGAATATGCTGGAGGCCCTTTGGCCTGGGCAGGCGTGGTCCATAGGAATACCGATCATCCGCATGCTCATCTCATCCTTCGCGGCCGGACAGCGACGGGCGACCCATTGAGGCTCCCGCCGGAGATGATCCGCAAGGGTCTGCGGGAATCTGCCCAGGTAGCGATCACTCGTCAACTCGGGCCGCGCACGATCGAGGAGATCCAGCAACAGCAACTATTAGACCTTACGGCAAATAGAGTCACTTCGCTCGACAGAAGAATGATCCGACGAGGTTCAGTACATGCAAGGGAGCCTGCATTGGCATCCGTCGGGACAGACGTGTCCACTACAGAGCGCGCCAGGCTGATTCACCTGAAGCAACTTGGTTTGGCAAAGCTCGATCCACGAGACGGATGGCTGGTCCGGACCGACGCTATCAGCCAGCTCCAGCAAATGAAGGACCTCCAGGACCGCGCCCGCATCCTGTTCCGCAGCGGAGTGGCGATCAGCGATCCCCACGCGCCGATGCGGTATTCGAATGGTGCGGAGAAACTCATCGGGCGAGTTCTGTTGAACAGTGAAGACGAGCGAACCGGTGCTCTTCAGACCATCTTCGAGACGACCGAGGGCCGGATCGAAATCATCCGCCACGACGGGACCTTACGCGCGGCGTGGACACGCGGCGATCTGCAGCCCGGCAACATCGTCACGATCGACAGTCTGCGCAGCGATCCATCGAAGCTATATGCGTCGTCGGCGGGTATGGACCAGCAAGTCCTCAAAGACAAGTCCGCCCTCGATTCGCTGGCGAGACGAATGCGGACGATGGGTCTTGCCACAATCGAAGGCAACAAAGGATGGCTGGGAGAGCTGGGCCGAGCTCTCAGATCGAGGAGTCTGGAACGACGTCAGGAGCGAGGGTACTGATTTGACAAATTGCCTTTAGTGAAATGTACTCTTCACTAAGAGGATTGATCCAATGAGAAATGGCCTAACGGCACCGCCTGGATACGTTCTACCCCAACGCCCGCGCTGGCAGGGAGGCTGGAACGTCCGAGCTCTCGTTGGGGCACTCTCCGCTTTCATGCTGACCTCCTGGACCGCCACTGAATGGTTGGCTTGGCAACTCCGCAACCCGGTCGAGATGGGCGATCCGCTGGTTTGGGTTCACCAGATTGGCGTCTTCCAGCCGTTTGCAAGCCTTACTCTCTGGAGGCGGTTTGCGGGCAGCCGGCTCATCAGCTCTTCCGTTCGCAAAGACATCTGGGTGGCCTTCGGCGGGACGATCCTGGGAGGTCTGATCCTCGCTTACCTTACCTATTGGTTCCTGTCGCTCATCCGCGACCGCAAGAGCACGGACAGCCTGATGAATCTCCACGGTTCTGCAGTTTGGGCCAATCGAGCCGATATTGAGAAGCTCGGACTGTTCGACGCGCAGGACGGTGTTTATGTCGGCGGATGGCGGGACGCCCAAACCCAGCAGATTCACTACCTCCTCCACGCCGGGGCTGAGCCCGTTCTACTCTTCGCCCCTAGCCGCAGCGGGAAGGGCGTGTCCGCCATCATTCCTACGCTCTGCCAGTGGCGGCAGAGCGTCTTCGTTTACGACCTAAAAGGCGAGAACTGGGACCACTCCGCCGGATTCCGGCACGCTATCGGACAGCGCGTTCTAAAATTTGCGCCGACGTTGCCGTCGGAGAGCTGCTGCTACAACCCGCTCTCGGAGATTCGCTGGGAGACGGACCATGAAGTCGGCGATGCCCAGGCCATTGCCAATGCTGTCATCCGCCACGGCGATGATGACGGTCTCTACAAGCACTTCGACGATGCCGCCGTCGATCTCGTCTCCGCTGGGATCATCCATCTCGGCTACGTGATGCGCAACCTCAACGTCCCCCGAGACCCGACACTGCCGGACGTGCTGGCTCTCTACTCTTCGCCCGGCATGAACTTTGAGGAAGTCCTCAAAGAAATCCAAAGCACGGTTCACATGCCCGGCGGAAGATCGGCTCCGCGTCTCAAATGGTTTGACATGAATGGCAAACCGACGTTCACACACCCGTTTGTCAGCAAAGCGATTCAGCGCCAGCTCAACCGCGCCGACCGCGAGGCGTCGAGTATCCAATCGAGCATCGTCACACCGATGACTATCTACGACGATCCGATCGTACAGAAGACCGTCTCCCGTTCCGATTTCGTCATTCGCGATCTGGTCTACGGTAAAGCGCCCATGAGCCTCTACTTCAAAGTCCCCCAGCCTGACCGGGAGCGCCTGCGTCCCTTAGTGAGGCTGATACTCCAGCTCATCATCAACCGGCTCATGGAACAGCTTGACCCGGACCGTCACCACCTCCTGCTCATGCTGGACGAATTTCCTGAACTCAAGAAGATTCCGAACCTTGCAGCAGCAATGAGCCTGATGGCCGGCTACAAAATCAAGCCGTACCTGATCGCCCAGACCCTTACCCAGATCATCGAGGAGTATGGGCCGAATGAATCAATCACCGACAACTGCTACATCAAGGCAGCCTTCCAGACCGACAATCTCCAGACCTGCAAGAACCTCTCCGAACTCAGCGGCAACATGACCGTCGAGAAGGAGACCGTCAACTACAGCGGCCAGCGCACGGACTTCTACCTCAAGCACATCTTCCGCAGCGTCGAGCAGGT
>JALYVA010000193.1 GCA_030853485.1 Acidobacteriota bacterium
GGCCGAGCAGGATGGGGTGATGGATGGCGGCTTGCCGGGTGGTTGTGGAGGCTGTGGGCTGGCCGGGGGAGGAAGATGCGGAGGTGGGGTTTTGGCTGGGGGCGCTGCTTGGGCTTGATGGGGCGGGGGAGCTTGGGGCCTGGGCTGCTGACTGGGCTGCTGACTGGCCCGCTGACTGGGAGGATGTGGTGTCGTCGGGGGAGGAGCTGGGGGAGGGCTGCAGTTTTGGGGTGCGGCGGCGGGCTACGGGGTCGTCGGCGCGGACGAGGGGTACGGAGGTCTCTGTGCGGCGGGCCCATGCGCGGCTCCCTTTTCGTTGCAAGTCTTCGAGGGTGGCGCGGAGTTCGGCGGCGGATTCGAAGCGGGCGCGGCGATCTTTTTCGAGGAGCTTGAGGATGACGCGTTCGAGCTCGCGGGAGATGGAGTCGTTCCAGTCGCTAACGGGTTCGGGCTGCACGTCGAAGAGCTGCTTGAAGAAGAGGGCGTTGGTCGCTCCGCGGAAGGGGGTTCGGCGGGTAGCCATCTCGTACATGAGGACGCCGAGGGAGAAGAGATCGGAGCGCGCGTCGAGGGCTTCGCCCCGGGCCTGCTCGGGAGACATGTAGGCGAGGGTTCCTATGGTGGATCCGGCGAGGGTGAGGTCGAGGGTGCGGGACTCCCAGCCTCCGCGGACTTCGAGCTCGATCATGGCGAGGCCGAAGTCGAGGACCTTGGCCTGGGTGCGCCCGTTGGGCATGGGAACGAGGAAGATGTTGGCGGGTTTGATGTCGCGGTGGACGATGCCTTTGGAGTGGGCGAGGGTGAGGGCGTCGGCGATCTCTTCGGTGTAGCGGAGGAGGTCTTCGACGGGCAGGGCGCCGCGTGCGATGCGGTTTTTGAGGGTCTCGCCTTGAAGGAGTTCCATGACGAGGTAGGGGTCGCCGTGGTGTTCGCCGATGTCGAAGATGGTGCAGATGTTGGGGTGGTTGAGCGACGAGGCGGCGCGGGCCTCCTGTTGAAAGCGTTCGCGCATGCCGGGCAAGGAGGCGGCATCGTGCAGCATCTTGATGGCGACTTCGCGATGCAGGCGCTCGTCCCAGGCGCGAAGGACGAGGCCCATGCCTCCGCCGCCCAGTCTGCCCAGGATCTCGTACGGCCCGAACTTCTGGCCCGCTTCAGGGATCATGCTTTCGTCCAGCTCTTCGCCCGGTCTGCGTTGCGAGTTTGTGGGCGAGCGGCAAAGCCTTTCGCCTGCTGATCATACCGGGCCAGCCGGACAGTTCCGTGCCTTACACGGAAGCGGGTTCCGAACTCGACAACGTGGATAAAGGGCAGGTGCAGCAGACTTATAATCGGGCTGTGATCGATGCTTCCATAATGAAACAGCGCCCCGTGAACCAGACCTTGCTGATCGATGCCGATGACACGCTGTGGGAGAACAATATCTATTTCGAGCGTGCAATTGCGAGCTTTGTTTCGTATCTCGATCATCGGGTGCATACGGCGGAGGAGGTACGCGAGCATTTGAACCGGGTGGAGCACGCGACGATCGAGAAGCATGGGTATGGGCTGCGCAGCTTTCGACGTTCCCTGGTGGCTTGTTTTGAGCAGCTTTCGGACGCTCCGGCGACGGAGGAGAAGCATCGCCGGATTGAGAGTTTTGCGGAGTCGATTGCGGAGCAGGAGATTGAGCTGCTGCCTGAGGTGGCGGAGACGCTTGCCGATCTTTCGGCGCGGCATCGGCTGATCCTGGTGACCAAGGGGGACCACGCAGAGCAGACCGACAAGCTGGAGCGTTCGGGGCTTGCGGGGTACTTTACGGCGGTGGAGGTGCTGGCGGAGAAGCGTGCGGCGGCTTATGTTTCGCTTGCGAGCCGTTACGGATGTGAGAACTCGAACACGTGGATGATCGGGAACAGTCCTCGGTCGGATGTGAATCCGGCGCTGGATGCGGGGCTGAATGCGGTGTTTATTCCGCATGATTTTACCTGGGTGCTGGAGCACGAGATCGTCAGCAGACCGCCGGAGGGGCAGGTGTTGGTGGAGTTGGGTGGGTTTCGGGAGTTGCGGGAGTACTTTTAGATTTCGCCTGGGCTGTGGGTGGTGTACGCGCCGCAAGGAAGAGTGATTCAGGGCTTTTTCGCTGAGCTCCGAGTGACGAAATGAGAACAGACCCGCGATGACCGAGTGAGAGTGGGAGCGCAAGGTTGTGGGATCCCACCTTGGGCGTAAAAAGCGCGCCGAAGATGGGGAACCCGGTTTGGTTGGGTAAAAGACAGCAACACCGCGCCATGAGCGGTTCTGCACTCGATGTCGTTTTCTGGGCCGGGTTCGAGAAAGCAGAGACAGTTGCAAAGGCAACAGCAGATCCCCTGCGGGGATGACAACCAGAAAGGCGAGGGCAAAGGAGATTCCGAATTAGGCGCGTGGAAATTAGAAGGAACTGGTGGGATGACAACCAGAAAGGCGAGGGCAAAGGCAATTCCTCTGCTTCGCTTTCGGAATGACAAAGAAAGGGACAGCAAATGCAGGTCCTTCGACTGCGCCTCTCGCGATGAGACGGCGAGAGCGTTCGCTCAGGATGACACTTTGCTGGTGGAAGGGAAAGGGGCCGGGGTGGAGATGACGTTTTCGCGTAAGCCTTATATCGTTATAAGCGGGGCCAGCGGTTGAGCCGTGTGGCCTGTCAGCAGCGATTTCTCTAGCTGGAGAAGGTACGGGGCATATGACGGTAAAAGTGGAAGACGCGGTCAAGCAGGACTTTGCGGCAGAGATGTCGGAGTGGATTGAGGCGTTCGACGAGGTCGTTGCGACGAACTGGGAGCAAGGGACAGAGCTGCTGGATGCCTTGCGGACACGTGCGCGCGAGGCTGGGGTGCCGACACCGAGCGAGCTGACGACGCCGTATCAGAACACGATTCCGAAGCATGATGAGACGGCCTATCCCGGCGACCTGCACGCGGAGCGGCGCGTGGAGAGCCTGATCCGCTGGAACGCGATGGCGATGGTGCATGGCCAGAACAAGAAAGATGCTGGAATCGGCGGCCATATCTCGACCTACTCGTCGCTGGCTACGCTGCTTGAGGTGGGGTTCAACCACTTCTTTCATGCGAAGTATCCCGGTGCGGAGGGGCAGCCGGAGCAGCCGGGCGACTTTATCTACTTCCAGGGGCATGCTTCGCCGGGAGTGTATGCCCGGGCCTATCTTGAAGGCCGGTTCGACGATGACCGGTTGAAGAATTTCCGGCATGAGCTGCGGGACACGCCGGGGTTGTCTTCGTATCCGCATCCCTGGCTGATGAAAGACTTCTGGAATTTTCCTACCGTATCGATGGGCATCGGGCCGTTGAATGCGATCTATCAGGCTCGGTTTATGCGGTATCTCGAAAACCGCCAGTTGATTCCTGTGACCGAACGCAAGGTGTGGGCGTTTGTCGGAGACGGCGAGACGGACGAGGTGGACAGCCTGGGTGCGATCTCGGTGGCTTCGCGAGAGAAGCTCGACAACCTGATTTTTGTGGTGAACTGCAATCTGCAGCGGCTGGATGGGCCGGTGCGCGGGAACAAGCGCATTATCGATGAGCTGGAAGGCATGTTCCGCGGGGCGGGCTGGAATGTGATCAAGGTGATCTGGGGCGGAGACTGGGACGCCTTGTTTGAGCGCGACCACACGGGCCTGCTGCTGCGGCGGATGGAAGAGTGTGTGGATGGCGAATATCAGACGTTCAAGGCCAAGGGCGGCGCTTATCTGCGCGAGCACTTCTTCGGTAAATATCCGGAGCTTCTGGATCTGGTGAAAGACATGAGCGATGAACAGCTTGGGCAGCTGCATCGCGGAGGGCATGATCACACGAAGATCTACAACGCGTATCGGAGGGCGGCCGAGCATAAGGGCGGGCCGACGGTGATTCTGGCGAAGACGGTGAAGGGATATGGGCTGGGTTCGGCCCAGGCACGGAATGCAACGCACTCGGAGAAGAAGCTGAGCGATGACGGCCTGGTTGCTTTTGTGAAGCGGTTCGACATTCCGATTCCGGATGAGGCGGCGAAGACCGGGACGCCTTATCGGCCGGCGCAGGACGCACCTGAGATCGTTTATATGCAGGAGCGGCGCAAAGAGCTGGGCGGATATCTGCCGACGCGCGAGGTGCCGAAGAGCAGCTTTACGGCGCCCGGGATCGACCATTTCGCGGAATGGACGGCGGGGTCGAACAACCGCGCGGTCTCGACCACGATGGGGTTTGTGAGCATCCTGCGGCACCTGATGAAGAATGCGGAGATCGGCAAACTGATTGTGCCGATTGTGCCGGATGAGGGACGCACGTTTGGGCTTGAGTCGGCGATTCGGCAGGTAGGCATTTATGCGCCTGAGGGGCAGAAGTACAGCCCTCACGATGCGGATATGCTGCTGTACTACCGTGAAGATAAAGACGGACAGATACTTGAGGAAGGAATCACTGAGGCTGGGTCGATGGCTTCGTTTACGGCGGCGGGCACGGCATACGCGAACTACAAGGTGCCTGCGATTCCCTTCTACATGTATTACTCGATGTTCGGATTTCAGCGCATTGGCGACATGGTGTGGGCGTTTGCGGACTCGCGGGGCAAGGGCTTCCTGATGGGCGGGACTGCGGGGCGTACGACGATGCTGGGCGAAGGCCTGCAGCATCAGGATGGGCACAGCATTGTGCTGGCGAGTACGGTGCCGACGTGCGTGACCTACGATCCGGCGTACGTGTATGAGCTTGCGGTGGTGATTCAGGACGGCATTCGCAGGATGTATGAGAAGGGCGAAGACCTCTTCTACTACGTGACGATGTACAACGAGGACTATGCGATGCCGGCGATGCCGGAGGGTGCCGCGGAGGGCATTCTGCGGGGCATGTACAAGCTGAAGGCGGCCCCGAGCGAGGCCACGGTGCAGTTGTTTGGAAGCGGGCCGATTTTGAACGAGGTGCTGCGGGCGCAGGAGATTCTGGCGTTGAAGTATGGCGTGCATGCGGATGTTTGGAGCGTGACGAGCTACACGGAGCTGCGGCGCGATGCACAGGCGGTGGAGCGTTGGAACCGGCTGCATCCGGCGGAGAAGGAGCGGGTGCCGTATGTGCTTTCGGCGTTGGGCTCGGCCAAAGGGCCGGTGATTGCCGCGAGCGATTATATGAAGTCGGTGCCGGATCTGCTTTCTCCATGGCTGCCGTCGCGTCTGGTGACGCTGGGGACGGATGGGTTCGGGCGGAGCGACAACCGTGAGCATCTGCGGAGGCACTTTGAAGTGAGCGCGGAGGATGTGGTGGGGGCGACGTTGTCGAAGCTGGCGCGGGATGGGAAGTTCAAACCGAAGGCTGCACAGAAAGCGCTGGCGGAGCTTGGGCTGAATACTGAGGCGTTGGATCCGGCTCGGGCCTGATGGCCTGCCGGCCGGGCCCGCTGCGCGCGAGGCGGTCACTTCGTGACGGGTATACCACCTTTGGTGGCGCTCCCGTTGGTCGCGAGTATAGATTTTTTTGCTGCTGACCCGTTGGGAGCCGCTCGCTTCGCTTTTTCTCAGTTGTGAGTTGGGGAGGATGTTTTGATTGATACGGAGTTGCACGAGAATCCCCTGGTGCCCCATCAAAAGCTGCGGCAGATCTATGTGGCGATGGTAGAAGCGAGGCTGCTGGACGAACACATCAAGGGATTAAAAGGTGCGAAGAGGCCGCGTGCGACCCGAGGGGAAGAGGCTTGCCGCGTAAGCACCGCGATCGATCTTGGTTCGGGCGATGCGGTGAGCGATTCGCATGCGGGAGTGGGGATGGAGCTGCTGGCCGGTGCGAAGGTCACTTCCCTGCTGGGCCGCGTAGTGCAGGCGAAGGACAAAGGGCGGACGAAAGCGGATGGCGGCGGCGATTCGAAGCATGGGCCGTGGGTGATGCCGTGGACTGAGGATGCGGGGGAGCGGCTGAAGCTTGCGATGGGCACGGCGCTTGTGTTTCGGAAGATCGGTGCGGCGAAGGTGGTTGCGGCGTATGTGGCTCATGCGGACGCTAGGAAGGGCGAGTGGCGCGGGATTCTCAAGCTTGCGTCGAAGCTCGAGTTGCCGATATTTTTTGTTGTTTTGCCGGACGGACGACGGGGGAAGAAGAAAGATTTCGGCAGAGTGGCAAAGCGTGCTGGAAGCTGCGGGGTGCCAGGGATGGTTGTGGATGCGAATGACGCGGTCGCGCTGTATCGGGTGGCGCAGGAGACGCTGGGGCGGGCTCGCGGAGGGGGTGGCCCGGTGTTGATCGAATGCGTGAGTGTTCCGCAAGAGAGTGAACGTGGCGAGGCCGAAGCGGATCCGCTCGATCAGATGAGGAATTTTCTGCGAGGACGAAAGATTGCGACGGACACGTGGCTGGAACAGGCGGCCGCTTCGTTTCACCGAAAGTTGGCCGGGCGGAAGTCGTAATTTCAAGCAGCGGACGGAGATGGGATGATAGGCCACGTGTCGCAGGTGGGCGATTACACTGGAAGTGCATCTCAGTTTAGAAGTATCGAGGTATCAGTGCGGATCAGGATTCTCGCCTTTCTGCCGGTGTTGGGGTTTTGCGTCGCTTCGTGGGCCTTCGCGCAGACACCGGCGACGGCCCCGCAAGCGCCGGCTGCCCCCGTGCCGAGCGCGGTGCCCGAGCAGGCGATGCCGGCCGAGCCAGCGTACGACCTGAAGCAGCAGGGCACGGTGCCGAGTGCGCAGGTGCCGCAGAAGGTAGAGCCGCCTGTTCCGCTGCCGGAGCAAGCAACGCAGGAAGCTCCCTATCGCGGGTACAAGCCGTATATGCCGGCGGCGGCGACGATGGTCCCGGATCGTTTTGGGTCGGCTTACGTTCCGGTCGACAGCTGGATGTATCCGGCGCTGACGCGGCTGTACTCGATGGGATATGTGGACACGATGTTCCTTGGGATGCGGCCGTGGACGAGGCGAAGCGTGCTGCACATGCTGGACAAATCGCAGGCGGAGATCGTCGACGGGGACAACGAAGAGGCGCAGCAGATTCTGGCGAGGTTGCAGGATGAGTTGAGCGCGGAGGTTCCGAGCAATAACGTGGCGCGTGGCCTGGTGTATGGCGTGGACTCGACTTATACGCGGCTGATGGGGATCAGCGGGCCGATACTGCGGGACAGCTTTCACCTGGGCCAGACGATCAACAATGATTATGGGCGGCCATATCAGACGGGCTTCAACAACATCACGGGCGCTTCGACGACGGAGGAATGGGGGCCGTTTTCGTTGTACTTCAGGGGGGAGTATCAGCATGCGCCCTCGGCTGCCGGCTACCCGCTGGCGCTTGGAGAGGAGCTATCCGGTATCGATCAGATTCCGTATACCGGGCCCCAAGCGACGATTCCCGTCGGACCGATTCCAGCGGCGAACAATTTTCGGGTGCTGGAAGCTGCGGTCTCGGCCCATGTTCTCGGGCATGAAATTTCAGGGGGCAAGACAGACGCGTGGTTGGGACCGGGGGCGGGCTCGGCGATGGCGTGGTCGAACAATGCGGAGAACATCTATTCTTTCCGCGTGAACCGGGTCGAGCCTCTCAATATCCCACTGATATCGAGGCTGCTTGGGCCGGTGAGATACGATTTTTTCGTTGGAAGCCTGCGTGGACACACGTACCAGGTTTCGCCGTGGGTGCATGCGGAAATGTTCTCGTTCCGGCCGACGAAGGATTTCGAATTCGGGTTTGAGCGCACAGCGATCTGGGGCGGTGTGAATCATACGCCGGTGACGCTCTACACGTTCTTTCATAGTTTCTTCAGCTTCACGGATAGCAAGGCAACAGATAAGTACTCGCGGCACGATCCTGGGGCGCGCTTCAGCAACTTCAATTTGTCGTATCGGCTCCCCGGGGTACGACGGCATGTCACGTTTTTTCTGGATTCGATTACACACGACGACGTGACGCCGATCAGCGCACCGCGGCGTGCTTCGTACCGGACGGGACTGTATGTTTCGCAGATTCCGAAGCTACCCAAGCTAGATTTCCGGGTGGAGGCGGTGTCGACCGATCCAGACGTTCGGCCCGCGGAGAAGGGGCAGTTTGCCTACTGGGAGACGGTGCAGCGGCAGGGGTATACGAACCAGGGATTCATCATGGGAGACTGGATCGGGCGCGAGGCCAAGGGCGGCCAGGCATGGCTGACCTATCATCTGTCTGCCGATGAGTGGGTGCAGTTCGAATATCTGAACAAGAAGACACCGTTCAACTTCGTGCCGGGGGGTACGACGCAGAATGAGTTCAAGGGCACCTTGGTGAAGCGGCTGGGCCGTGATCTGGAGCTGAATGCCTGGGTGCAGTACGAGGGGTGGAAGGCACCTGTGTATATGACAGGGCTTCAGAAAAATACGACAGTGGCGGCGCAATTTACTTGGTATCCCAAGCTGCGTAATTTTCCGGAGCGCTGATTTCTAGAATCGTGGCGACGGGGGGCGACGACCCGGGGGCGGAAGCGACAGTTCCGCCAATTCGCGATTGAGATTTCGGTTCGGTCGCGCTCTCGTTTCACCGAGAGGAGATTCTCGATACTGAGAGCGTCGTTTCCTACTCGGCGACGCGCTGCCTGAAGTAGTCGAGTGACAGTTGCAGACCCTGTTGCAGGTCGATCTTTGGCTGCCAGCCCAGGAGCGATTTGGCTTTGGTAATGTCGGGACGGCGACGGGTGGGATCATCCTGCGGAAGTGGTTGGAAGACGATTTCGGCGCTGGACCCGGTGACGGTCAGCACTTCGCGGGCGCATTCAAGGATCGTCCACTCGTCGGGGTTGCCGATGTTTACGGGAAGATGGTGGTCCGCGCGCGAGAGCAGCAGGATTCCGGCGATCAGATCGGAGACGTAGCAGAAGCTGCGCGTCTGCGAACCGTCACCGTAGATGGTCAGGCTTTCGCCGCGCAAGGCCTGCATCATGAGGTTGGAGATGACGCGCCCGTCACTTGGCTGGAGCCGAGGCCCATAAGTGTTGAAGATGCGCACAAGGTGCGTGTTGACGCCATAGTAGCGCTGATAGGCGGTAACGGCCGCCTCGGAGAATCGCTTGGCCTCGTCGTAGACCGAGCGGGGTCCGACGGGGTTGACGTTGCCCCAGTAGGTTTCTACCTGAGGATGGACTTCGGGGTCGCCGTAGCACTCTGACGTAGAGGCATGGAGGTGGCCCGCGTTATATTTGCGTGCGAGATCGAGCGTATTGATCGTGCCGGCCGAGCCCACCAGGAGGGTTTCCACGCCGAGACGATGGTAGTCGAGCGGGCTCGCGGGCGAGGCGAAGTTGAAGACGAAGTCGATCTTTCCGGCATCGAAGGGCTTGGTAATATCGCACTCCAGAAAGTGGAAGCGGGACTCCTTTGCGAGATGCTGAAGATTGATGGCGTTGCCTGTGCTGAAGTTGTCAACGCCGATGACTGAGTGGCCCTCCGCAAGCAAAGCGTCGCAGAGGTGCGAACCCAGAAAACCCGCGGCGCCGGTGACAAGAATCGTTTGCGACATGATGACTACCTTTCTTACATTTGGACCAGAGCCGGACGTACAGGCTTGCGGTGCATGAAAAACGTGCAGGGCGGAGTTTGAGGGGTGAAGTAAGTCGACGTTATCCGTTGCCCACAGGCGCGGCTGCGGTCTCGCGCAGCGGGTAAGCGGCAGGCCGGCCGATGCTGAGGTAGGTAAATCCGTGTCCGGTCATGCGGCCTGGGTCATAGAGATTGCGTCCATCGATGACGATGGGGTAACGCAGAATCTTGTTGAGGCGATCGAGATCCAATTCGGCGAACTCGGCCCAGTCGGTCAGAATGACGAGAGCATCGGCGTCCCGTGCGGCGGCGTAGGCATCCTCGGCATACTGAAGATGCCCGCTGGGCGGCAGGACTTGCTGCGTACGCTTCATAGCGGCGGGATCGAACGCGCAGATGGTACAGCCTTCGGCGAGCAGCATCTCCACAAGCTGAATCGCGGGGGACTCGCGTATGTCGTCGGTCTCGCCTTTGAAGGCAAGTCCAAGCACACCGATCCGCTTGCCTCTGAGGGTCCAAAGCGCGGAACGGACCTTGTTAAGAAAACGCTTCTTCTGATTGCCGTTGATCTTCTCAACTTCCCTGAGGATGCTGAAATCGATACCCATCTGCTCTGCGACCGAGCGGAAGGCGGCAACGTCTTTTGGGAAACACGAGCCGCCGTAGCCGATACCGGGACGTAGAAACCTCGGCCCGATGCGGCTGTCCATGCCCATGCCGCGCGCAACCTGCTCGACATTGGCGTTGGTGGCTTCGCAGAGGTTGGCTACTGCATTGATGAAAGATATTTTGAGAGCAAGAAAAGCGTTGGAGGCGTGCTTGATGATCTCTGCGCTCTTCGTGGAGGTAAGCAGAAAAGGCGCGGGCTTCGTATCGCTGCACGGACCGGGGATGGCGTCTGGCCGCTTGTAATAGTCGCCGCTGGTGAGGGGGTGGTAGACGCGGGCGAGAACAGCCGCGGCTCGTTCGCTGTCGGCGCCGACGACGATGCGGTCGGGATGCAGGAAGTCGCTCACGGCGGTTCCCTCGCGCAGAAATTCGGGGTTCGAGACGACATCGAAGAGATGGTGAGCCACGCCGTTGCGTTCGATGGAGCGCCGGATCCACTCGTTGGTGTAGACCGGGACGGTACTCTTCTCCACGATGACCTTGTAGGTATCGAGGGACCGGGCAATCTCGCAAGCGACGGCCTCGACGTAGGACAGGTCGGCGTCGCCGTTTTCACTTTGTGGGGTGCCGACAGCGATGAATACGGCTTCACACTCCCGGGTGGCTTCGGCGAGATCGGTCATGAAGCGGATTTTGCTGTTGCGATATTTGCTGAGAAGCTCGGGAAGGAAGGTCTCGTGGATCAGCGTATCGCCGCTTTCCAAAGCCGCGACCTTGGATTCGTCGTTATCGACGCAGATGACGCTATGACCTATTTCGGCAAAGCAGACTGCGGCCACCAGCCCAACGTAGCCCGATCCGACGACAGCAATCTTGACTTGTTCACTCATAATGCGGCGCATGGTTCCTTCAACGTCCAGAATACCCGGAAGTGTTCTGTAGTTTCGCCCTCCTTCCAGTCCGTATCGCTCCTATAAGCACGTGTACAAGTAAGCACATGCACAAGGAGATAATCTAGTCTTCTTCTAGAAGGCGTACTCGAGTAGACTAAACGAAATGGCTTTTGAAAACACGCCGGCACCTGCCCCGGGTCATCCAGATCCAGGCCAATCTGGATTCCACACGACTATTACGGACACGACGCTTTCTGAAGCGCTGATCACGATGCGCAAGCGGAAGTGGGTGCTCGGGGTTGCAGTGGCGCTGGGGTTGGCGTACGGACTGTTTACGGCGCAGTTTCAGCCGAAGCGCTATGAGTCCTACGGAAGAATTCAAGTCCGTTCGGGCTCCTCCAATGAGTATCGTGTGAGCGCCGTGCAGGGTATTGGGGAAGACTCGGCATCCCGCATCCTCACCGAGATCGCGATTTTGAAGAGCGACTCCTTGATGTTGAAGGTGGCTCGGGAGATGGACCTCTCGAACAATGCGGATTTTTTTGAACTGAAAGCGCCGCCTCCGCATTCGACTCTGGATGATCCTGAGGTGAGGCAGACGACGGTTCATCGCCTGCAAAGTATTTTGAATGTCTCGCTCGTTCCGAAGACCGACATCATTCGTATCAGCTATAGCAGTCCGAGCCCGAAGCTTTCCGCAGATATCGTCAACAAGGTGATCTCTGCGTACATTCAGCGCAGTTATGAGACGAGGTTTGCTTCCACGCAGCGTGTCTCGACGTGGCTTGCGGGGACGCTCGACGACCTCAAGCAGCAGGTAGAGACATCGCAGGAACAGATGCTGGACCTGCAACGGAAGCTGGGAATTCTGGGCTTCGATCCGACCCACAACCAGATCAGCACGTCGCTCGACGATCTGGCCCGGGCGTCAGGTGCGGCGAAACTTGCACGCATCATTGCAGAGGCGCGCTACCGAGTATTGAGTGGAATGGACCCCAACAACATTGAGGGTTCGATCGAGACCACACCCGGCACCGCGCCTGCGGAGCTTTCTGCGCTGCGTGGCGCGCTTGCAACGGCTAAAGCGAACTATGCCCAGATGGAGTCCACGCTGGGGCCGAACCATCCTCAATCAAGGGCGTTGAAGGCGCAAATCGACGAGCTTGCGAAGGAAATCAATGCGGAACAGAATCGTCTTCTGATCCAGGCGAAGCAGAATTTTGTTGTCGCGCAGGCTAATGAACAACAAACGACGGCGGCGCTTGAAACGCAGAAGACGGATGCTTACAAGCTGCGCGACCAGCTTGTGGAATACAACCTGCGCGAGCGGGAGTTCGAGGCCAATCGTACGTTGTACGACAGCCTGCAGCAGCGCCTGCGGACGGCGAGCGTTCAGTCCGGCCTCGAGTCTTTGGAAATCGATATTGTCGATCCTGCGTTGCCGCCGGCAAATCCTGTGCTGCGGCCGCAGTCGACGATCATCCTTACGGCGCTGATCTTTAGTCTGCTTGCAGGAATCGTGATCGCCTTTGTGCTCGAGAGCCTGGATACGGGCCTGCGCAGCATTGCGGAGATCGAAAGCATCATGGAGCTGCCGTCACTGGCCGTTATCCCGCGCGCGCGGCGATCTTCGGTGGACCAGGCGGCCACGATGACGACGGCGCAACGGAACATCGGCATCCTGACGCAGCCCAAGTCGCAGTTTGCCGAGGCGTTCCGTTCGCTTCGAACCTCTCTGTTGCTTTCGACCACAGGACATCCTCCCAAGTACATTGTGGTGACCAGCGCTACGCCCTCTGAAGGCAAGACGACTGCGGCCAGCAACCTGGCGGCGATTCTCGCTCAGCGCGATACGCGGGTGCTTCTGATCGACGGCGACCTGCGCAGGCCGAATATTCACCACAGGTTCGGACTGAACGGCAAGATAGGCCTTACGACGGTCTTGACCGGAGCGACGTCGTTAGATGCGACGGTGCAGCACGTCCCCGAGATACCGAACCTGGATATTCTGCCAAGCGGTCCGGTGCCGCCTTTCCCGACGGAGATGCTGAGCTCAGAGGCGATGGTGGCCATACTGAAGCGGTGTGGGGAGATGTATGACTACGTGGTGATTGACTCGCCGCCGATTTTGTCGGTCACCGATGGCGTGATCCTGGCGCGGGATGCGGATGCTGTCGTGCTGGTCGTGCGCCATGGCAAATCGAGCAAGCATGTGGTTCGCCGCGCGAGAGACCTGCTGCTGCGTTCGGGAGCAACCATTACCGGCATCGTACTGAACGCTGTGGATCTCAACTCGCCGGAATATTACGGATACTACGGTTATTCGGGGTACTCGTATGCCAGCGTTGATTCGGATAGCTGGGAGGCGCAGACCACGCCGAAGGGCGACGATTCGAAAACCGAGGAGAGTGGGCGATGAGAAAAAAACCCGATTATCCCGGAGTGAATGCGAACGCAAAAGCTGCGCGTCGAAAGACTGGCTGCAGTGCGTGGCTCGGCGCCATCCTGCTGTCGTTTCTGCTTCTGCTGGCGGCACCGGCAAAAGCGCAGTTCAGCGGACCAGGGCTCGACATTACGACACCGGTGAATCCGCCCGTGACGATCACGACCGATCCGGCCATTCTCCGGCCTGGTCCGCGGGATTTCTATATCGGAGTGCAGGATCTGCTTGCGATCCATCTGTACGGTTACGTCGACTACGCCCCGACGGTTCGGGTCAGCCTGGATGGCGCGATCGATCTTCCGTTGATCGGCGTTGTGCAGGTGGATGGTCTTACGCTGCATGAGGCACAGGCGCTGATTGCAAAACGCTTGGTCGACGCGGGAATGTATCGCAGTCCGCAGGTATCGGTGCAGGTGGTGGAGTCGCCGAACCAGATTGCCACTGTTGTAGGTGAGCTGCACGGTCTTGTGCCGATCGTGGGTGAACGGCGTCTGCTCGATGTGCTGGCCGCTGTTGGGACGGGCGGGGTGTCGTCTGCTTCCACAACGGTGGTTGTTGGCGGCGGAGGACTGCCACCCACGGCAAGCCATGTGATTACGATCAACCGACCCGGCGTGGCTCAGCCCATCACTGTCGATCTTGGGACGGATCCTGCGAAGAGCTCCCAGGCAGACATTCCCATTTTCCCTCGCGATACGATCATTGTCCCGAGGGTAGGCGTGGTGTATCTGCTGGGCGCATTCAAAACGCAAGGCGCGATTCCATTGCAGCAGAATTCGCCGCTGACGCTGATGAAGGTTGCTGCGCTGACTGGTGGCCCGGGGTTTGAGGGAAGGTACAACGATCTCCGGATCATCCGCACGGTTGGATTTACACGCCAGGTCGTGAAGGTGGACGTCAAGAAGGTGATTTACGGCAAAGCTCCCGATCCCGTGCTGCAGGCGGAGGACATCATCTTCCTGCCATCGAGTCCGATGAAATCCGCGATCAAATCCGGGGGCATCGGTACGTTGCTGGGCATTGTTTCTATCCTGATCATTGCGATTCAGCAGTAGGGGAACGCCATCCAACTGAGAGACATGGGTTCAGCAAAGTCACACGGAAGCGGAGCGGCGGCGACGAAGAAGGTGAGGCTGGCCTATCTTGTCAGCCATCCGATTCAATACCAGGCTCCGCTGCTTCGTCGAATCGCGCAGGAGCCGGATATCGAGCTCACCGTTCTGTTCGGGTCTGACTTTTCTCTTCGCGACTATCAGGATGAGGGTTTCGGCGTTCAGGTGAAGTGGGACGTGCCGCTGCTGGACGGCTATCGCCACAAATTTCTGCCTGTGATTAGAGACAATGGCACACAGACGGTCACGACGCCTTTGAATTATGGAATTTACTCTGTGCTTCGCGGCAGCGAAGGAGAGCGGCCCTACGATGTGCTCTGGGTGCATGGGTATGCCATGGTGAATGCGATGCAAGGTATGCTGGCGGCCAAGGCGCTGGGCATTCCTGTGCTGATTCGTGGCGACATGTGGCTGCGAGACCGGCCGCGCAGTGGACCAAAACTTTTTGCCAAGGCTCTCTTCTTTGAGGTTCTCAAGAAGCTGGTGGATGGTGTTCTGACGGTGGGAACGCTCAACGCGGAGTACTGGCGCCACCATTTGGGCGAAGAGGCGCAGCTCTTCCTGATGCCTTACGCGGTCGACAATAACTATTTTCAGCAGCAGAGCGCGTCAGCAAAAGCGCATCGTGGCGAGTTGCAGCGCGAGCTTGCTCTCGATCCCGGCAGACCTGTGATTCTGTTTGCGTCGAAGCTGCAGCAGCGAAAACACTGCTCGGATTTGCTCGAAGCCTACAGGATGCTGATTGCTCAGGAGGGAGGGGTGCGGCCCTACCTGGTGATTGTGGGCGATGGCGAGGAGAGACTCGCACTCGAAAAGCAGGCTGCAGAGAACGGCTTGCACGACATTCGCTTTTGCGGCTTTCGCAATCAATCGGAGCTTCCGCGCTTCTTCGATATCGCCACCGTTTTTGTGCTGCCGGCGCGCCACGAGCCTTGGGGGTTGATCGTGAATGAGGTGATGAATGCGGCAAGGGCGGTCATTGTGTCGGACGATATCGGCTGCCAGCCAGACCTTGTGACCGATGGCATCGAGGGATGTGTCTATCCTGTTCGCGAGGTGAACGCGTTGTCCGCTGCGCTTGCCCGTGTGCTTCGCGACCCCGGCACTGCGGAAGACATGGGACGCCGCGGCTTGGCGAAGATCGACACGTGGAGCTTCGAGCAGGATGTGGCCGCCTTGCGGCGGGCGATCGCGGAGGTGACGCGCAAGCCTATGCTGCGGAGCACGGAGCAGACGATCGCTTTATGACGTTCTCCACTGACAAGAGCGCCGAGAGTGACAGGATCGGCAGGCCTAAGCAACCCGTGAAGGTTGCGTACCTGGTGAGCCATCCTATCCAGTACCAGGCACCCTTGCTTCGGCTTGTCTCGCAGGAGAAGGACATCGACCTTACGGTTCTCTTCGGTTCAGATTTTTCCGTCAGGCCGTACGTCGACAAAGGCTTCGGCGTGGACGTGAGCTGGGATGTGCCGTTGCTGGACGGATACCGTTACAAATTCCTTCCAGCGCTGCGCGACAAAGGCCGAACCGGCATTGCGAGTCCGTTGAATTATCGGATTTTCAGCACGCTCAAAGGCGGCAAGGGAGAGTATGGCTTCGATGTGCTTTGGGTGCACGGGTACTCCACGCTGAATGCCTGGCAAGGAATGGTGGCGGCAAAGGCATTGGGAATTCCTGTGCTGCTTCGCGCCGAGTCGCGGCAGAGCGCCGTACCGCAGAAGAACTGGAGGCGTGTGGTTAAGAGCCTTGCGTTTGCGGTTCTTCGCTCCATGATCGATGCCGTTCTGCCGATCGGCACACTAAATGCATCTTATTGGCGGAAGCAGCTTGGAGAGATGATGCCGCAGTATCCGATGCCCTATGCGGTCGACAACGAATACTTCGCCAGCCGCAGTTCCGAGGCGGTGGCATCGCGGGATCAGCTCCTTGAAGAATTAGGTCTAGATCGCTCCCGGCCAGTCGTTCTGTATGCGTCCAAGCTCCAGAGACGCAAGCGCTGTGCTGATCTTGTAGACGCATACCTGAAGCTCTCGCCTGCGCCCGGGGTTGAACCCGTCCCTTATCTGGTGATCGTGGGAGATGGCGAAGAGAGAGAAGGTCTGGAACGGCGCGCAAAATCAAGCGGCTTCAGCAGCATTCGTTTCTGCGGCTTTCGCAATCAATCGCAACTGCCGCACTTTTTCGACCTTGCCACAGTGTTTGTTCTGCCTGCACAGGAGGAGCCCTGGGGATTGATCGTCAACGAGGTGATGAACGCGGGACGCGCTGTGATTGTCTCAGACGATATCGGATGCCAGCCGGACCTGATTTCGGACGGGGTCGAAGGCTGCGTTTATCCCGTCGGCGATATTGCGGCACTTTGCGATGCGTTGCGACATGTGTTGGGGGCGCCGGAGGTGGCGCGGAATATGGGAAACAAAGCAAGAGAGCGTATCCAGGCCTGGAATCTCGAGCAAGACGTTCGCGGACTCAAGGATGCCATTGCGCATGTCACACGAAGGCTGGGTGCTTGATGCTTCCACCAGCGATTGATGACGCGGCTTCAGGGAACGGTAACTGCTATTCTCGGAACAGCAACCAAAAACTGATGCGCATTCTGCACATTATCGGGACACTTGATCCTGCGGCCGGCGGCCCAACGGAGTCGGTACGTGTGCTGCTGAGCTACGGACCGATCGGCTATACGGGCGAGGTGGTGACGCTCGACGACCCATCCGCGCCTTATCTCAGCGACATCGGATTCCCGGTGCATGCGCTTGGGCCTACCCATACCACCTATGGCTTCAACTCCAAGCTTCTGCCTTGGTTGATAGAAAATCGGCATCGATTCGACGGGGTCGTGGTAAACGGGCTGTGGCAATATTGTGGATTTGCAGCTTGGCGGGCGTTAGCAGGAAATACTCCTTACGTCGTGTTCACCCACGGCATGCTCGATCCATATTTCAAACATGCCTTCCCGCTGAAGCACATCAAGAAATGGCTGTATTGGGTGCCTGCGGAGTACTGGATTCTTCGTGGCGCTTATCGCGTGCTGTTCACGTCGAAAGCGGAGAAGCGGCTGGCCGAGGAGAGCTTCTGGATGCATCGTTGGAACGCATACGTGGTTCCCTACGGTGCCAGCGGACCGGATGGCGATCCTGAGGTGCAGAAGAGCGCTTTTTTTGAAAAATGCCCGGAGGCGAAGGGCAAACGTTTTCTTCTCTTCCTTGGCCGCATTCACCGGAAAAAAGGGTGCGACCTCCTGATCGACGCATTCGCGAAGGTAGCGAGCAATGATCCCGACCTCTATCTCGTGATGGCTGGGCCAGACCAGCAACAGTGGAGCGCAAAGCTGAAAGCAACGGCCGCAAAGCTTGGGGTCGCAGATCGCATCTACTGGCCTGGCATGATTATCGGAGACGCAAAGTGGGGTGCTTTCTATGCGTCAGAAGCGTTCATTCTTCCGTCGCACCAGGAAAATTTCGGGATTGCCGTTGCAGAGGCTCTGGCCTGCGGCAAA
This sequence comes from Acidobacteriota bacterium, assembly GCA_030853485.1. Classification (GTDB taxonomy): domain Bacteria; phylum Acidobacteriota; class Terriglobia; order Terriglobales; family Acidobacteriaceae; genus Edaphobacter. The sequence continues at coordinate 18,053 of JALYVA010000193.1, forward strand.
CCCGTGCTCCTGGCCGATAAAGTGAATATCGCTGAAGACATTGCAGACGATGGTGCAGGACTGATGGAGCTCGATACCCCTGAAGGCACATTGCGTCTGTTGCAACGGTGGATCGGAATGACCATCGCAGAAAGAGAGCACATGGCGAAGCTTGCGCTGCAATGCTTTCATGGCCGCTACGACATGCGGGAGAATGCCAAGGCGATCATCCGCCTGTTTGGCACGGCGACTGTACCTGCACCAAGCGCGTTGGAGAGGTGACGGGTTCGAGGGCTTATGCCGAAGCAGATTCACTACAACGCTGCGGAGCACATATCGGCGGAGACGGCGGTAGATCCCTATCTGCGCCCTGCATTCTCCGTCAGCGATCGCCTGCGAAGGCTTGCGTGGAATATTTGCTGGGGATTGTTGTACCGTATGTCACCGCGGCCGTTACATTCCTGGAGGTCGTTCCTTCTACGTTCGTTCGGAGCTAGGATGGGACCGAACTGTCACTTTTATCCCGGCTCGAAGGTGTGGGCTCCGTGGAACCTGATCTGCGCCGACCAGGTAACCGCAGGCGACGGGGCTGAAATCTACAACCCTGCGCCGGTTACCTTCGGCTCGCATGCCATCGTTTCGCAAGATGCGTATATTTGCGCGGCGACTCATGATTACGACGACCCCGGCTTTCCGCTGGTTGCGTTTGCTATGCATGTCGGCGGGTATGCGTGGATCTGCGCGCGCGCGTCTGTGGCACCCGGTGTGAACGTGGGAGAAGGCGCAGTTCTGGGACTGGGTTCAGTGGCTACGCGCAATCTGGACCCGTGGAGCGTCTATGCGGGAACGCCTGCCGTCAAAGTGAAAGACAGGAAGCAATTTCAGGCTGGACCTGTTTAGGAAGTTCTGCCGGCTTGCAATCCGCGACCAGCATCCCCCGGCAGAACAGTTGACTATCGGGGCGGGACGCTGGTCTGGAGCGGGGTGGCTATCCGCGCAGTTTTGCGAGGAGATCGGTAGGGTGAACCGGCTTTGCAAGGATTTCGAACTCGTGCCCCTGTGCCCGGGCTTTCTCAAGCAAGTCCGCCGTGGCCGCCTGGCCTGAGAACAAAAGGATCTTGCATTTCGGAAGTTTGGTGCGCGTGATGATCGCTGCTTCGATGCCGGTCATGCCAGTCATGATGACGTCGCTGATGAGCATGTCGGGCTGGAAGCTCTCGAGGGACTCGACTGCTTTTTCTCCACTGAACACAGCGCGCGCCTCGAAGCCTGCCTGATTGAGGATGATCGCGAGAGTGTTTGCAATTACCTGCTCATCGTCGGCAACCAGCACTTTAGGTTTTGTCGAAGCGGAGGATGTTGAATCTGCCATTGCTGTGTCCCCAGGAGAGATTGAAGGTTCAAGATGCTATTGATAAATGTCACGTGTGGCGTCTGTTTGCAGTTAGGTTGCATAGTAATGATACGCTGAGCGCAGCGTCGGTTGTCGCACAAGCCAGCTAATTCATAGAAACGCCAGTGTACGTAAGAAATCTCCTATGCAGCCAGCCATCATCCGCGCCGAACGTGTCGAAAAGTATTACCCTCAACCCAGCGAAAACCGGATCCAGGTCATTGCCCCCACAGATCTTTCGATAGGAGCCGGGGAGATTGTCGCCTTGCTTGGCCCGTCCGGCTCTGGAAAGTCTACTTTACTGCGAATGCTTACAGGTCTGTCAACTCCGTCGGCAGGTGAGGTGTATTGGCACGAAAAACCCATCGCTACCGCGGACGTGAATGTTTCGATTGTGTTCCAGAGCTTTGCGTTGTTTCCCTGGTTGTCGGTGTTGGAAAACGTGGAAGCTCCATTGAAAGCGCGCGGCATGGAGCCCGGTGAGCGGCGCAAGCGCAGTATGAAGATCCTGGACACAGTCGGTCTCGATGGATTTCAAGCGGCCTTCCCCAAGGAGCTTTCTGGCGGCATGCGACAGCGGGTGGGCTTCGCGCGCGCGCTTGTGGTCGAGCCGGAGGTGCTGTTTATGGACGAGCCGTTCTCTGCCCTCGATGTACTGACGGCAGAGAATCTCCGCAGCGAGCTTCTGGAGTTGTGGCACAACAAAACGATTCCGACGCAGGCAATCTTTATCGTGACGCACAACATTGAAGAGGCTGTGCTGCTTGCGGATCGCATCATCGTGCTTGGACGCAACCCGGGCCATGTACGGACAGACTTCAAAGTTGCCATTCCGCACCCCAGAGACCGAAAGACAACGGCGTTTACTCAGCTGGTCGACTACATCTACAAGGTGTTGACCCAGCCAGATGCGCAGCCGCCTGCGCTGCCCAGGACCCCGGCTGGAAAGTCTCCGCGTGAACCGCGTCAGCACTACCAGATGCTGCCGCACGCGCGTCCTGGCGGCATTGCCGGCCTGCTCGAACTTCTGCTCGACCACCACGGCAAGGATGATATCTACCGGTTGGCGGACGATCTCGCGTTTGAGATCGATGATCTTTTGCCGATCGTGGATGCCGCGCAACTGCTCGGTTTTTTGACCGTCAATGAAGGCGACGCGGCGATCACTGCATCCGGAACCGAGTACGCCAACTCTGAGATCCTGCGCCAGAAAGAGCTGTTTCGCACGGCAGCTGTCGAGAATGTGCTGCTTCTGCGCCAGATCGTGCGGGCGATCGATGCCAAGAGCGACGGTAGCGTTCCGGAGGAGTTCTTCCATGACATGCTCGATGAGCAGTTCAGTGAAGACGAGACGCTGCGGCAACTGGAGACGGCGATCAACTGGGGCCGGTACGCGGAACTTTTCGACTATGACGCTTCGCGGAGGCGCTTCATCCATTCGGAAAAGCTGCACCATGAGACCGCAGCCGAAACGATTAGCCGCACGGAGGAGGAGATCGACGTATGAGCCATCTCTCCGACCGCCTCAGCCGGCTGCAGCCCAGGGAGACGCTGGCGCGGACGCAGGTGCTCGAACGGGGCTGGCCGTTCCTGCTCGATCTCATGATCGCCGCCATTGGCCTGGCCTGCTTCTACGCGGTCGTCCGGATTGCGATGTTCTGGGCAGGGCGCCCGGAGCCTGAATTCGTCGTCTCGCTCAGCCCCAGGGCGCTTCCGCATTACGCGTTCTACTCGGTTGTCCGCATTGGCCTCGCGTACCTGCTCAGTCTGCTGTTCGCCGTCAGCTACGGGTACATGGCCGCGTACAACAAGCGCGCCGAAAAGGTCATGATTGCGGTGCTCGATATCCTGCAGTCGATTCCTGTACTGAGCTTTCTGCCTCCGGTGATGCTGGCCATGATTGCGCTGTTCCCCACGCGGCAGCTTGGCGTTGAGATGGGAGCGATCGTACTGATCTTTACAGGGTCGGTGTGGAACATGGCGTTCAGCTTCTATTCGTCGCTGAAGAGCATACCGAAGGAGCTGACCGAGGCGACCGGCATCTACCGCTTCTCGCGGGTGCAGCGGCTGTTTCAGCTGGAGCTGCCGTACGCCGCGATCGGATTGATCTGGAACTCGATCATGTCGGTAGCCGGAGCGTGGTTTTTTCTGATGGCGTGCGAGATGTTCCACCTGGGGTCGCGCGACTTCCGGCTGCCGGGTCTCGGATCGTATCTTCAGACCGCAGCCGATGCGGGAAATGGCACCGCGATTGCCTGGGGGCTGACGGCCATGATCCTGATCATCGTTGCCACCGACCAGCTTGTGTGGCGACCTTTGATTGCGTGGAGTGACAAGTTCAAGTTCGAGCAGGTGGAGAGCAGCAAGCGGGTCCACTCACCGATTCTGCATCTGCTTACACAATCGAACGCGCTGGCCGCCATCAGCCGTCACACGGTAAGCCCGCTGGCAGAAAGTCTCTACACACGCCTGGCGCGCCGGCGTCTGGCGAAGCTCGACCAGCTTGCGATCGTCAAACCTCCATCGCCGGTGCGCGATGTAGTAATTCGTCTTGTAGCCCTGGTCTTACTGGGAGGCGCGGTCGTCTTTGCTGCGTTTCAGGCGATTGCCCTGCTCCGTCCGCTGCCCGCATCGGAGTACCTTCACATCATCGAAGGCGCAATTGCGACCTTTCTGCGCGTGAACCTTGCGCTTCTGCTCGCCTCGGCGTGGACGATTCCCGTGGGCGTCGCGATCGGTTCGAATCCCCGTCTGGCGCGTCTGGCGCAGCCTCTGGCGCAGATCGCCGCGTCTGTTCCAGCGACCGCGCTGTTTCCCGTGCTTCTGCTGATCCTGGTTCGTGTCGGCGGCGGCATGGGCATCGGCTCGATTGCGCTGATGCTGCTGGGCACACAGTGGTACATCCTGTTCAATGTCATCGCAGGCGCCATCGCCATTCCTTCGGACTTGAAGGAAGTAGCGACGCTGTTCCGTTTCAACCGTGTCCAGCGCTGGAAGACGGTCATTCTGCCGGGCATCTTTCCTTTCCTGATTACCGGTCTGGTGACGGCTTCAGGCGGAGCGTGGAACGCCAGCATCATCGCCGAGTACTTCCCTATCAAGGGACAAATCCTTCAAACGGTCGGCCTCGGCGCAATCATCAGCGAGGCGACGGGCGCAGGCCGCTTCCCTGTTCTTCTGCTCGCGACCATCGTCATGGCGCTGATGGTGGTTACGACCAATCGACTGGTGTGGCGGCCGCTGTTCCGGCTGGCGGAGACGCGGTACAAGCTTGGTGACTAGCCGAAGCTGCCGCGAGTGCGCTCCCACAAGCGGAGGATAGTCGAGGCTTCCCTACCCTTCCAGCCTGCACAGGGTTTCACGCTTGTTCGTCCGTGCGACCTGGTGTGGGCGGGCGCTTGCGAAAGGCGAAGACCACGGCCAGCAGAGGCGGAGCAAGCAGCACGCCCCAGAATGGAATCACAATGCCGAGCACGATCGGTCCTAGAAACGCAGCCCACCAGGGGACCTTCGTGGTGCGGTGCAGAATGTAGGGGCCGATGACCAGGCCTTCGAGAATGGCGATCAATCCGTATAGGCCAAGCACAAGGCCGAGACGCCACTCATCATGACCGCTGAACGCAACAGCAAGCACCGGCCCGACCAGCGCGACCATGCCTCCGTAGGTTGGGAGAATCTGAAGCAGCCCGCCGAGCACGGCCCAAAGCGGTGCAAATGGCACGCGGATCAGCTCCAGCCCGACCAGCCAGAGAACGCCGACGATCAAGGCATCGAGAGTTGCAGCGCGCCACCAGTTGAGCAGCGCTCCGCCGGCTGTTTTGAAATGAGTGGCCGTGTTGCTGTTCCTCAGGTTCAGGTTCATAGACAAGACCCTACTGCAACAAAGCCCGCTGCACTCGCACTTTCTCGAGCACCTGATCCAACCCACCACGAAAGATGAGGAACTTTACATCCCATGTGGCGGTACCTTTTGCAGGCAAAGGTCTCGCAGGATCCACATGCTGGCAGGTAAGCTCGGGATTGCTCCACACATTTCCAGTCGTCCTGGTAAAACTTGCCGCAACCCACCGCCCATCGCTCGAGAGCGTCGCAATCAATGGCAGATCCGCCAACTCTGAGGCGTTATAGTACGTGATGCCATCTGCACGGCGTTCCACCAACCGGGAAGGCACAGCCCATGTGTACGAATCCATAAAACGCAAGGGAAGCCACTGTCCAAGCGGCATCGTGAGGCGGCCCGGCATGTCTGCGGCAAGCAGCCCGAAGCCATTCCTGCGATGCACATAGGTCCGCTCCAGACGTACATCGTGAAATATTCCTGTCATGCGCGGATCGGTGATGGCAGAGATCATGTCGTAATCGACATCAGACCGGTTTTCGATCTCATAGTGAAACAACACACCATCGGGCGCCAGCGTAGCCCGTGCAAGCAGGTGTACTCCTTCGGGCAAATCCCGCTCGTAAGCAAGAGAATCCGCGGACCGCCGCCACACCGGCGCAGCGCCATGTCGGCCAGGCTGAAATAAATAAAGATGTTCCGATTCCGCATCGCCCCGTTTTCTTGCGGTGACATGCTCGGGAAACAGTACCTCTATAGCAGGTACCGAGTCGCCCGGCAGTGTCACTCGCAAGACCGGCTGCGTATCGTCCTCGGCGATCGCAAGCCGCAGGCCCTCTTTGTTTCTTAGATCAAGGTTGCTTAGATCCAGCGGCTTCTGCGCGGCAAGCCAAGCCGGCAGAGACACGACCCACACCAGGGCGAGCAGCCGGTACGAATGTCGAATGCGTGCATGACCGGCCATTGTTGACCCTCTTCCAAATTTTGTCGTGCTGAGACACGCTGAAGCAAAACTATAAACCAGCGCGCTTTCTCGACTGACACCGAGGGTGACTCAGAGTTCCCTGCTCCCTCGATTAACTTTTTGCGATTTACCCTCCGGTTTGAAAGAGATGGCCTGCCGGCCGGGCCCACTTCGCGTGGTGCGCCCACTTCGTGGGGTGTATGTCCCTTCGGTTGGCGGTCCTGTTGAGCGCTGGCGACGATCTTGTCGCCCTCAGCCGCAATGATATTCTTGGGGTATGAAGTTTGGTGTTCTGGTATTTCCGGGGTCTAACTGCGACCATGATGCATACCATGTGATCGAAGCGATTGCGCAGCAGCCGGTCACCTTTTTGTGGCACGCCTCGGAAGACTTGCAGGGATGCGACGCGATCCTGGTACCAGGTGGGTTCGCTTATGGCGACTACCTGCGGACGGGGGCGATTGCACGGTTCGCGCCGGTGATGCAGGCGGTGAAAAAATTCGCAGCGGGTGGCGGGCTTGTGATGGGGATCTGCAACGGTTTTCAAATCTTGTGCGAAGCGGGCCTGCTGCCGGGAGCGTTGATGCGGAATGCGCACCAGCACTACATCTGCAGGCAGACCTATCTGCGGACCGAGACCGTGGACTCTCCCTTCACCCATGGACTGAAGCCCGGACAAGTGCTGCAGATGCCTGTGGGGCACATGGAAGGCAACTATTTCTGTGAGGCGGAAACGCTTTCAGCACTGAAGGCAGAGGGGCGAATCGCGTTTCGCTATGCCACGCCCGAAGGCGAAATCACGGCCGACGCGAATCCGAATGGATCTCTCGAGAATATCGCCGGGATCTTGAACCAGGGGCGAAACGTCCTGGGACTGATGCCGCATCCGGACCGGTCGAGCGAAGCGCTGCTTGGGTCGGCCGACGGCCTGCAGTTGTTTCAAGGAATGATCGGCACACTGGCGGCACGATAGACCTTGATCTCTCTCATCGCCCCCACCGTTCCGGGCTGCCTGTGAGCCGGAATTACTCAAGCGCTGGTGGTAAGCTGGGCTGGCTATGATTGATATCCACCATCATCTTCTCTGGGGTATGGACGATGGTGCTGCCAGCCTGGAAAACTCGTTGGCTATGGCAAAGATGGCTGCAGACGATGGGATTAGCCACATTGTCTGCTCGCCGCACGCCAACGGTAAATACGGGTACGATCCGGTCCAGATCGACGCGAAAATCACTGAGCTGCAACGGCGCCTGGAGAGCGAGGGTGTGGCTCTGACGCTGGGTCGTGGATGCGACTTTCATCTTTCGTATGACAACATTGTGGAAGCGAAGACGGATCCGGCGCGGTACAGCATCAATGGACTGGGATATCTCCTGGTGGAAGTGCCGGACTACGGTCTGCCGCGCGGGCTGACTGACATCTTCTATCAGCTTCAGATTGCGGGCCTGACCCCGATCTTGACACATCCAGAGCGCAATCCGACGCTGCAGGCCGACCATGGCAGGCTGGTGGACTGGATGAAGGGCGGCGTGCTCGTGCAGGTAACAGCAGGCTCCGTGGCAGGCCAGATGGGCAAACATGCCGAGAAGATGGCCCATGATCTGCTAGCCGACCGGTGGGTGCATTTCATCGCGACCGACGCGCACAATACATCGTCACGGCCGCCGAAGATGCAGGAGGCCTTCGACATCATCGCCAGAAAGTATGGGCCAGACTATGCGCATCTGCTGTGTGTGTCGAATCCGCTTGCGGCCTTTTTTGGAAAACCGATGCCGGTGCAGGCTGAGCCGCTGCACTTGTATGAAGAGGATGAGCCGAAGAGCTGGTGGAAGAGGTTGATGGGACGTTAGAAGCCTTGTCCTGCAGGAAAGGCCCACGCGCGTAGGTCGAGCACTTCATGTCATGTATACGCCTTCCAGTGGCCCTCCCATCAATCGGCATGGAGCTTGTTCCCGGCCAACGGGAGGGCCAGCCGAAGGGATTACCCCCCACGAAGTGGCCGCCCGCTGCGTAGGCGGCCCGTCCGGCAGGACATGTTTTTCACAAGCCCAGGCCACCGTCTACGGCCAGGAGCTGCCCGGTGATGAAGTGAGGCGCGGTGGCAAAAAACAATGCTGCCGCCGCAACATCCTCGGCCGTGCCATTCCGCTGCATTGGAGTCTTGCGTGCGAATTGCTCGTAGCCTTCGCTGACCTCGCCTTGAACGATCATCCCCGGAGCGACGCAGTTGACGCTGATCTCGGGCGCCCAGGCTTTCGCCATCGTCTTCGACAGCATGTGCAGCGCGGCCTTCGAGGTGCAGTAGTGCGCATGTGTGGCCCAGGGATGCAGGCCGCCAAGCGAGCCGATATTCAGGATGCGTCCGCCGGCGGCACGAAGGTGCGGGTATGCGGCCTGCCCCATCAGGAAAGGCGCGCGGGTATTGGTCGCGAACATGTCGTCCCACTGGGCAGCGGAGATCTCTTCCAGTGGGGAAGATTGGAAGATTCCGGCATTGTTGACCAGCAGATCGAGGTGACCGGCCTCTTCGACCACGGCCGCGACGGTGCCGAGAATGCTTTGCTGGTCGCGAAGATCGCATCGGATCGCCTGTGCGTCCACGCCGTATGCCGCAAGGTCCCGCAGAGTAGCTTCGGCTTCCGCGTGGGAGCTGAGGTAGGTAATCGCGAGGTTGGCTCCTGCATCGGCAAGAGCAAGGGCGACTGCGCGTCCGATGCGTTTCGCCGCGCCGGTGACGAGTGCGGTCTTTCCCCTGAGCGGCTTGTCCATGAATACGGTATCCGGGTGCGTGGTGCGGGTGAGATCAGAGTTGCGGAGGCGGGGTGGATGCAGGCGGTGTCGCGGGCTTAGGCCGGATTGGTTCCTGAACGCCGGGCTTGCGGGTGGAGGCTTTGCCGTCGTTGTCGGTGTAGCTGGAGACCTGCGCCTGGGGATGGATCATTGCAACCGCGATGGACTTGCTCGGGCCGTCCACGAGGTATTCCTGCGCAAACGTCGCGTACCCGGTGGCGATCACCTGAACGCGAACGGTGCTGCCGGTAGGAACCACGTCGATGGTGGCTTTGCCGTCAGGGTCGGTCTTGACTTCGAGGTTGCCTTCATCTTTGCCGTCAAGCTTTGAATCGAAGATGACGGCTGCGTTCATGATGGGCTTGCCATTGAACTTCTTGGTGACTTCGACCTCAATGTGCGAGGTTGGCGCGGGGGCTTTGTACTTGCGACCGCGGCGGGCACCATCCTGCGCTGAAGCCGCGATACATACCGTGGGAGCGACTGTGAGGAGAATGGCAAGCGAAACGAGAGGGCGAGCGCGACGTGACTGCATCAGGACATTCTACGCTTTTCAGCCTGAAGGAGCGGCCCGCGAGGGTTGCGCAAGCTTCACTCACATTTCACGGCGTCTTCATGTAGGGAGTTGACATTGTGGGCGCCGCTGGCTATCGTTAGCAATCGGAAGGCTCGAGTGCTAACGGCTGTTTCGAAGTTGTTCGGGAGCAGCCAGGCGGGGCCAATTCCACTCATTTTGCGGCTTTGCTCCGGGTGATTGACCGGGCCGGGCCGCGCAATCCGGCGGGCGGTTTCCGCTCGTCAAACGCAACGCACAAATCGTATCAAGGAGATGTAAAGCATGGCGAAATCATCGTTTACACCGCTGCACGACAGGATTCTGGTTCGGCGCATTGAAGAAGGCGAAAGCATCCGTGGCGGCATCATCATCCCGGATTCCGCGAAAGAAAAGCCGCAAGAGGGCGAAGTGATCTCGGTCGGCAAGGGCAAGTCGAACGACGAAGGCAAGGTGTTTCCGCTCGATGTGAAGGCTGGAGACAGCATCCTGTTCGGCAAATATTCCGGCACCGAGATCAAGCTGGACGGCGAAGAGTTCCTGATCATGCGCGAAGAAGAAGTCCTTGGAATCGTAAAAAAATAAGCTCTTTTTGCACGCAATTACCTGCGTTTTTGCAGCAACAAACGGCATTTTGGCACATTTTACACACACTTTTGACCGGTTTTAAGCCGGTAAACAGGAGCTACACAATGGCAAAACAGATTTTGCATGGAGAAGATTCCCGTCAGGCTATCCTGCGTGGCGTCAATATTTTGGCGGACGCAGTGAAGGTAACGCTTGGACCCAAGGGACGTAACGTCGTGATTGAGAAGAAGTTCGGTTCCCCGACGATCACCAAGGACGGCGTAACCGTAGCCAAGGAGATTGAGCTTCCGCAGTCGCTCGAGAACATGGGCGCGCAGATGGTCCGTGAAGTTGCATCGAAGACGTCCGATGTAGCCGGCGACGGTACCACGACCGCAACGGTTCTCGCCCAGGCGATCTACCGCGAAGGCGTGAAGACGGTAGCTGCCGGTGCGAACCCGATGGCGCTCAAGCGCGGCATCGACAAGGCGGTTGAGGCAATCATCGGCAAGCGCGATGAGCATGGCACCGTCATTGGCGGCGAACTGAGCAAGCTGTCCAAGCCCGTATCGGGCGACATGATCGCCCAGGTGGGAACAATCTCGGCCAACTCGGATTCGCAGATCGGCGAGATTATTGCCGCCGCGATGAAGACCGTAGGCAAGGACGGCGTGATCACGGTCGAAGAGTCTCGCACGATGGAGACGCAGCTTGAGACGGTCGAGGGCATGCAGTTCGATCGCGGCTATCTTTCGCCTTACTTCGTGACCGATGCGGAGCGGATGGAAGTTTCGCTCGAGAACCCTTACATCCTGATCTACGAGAAGAAGATCTCGTCGATGAAGGACCTGCTTCCCTTGCTCGAGCAGATTGCGCGCACGGCCAAGCCCCTGGTGATCATCGCCGAGGATGTGGACGGCGAGGCACTGGCGACCCTGGTGGTCAACAAGCTGCGCGGCACGCTGAACGTGGCTGCGGTGAAGGCGCCTGGCTTCGGCGACCGTCGCAAGGCGATGCTTGAGGACATCTCTGTGCTGACCGGCGGTAAGGCGATCACGGAAGACCTCGGCATCAAGCTGGAAGGCGTGAAGATCGAGGACCTGGGCACGGCCAAGCGCGTGACCATCGACAAAGACAACACGACGATCGTTGACGGCGGCGGCGAAAGCGGCAAGCTCGAAGGACGCGTGAAGGAGATTCGCGCACAGATCGACAAGACGACCTCGGACTACGACCGTGAGAAGCTGCAGGAGCGCCTGGCGAAGCTCGTCGGCGGTGTTGCGGTGATCAAGGTTGGAGCAGCGACCGAGACCGAGATGAAAGAGAAGAAGGCCCGCGTGGAAGATGCGATGCATGCGACGCGCGCGGCTGTGGAAGAGGGCATTGTCCCGGGAGGCGGTGTTGCGCTGATCCGTTGCACACCTGCAGTCGATGCGTTGATCAAGACGCTCGAAGGCGATGAGAAGATCGGTGCGAACATCATTCGTCGCGCGATCGAAGAGCCGTTGCGCATGATCGTCATGAATGCCGGCGAAGAGGGCGCGGTGGTGATCGGCAAGATCCACGAATCGAAGGAGAACAATTTCGGCTACAACGCCGGAACTGGCGCCTACGAGGACCTGGTGAAGGCCGGCGTGATCGACCCGACCAAGGTGACGCGGACTGCACTGCAGAATGCGGCTTCGATTGCCGGTTTGATGCTGACCACCGAAGCGATGATTGCCGATATCCCGGAGAAGAAGGAAGCCGGGGGCGGCGGACATCAGCATGGCGGCGGCGGCATGGACGGCATGTACTAAGCTGCTGGTTCAGGCAAGCAAGGCGAGACCCCGGAGCGTTTGCTTCGGGGTTTCGCTTTTGGTCGCGGTCTGCGCGGCAGCGCCTGCTTTGTTGGGCGCACAACGGCTGCGTCTGTGCCGCCTTCACTTTTGTCGACAGAGAAATATTGACGCGAGTGTGCCGGCCGCGGGGCGAGAAATGCCGCCGAACAACCAGGGCCTATAGCGTCCCTGCTACGTCTCAGGTTTTTTGTCCTGCAGGTTTCCGCGTGTACCGTGATGCGTTTTTGTCGTTCAAGTTACGGGAAGCGCGTGTGTCAGGACGTACTCCTCCAACTGTTTGAGTGACGAGCAGGCGTGTGCCATATGGTGATCAGTGGAGCACCAGTACCGCCTCATCTGTTTGTGAAAGTGAAAAGCTCGATGAGCGACCTTACGCGCTCCTTCTGACGGCTGGGTGGAAAGCGCTTGGTTCTTGTCAGCTCGGCGATGCCATGCAGGCTTGCCCAGAACAACTCTGCTTGAACGTTTGGCTTCGAGCTTTTGGCGCGAAACAAGTCCAGGAGTTGAGAGAACGCGAACCGCAGCTCCGGCGGGGTTGCTGCGTCATCGAAAGGGACGCTCACGCCAAGCGAAAACATGACTTCGTAGAGCGATGGTGAAGATGCAGCAAATTCCAGGTACGCGGAAGCGACCGACTCGATAGCTTTACCCGGCTTGGACCGTTTCCGTGCCTTCTCCAAAGACAAGCCGATCTCCTCAAAACCCTCGATCGCAACCGCGGTGAGAATGGCGTCTCGATTTTCAAAATGGCTGTACAGGACGGGTTGGCTGTAGGAGATTTCATCCGAAAGCCGTCGGACGGTCACGCTCGACCAGCCGTTGCTTTTTGCGATTCGTCGCGCGGCAGTAATGATTTGTGCACGGCGAGCCTGCTTGTCGCGCAGTTTTCGCTCAGCAATCCGGCTAGATGATGTCAGATCGCTCATCAATAAATATTAGCATTGCTAGAATAGTCGTCGAAATGGTGAATCCTGCGCAAGCCGCTTGCGTCATATCTAGCGTTGCTCGATTATTTGTAGAAGCTAATATTATGCACAATCTTATTCCGCTTGCGGTCGCTGGCCTGGTCGCCGCAGCAGTTATTACCATTGGTTTTTTTATCTCGTTTCTCCGCAACAGATACTGGGAGGCTTTGGACGGAAGCCGCCGGCCCCCGATGCGGACACGCTTGCCTGGATACGCCTGAAAGGAGTTCGGGATATTGCCTTGGGAGTGTTGGCGTTGACCATCATGCTGATAGCGGACAGTCGGTCGTTAGGCGTTGCGGTACTTGTCTTGGCCATCGTCCCGTTTGGCGATATGTCCGTCGTGCTGGTGTCGGGCGGGTCGAAGTCGAAGGCGCTCTTCATCCACGGCGTCACGTGCGCCGTGATGCTTGTCGTTGGGCTCTGGTTGATCCGCGCGTTCTAAGCAGCCCCGATTTGAGCAGCAACAGTTCGAAAGGAGAATGAACTGCATCACTGGATTTTGGCGGCATCTCTTGTTGGCATTCTTAGCACCGCTGTGGTGTGTGGCACGGACATGTTCTTTTTGACCGTTGCACGTCCGGCGCTTCGGTTGGCCTCACCCGCTGCCGTGACCGAAGTCATAGGATTCTTTCATCTGTATGGCGATGCGCGGATGCCGATCTGGGGCGTCGCGGCAATTCTCTGCAACGTCGTGCTGGCTGCTTTTTACAGGGGCGAGCAGCGCTGGTTTTATCTCGCATCGCTACTCGCGCTGATTTTGTTCGTGGTCGTCTATAACGTTCTGTCCAAGCCAATCAACAAGATTCAAACGAGAGCGGCGAAGAGTGGCGAAGAGTTGAGCAATGCGCGAGAGTTGCAAGCCTCATGGGATCGATCGCTGATCGTTCGCGTCCCGCTGCTCGTGCTCTCGCTGCTCGCCCAGTGCTTTGCATTGCTGATCCTCCGGGCCTAGATGCGGCTGGTGCGCTCCTTTCGAAGGATCGGGAGCCTTCAGCGTTTGGTCCCCGACAAGTCGCCCTCTGGGAAGTGACGGGCTGATGAACCTGTTGACAATGGGAGAAGGTGTTCCTGGCTCGGAAAACGAAACGGCAAATACATTGTCCTGTACTGCATTCAGGAACGACGACGAAGAACAGGCCACAGCACGGGCACCGGCAAAGACACCGGGACGGGAGGCAGATCGTTTTGGCGGATGCTGCCTGCGGTGGCGCATCTGTTTCGGCTTCGAAGGTCAATGTTTGCCGGAAGTTAATTTCCTTTCGATAGTCAATAACGGACGGGAGTTCATTTGCCTTTCCTCGCTGTGGAGTGCTAGATTTTGTGGAGATTCCAAGAGTCTGGGCCTGCTTCGCCATAGCCATAGCGTTGTTCCTCGTAATTGGAATTCACCTCCTCCTCGGCCCGGGCCGTCAATACAAATCACGAACTTGGAGCGTATATCTCATGAAACATGCCCCCTTGTATTCAGCCGCGGCTGTGTTGGTTGCCGCCCTGTTTGCCTCTTCGACGCCACGCGCGCAAGCAGACACATTTTTGTTCGGATTTTCCGGCTCCGGCGTCAACGCTACGGGGGACCTGACCTATGGAACCGCGACCGACGCGAAGTATGGGCAGGCCTTGGAGGTGACAGGAGCGAGCGGCACTTTCTCGGACTCTAAAATTGGGATCTCCAATGCGACCATCACTGGGGTTCAGGCCATCAACCATGCGACGCCGGACCCGACCAACAAACGTGCTCCAGCCGATTTCAGCAGATTCCTGGTGGCTAAGGGAACCGCGCACGGTTCGGTGTCCTACGACAACCTGCTGTGGCTGAGCGGTTCTCCGCAGACTGCGACGAGCTACCCGTTCCATGGAGGGTTCGTAGATATCTACGGTCTGCTCTTCGATCTCGGAAATGGCGAAGTGGTCAATTTTTGGAGCAACGGCGTTCTCCCGTTTAGCAACTTCGTGGATTACGGTACGTCGGTGGCGAACAGCAATACGGCACTGGACTACATTGGCGGGGGAATCACTCCAACTCCGGAGCCGGGCACGCTGTACCTGCTGGGAACGGGATTGATCGCGGTCCTGGTGTTGCGCCGCGTCTGAGAACGCAGAAGCTAGTCTGAGCAGGACGACAGGGCAGCAGCGAGGTGGATGCTGCTGCCCTGTCGTCGAATAGGGTGCGCGGGCTCAGTGTGTGGTGGACGTTTCGGCTGCGGGGTGATGACGGAGAAGCTCGGCGGCTTCGGTGGATATGCACTGGCGGAGGTCTTCGGGTTCGTGCACCTGAACGCGGGAGCCCAGGCCCAGGATGATGAAGCGGGCCTGGTCGATGTCTTCGAAGCGCACGTTGAGCGTGGCCCAGCCTTCCTGGGTTGCAGAATGGTGCTTGTCTTTGCAGTCCAAGGTCGCACACCAGTTTCGAATGGTGTGGACCGAAGTGGGGTGCAGCGTGAGGACGGCGTTGTATGGAATGCGCTGACGCTCGAGTTCGGCGGTGGATTTCTTCCAATAACTGGCGAGCTTGAAATTTGACGGACGTTTGAAGGTGGACGCCAGTGGCGTCGCGGCACGCATGCGGGAGATACGGTAGGTGCGCATGCCGTTGGGGGCACGCGCGACCAGATACCATGTGGTGCCCTTGGCGACGAGACCGAGCGGGTCGACGGTGCGTGGTGCCGCCTGTCCGTCGGCGCGGGTGTAGTCGAAGGTGAGCTTGCAGTCGCGGGCGACGGCGTCCTGCACGATGGGGAGCATGGAGAGGTCTTCGCTGGAGGCGTGCCATCCGGTGCCGTCGACGTGGAGGCGTTCGCTCATGGCCGCGGCTTGTTTGCGCAGGGAGGTGGGCAAGGCCGCCATGAGCTTTCCGAAGGCTCGCTCGGAGGCGGCGATCAGGGCTGGGTCGCTGAGCGCGCGGGGCTGGATCATTAGCAGGGCGCGGAGTTCGGCTTCATCGAGACCGGGGACGTGGGTCCGCCAGCCAGGCTCGAGTTGCCATCCGCCCTGGGCACCGCGGAGGGCAGAGATGGGGACCTTGGCTGCGCTGAGCGCCTCCATGTCGCGGTGCACGGTGCGTTCGGAGACCTCGAGGCGTTCGGCCAGTTCCCTGCCCGTGACCCGGCCTTTGGCCTGGAGCAGGAGAAGCGCGGAGAGCAGACGGTCAGCCTTCACGGAAAGAGCCTTTCTCGAACTTTTTTATTATCTCGAAGGATATATGACAGTCTATGTCATATATGTGGCCCTAAGCTTCGAGGTGTGACAGAGCAAACATTCCACTTCGAGGAGAACAACGATGGATCTCAGAGATTACCTGCTGGAACAATTGGAACGTGAAGGCGCGGCCTCGCGGAAGACGTTGGAGCGTGTGCCGGAGGGACGAAACAGCTGGAAGCCGCACGGGAAGTCGATGGAGATGGGGATGCTGGCTGCGCTTGTAGCGACGATGCCAGCCTGGATTGCAGTGATGGTCGAACGCGATGAACTGGACCTCGACAAAGCCGAAAATGAAGGTCTCATGACGAAGCCGGTGGAGACCCGGGCCGAGTTGCTCAAGGCGTTGGACGGGGCGATGGAAAAGGGGCGGAAGGCTCTCTCCGGTGTAACTGAGGAACATTTGAAGCTTCCATGGCGTTTTGTCTACAAAGGACATGCTTTGGATAGAAAGCCTCGCTACGTGATGATTGCCGATTCAGTGTTTGCGCACCTGGCGCACCATCGCGGGCAGCTGACGGTGTATATGCGACTGAACGAAGCGAGCGTTCCGGCGCTGTATGGGCCTTCGGCGGACGAGCAGCACTGAGATGTCTGAACACGCCACCGCGTTGCAGTTTCGAACAGGAAGGGAGAGCTCGATGGAGACCGGGAACCAGATAAGGAAGGATTCATCCCGTGAGGAGGGGCGTGTGAGCCTGCGTCGGGAAGAGGTGTTCGAAACCAGCGCGCGGGCAGTGCATGCGATCGACAGAGGGGAGAACATGGCGGAAAGGATGCTCGTGCTGGAGGCGGAGAATCTGCGCTTGCGTCAGCTGGTGGCGGAGTTGCTGGTACGCAATCAGCAGGTGCGCGAGCTTGCGGGCACAGCTTCTCAGTCGGTAGATGCTTCGCGTTCCCCCTCTGGCCTGTATGCAGGGATCAAGGTTTAGTCTTGCTTGGGGTTTCAGAATGTGGTGTGCCAGCCGAGAGTCTGCAGCGCGCCGTCATGCGCCACAAGTGCAGACTGGTTTTGTGCGGCATCGGCAGCGCTGATTGTATGCACGTGCGTGGCCGTTGCGGGCGGCGACCTCCACCTACATGGACACGTCGTGCCAGGGCGGATAAGCTGGCTGCTGAGAAGAGCTTGCTGCATGTGAGGCGAGCGCAGCGGAGAAATCGATAGCATGGCGGGACAGAGTGTGGCTTCGAAGGTGCCTGTTTTCGAAAGGCTGCAGGGAAAGCTGATTGTCTCCTGCCAGGCTTCGGATGGCGAGCCGCTGGCGAATTTGGATGCCCTGACCCGCATGGCTGCCTCTGTGCTGAGAGGAGGCGCGGCGGGACTGCGGGCCGAGGGAGCGGAACGGGTGGCGGCGTTTCGGACACTGACAGACGTGCCGATCATCGGGATTGTAAAAACCTACGACGCTGCGGGGGAGGTGTACATCACGCCCGCTTTCGCCGCGGCGCAAACGCTTAGTGATGCCGGAGCGGACGTGATTGCACTCGACTGCACGCGACGGAGATTGACGGAACAGGAGCCGTGGCCGGAGTTGATCCGGCGCATTCACGAGGAGCTGCGGCTGCCGGTGCTGGCGGACGTGGCGACGTTGCAGGATGGGTTGGGGGCTGAGGCGGCCGGAGCAGATGCGGTCGCGACCACTCTCTATGGCTACACGGCGGAGACGAAGGGGGCGAGAGAGGTGTCATGGGCTCTGGTCGAGGCGTTGATCAAAAGCGTTCAGGTACCGGTGATCTTGGAAGGTCACGTGACCGACCCACAGGAAGTCAAAAGGGCGTTCGAGATGGGAGCTTCTGCGGTTGTGGTGGGGTCTGCGATCACGCGGCCTCAGGTGATTACCGCGAGGTTTGTAGGGGCTACGCGCCGATGAACTGGCGCAGGAGGCGGTCTGTGGTGAGAGCGGGCCGGAGATTTTGCTGTTGTACTGAAAGCCGTAGCTGTATAGTCAACTAGACCTAAGTTTCCTCCTCTTGGATCAGATTGGACCCTTTGATGGCTCTCGGTACGGTGGGACCTGATTCAACGCAAGGCTCGGCCCGTGTGGCGCAGGCAAGCAACACCAACTACGCTATACCTTTGGCGTTGATGGTCACGCTTTACTTCAGCATTGGCTTCATCACAGCGCTCAACGACATCCTGGTGCCCCACTTCAAAGACCTGTTTCACCTGACCAATGTGGCGGCGCTTCTGGTGCAGTTCTGTTTCTTCGGTGCGTACTTCGTCATGTCGCTGCCTTCCGGGTGGATCGTCGGAAGAATCGGGTACAAGGCCAGTATTGTGGCGGCGCTTGCGACCATGGGGCTGGGGCTGCTGTTATTTCTTCCGGCATCGGTGATTATTTTTTACCCTCTGTTTCTGTTTGCGCTGTTTGTGGTGGGCAGTGGGCTGGCTCTGCTTCAGGTGGCCATCAATCCTTATGTCGGGGCGCTGGGAACGCCTGAGACGGCGTCGTCGCGGCTGAACCTGGCCGGCGGTTTCAACTCCATTGCAACCACAATTGCGCCGAAGGTCGGTGCGGCGTTCATCTTTATTGCTGCGGGAGCAACTTCTGCTCAGCTAGCGCGCTCGGTGCGGGTTCCTTACCTGGTGCTTGCCGTATTTGCGTTCCTGATGGCCGCACTCACGGCGTCGGTCCATCTGCCGGATGTAATCGAGGAGAACGGGGAACGGGACGCTCGGGGTGGAAGCGCCTGGAAGTTCCGGCACCTGCGCCTGGGCGCGCTGGCGATCTTCTTCTATGTCGGCGCGGAGGTGGCGATCGGCAGCCTGCTGATCAACTTCCTCGGGCAGCCTGCGATGGGGAGCATGACCCATGCAGCGGCCGCCCGCTACGTGTCCTTATATTGGGGAGGCGCGATGGTCGGAAGATTTATCGGCTTCGTCGCGCTTCGCAAGATCAGGGCGCAGCGTGCGCTGGCGTTTGTTGCGTCGGCGGCGCTGGTGCTGGTGGCGACGGCAATTCTCGGGCATGGTCACGCGGCGATGGCAATCGTTGCGTGCGGCCTGTTCAATTCCGTCATGTGGCCGTGCATCTTTCCGCTGTCAGTCGATGGGCTGGGGAGGTACACCAGCCAGGGTTCGGGAATCCTGGTGACGATGGTGGTGGGAGGCGCGGTGATCCCGGAGGTGCAGGGATTCCTCGCCGACGCATTCGGCTATCAGCACAGTTTCGTCATCGTGCTGCTGTGCTATGCCTACCTGGTCTACTTCGCGCTCAGCGGACATCGCAACGTGGGCGCCACCGGTGCGTTGGAGAGCCCCGCAGTTACTCAATAGTGGTGGTGGGAACGCGGATGGAAGCGCGATAACGGTCGCCCCGATAGCGCGAGCAGGCCACCTCGATGGGAATCTCCTCGGTGGTCAGGATGATGCGTGAGATCGAGAGGACGCTCGCGCGCTTTGGGATGGTGAGCAGATCCGACTCTTCGCGCGTCGCCGGAAGTGCCTCGATTACCTCATCGGCCCAGGCGACACGAACGCCGAAGTTTTCACGAAGGATGAAATACAGCGATTGCTTGGTGAAGTCGGACCGCTCGAGGCCGGGAAACTGCTTGAGTGGAATATGCGATTCTTCGAGCGCCATGGGTATGCCGTCCGCAAGGCGCAGGCGGCGCAGACGCATCACGGCGTCATTCTCTTCAATCTTCAATTGCTCGGCGAGTTCGCTGGTGGCCTTGACGGTGGTTTGCCCGAGCAGGCGCGAGGTGGGCACCATGCCGCGCTGCTTCATGTCTTCGGTGAAGCCGCGGAGGTGCATAATGTTTTTTTCAAGCTTGGGCCGAGTGACGAATGTGCCGCGTCCCTTTTGACTGAAGGCGTAGCCGCTGGTCTTGAGCCCATGCAGTGCCTGCCGCGCGGTCATTCGACTGACCTGGTAGACGCGGGCAAGCTCCTCTTCGGACTCCAGAGGATCGCCTTCACCGAGTTCTCCGGAGCGGATCCGTTCCATCAGCGTGCGCTGGATCTGGAAGTACAAGGGGATGAAGCCATTCTTGTCCAGCGGCTGGACCGAGGCGGAGTCTTGCGTTGTAGCTTTTGACACTGGATCTCCTGAAGCTTGGACTTAGCTCCCGTGTCGCAGTCTATACATTTGTACATAGACGGCGCAACCGGCGCGGAGGCAGTTGTGCAAACGTGCGTTGCCGCGCGGGCGTCAGAGTCCTGCGATGGAGATTTGCGGACAAAGTGCTTCGCCGGTTCCGATTTTCCGCTTTGGCTTTGCAACCCGCTCGCGTCTGCTAAATCTGCATCGCCGGGTGCCCACCGAGAAAAGTCTGCAGGACCTCGGCAGACGGCGAGAGCACCGTCAGATTGGCCGCCCTGCCGACCTCGAGACTCCCCCAACTCTCATCGAGCCCCATCAGGCGGGAAGGATTCCGGGTGGCCGCCGCTACAGCTACCTTGATGTCCGCACCAGTGAACTGCACGAAGTTGCGCACGGCGCGGTCCAGCGTAAGAACACTGCCGGCCAGCACACCGTGTGAGGTGCAGCGTCCATTGCGTACTTCGACTTCCATGCCGCCGAGCATGTACACGCCGTCGGGCATTCCGGTAGCGCTCATGCCGTCGGTGACCAGGATGATGTTTTCAGCGCCTTTTGCCTTGTAGAACAGCCGCACCATGACGGGGTCCACGTGTATGCCATCGCAGATGATCTCGGCAAAGAGCCCGGCTTCATCGAGTACAAAGGCAGCGAGGCCAGGCTCACGATGGTCAAGTGCGCGCATGGCGTTGAAGGTGTGGGTGGCCGAGCGTGCGCCCGCGCTGAACCCGGCCTGCGCCTCCGAGACCCGGGCATCGCTGTGGCCGAGACTGCAGCGCACGCCCAGTGCTGTGGCATGCGCAATCAACTCCGTCGCTCCGGGTAGTTCGGGAGCGATGGTCATCAACCGGATGCAGCCTTCGGCGGCCTGCCAGAAGCGATCGAACAGCGCAATCGATGGGACTTCGAGCAAAGCATCGGTGTGGACGCCGCGTTTGGAGTGCGAGAGAAACGGCCCTTCGAGATGAATGCCCAAGGGCGTCGCTTCCGTGTGGTATTCCTGCGGAGAACGTCTCATCTGCGCTGCCAAACCGGAGAGCGAGCGCAGGGTTTCGTCATGGGGAGAAGTCACCGTGGTGGGCAGAAAGCCGCCTACTCCGCGCGTGGCGAGATAGGATCCGATAGCATGCAGCGCGTCCGGAGTGGCCTCCATGACGTCATGGCCGGCACAACCGTGTACGTGAATATCCAGGTACGCCGGAACCAGGGTCGCCTCATCGAAACGATGCGTCGCCTCGACCCGCGCATGCTCCTGCGGAGTCAGGCTGGCGATGCCGATGATATGGCCATCTTCGATTGAAACCAGCGGATAGGCCACGCTTCGTGTGCCGCTCTGGAGATGTCGCGCCGCGATGCTGCTGATCATTCCTGCCCTTTCCTCATTCCGACCCTTGTATCACGCGAGCCACAGCTCGCCGGTTGCCGAGATTGCCTGTGTGCCTCAGTCGGCAACGTTCCTGCATGGATCACAGTGCGCCGGGGGATGCGGTTCGATGTCGCTCTACCAGAATCTCCCGCAACCACAGACCTCTTCCGGTGTGGGTTTTCACTTGTGGCGGTATGACAATATCAGTATAGTCGTCCAGACAGGTTATAGGAAGCGAAGACCTTTCGATACCTCTGCTGAGAAAGGCCTTTCCCAAAAGCCGCGGGGAAGAAGCTTGATCTTACAGAGGCACAAAGAATTTACCGCTAACCTCGGCAGGAGTAAATGTAAAGAATGGATGCGATCGCGATGAAGACAACGCAGGACGAGCAGCCCTCCGAAAACGTATTTCCCCATGCCATGTTGCGCGAAATCTATGAGCAGCCCCAGGCCTTCGCGGATACGATTGCGAACTATATTCCTGGAGCGCCGGCGGCAGCGAAGGTGTTCGAAACCACGCTCGAAGCGCTCGGTCGCAGGGAACGGCTCGTGATTGCAGCCAGCGGCTCGAGCCGGCATGCGGGACTTGCCGGCGAGATCATGATTGAAGACCTTGCGGGCATTCCGGTCGATGTCGAGTATGCGAGCGAGTACACCTACCGTTCCACGCATACGTTGCATAACCCTGGCGTCGTTGTGGTGTCGCAGTCGGGCGAGACGGCAGACACACTGGCCGCCCTGCGCGAGGCCCACGGCCGTGGCCTGGCGACGGTCGCAATTACAAACAACGCGCAGTCCACTATGGCGGCCGAGGCAGATGCTTCGCTGCCCACTCTGGCCGGAAATGAAAAGGCCATTCCCGCGACCAAAAGCTTCACCACCCAGCTTGCGGTGCTGTACTGTCTGGCACTTCAGCTGGCGCGGTTTCGAGGACGGATGACGCTCCAGACGGCGGAGTCTCACGGGCGGCAGATGCAGGAGCTTCCAGGGCTTTTGCGCCATGCGCTTCCGGAGTGGCAGAGGCAGATCGAGGCGCTTGCTCCGCAGTTGGAGAAGGCAAGCACGTACTTGTATCTTGGCCGTGGGGTTCACTATGCGATCGCGCGGGAAGGTGCGTTGAAGCTGAAGGAGTCGGCCTACCTGAACGCAGAAGGCTATCCATCCGGCGAACTGAAGCATGGCCCGAATGCGCTGGTCGGCAAGGATGCGCCGTTGATCATGCTGGCCACATGCGACGCGAAAGACCCGGACTCGGTGCTGCGCTACTCGAAGGTGCTGCAGCTGATGAAAGACATGCGCGACCAGGGAGCGAAGATCATTGCGCTCGCGACCGAAGGCGACCAGGAGGTTCCGCGGTACAGCGACTCTTGTCTTTCTATCCCTGCAACCAGCGATCTGCTCTCGACGATTCTGGAAGTGGTGCCGCTACAACTGCTGGCGTACACGATGGCGATCAGCCGTGGGATCGACGTCGATCGTCCACGCAATCTGGTCAAGGCCGTGGTCGAAGAGTGAGATCAGGTTCTCTTGCCGGCCCGCACCTTGCTCGCAGGCCGTCAGCAAGCGCGCCTTATCTTGCGTTCCGGTTGGCCTCAAACGCGATCATCGCCATCTGCTGGACACGCTTGAGCGGGACCTTGTGGCGTTCGGCTGCGGCGCGGCAGTCTTGAAATTCCGGCGCGGCGTTGAGCATTTTGCCGGCGAGAGTTCCGGTCTTCACACGGATCTCGCCGTATTCGGTCGACACCGCCGTGTGGCTGCGCGAAAGGCAGGAGCGGCGATCGTGGCGGATGCGCACCCCGAGGGTGCTGGTCTCGCGCAAAATCAGGTGCTCCATCGCATGGCTGTCGGAAGGATTGCACAAGACGGTAAGCAACGTACCGGGCCGCCCTTTCTTCATGATGACCGGCGTGAGCATGACATCGAGTGCGCCTTTGACGAGAGCCGTCTCGGCCACATAGGCGATAACCTGCGGGGAGAGATCGTCAAGTGCGGTCTCGAGCACGACGACGGTCTCGGAATCGTGCTGGGTCCCGGCGTCATGCTTGTGCGCGAGCGACGGCACTTCCTTGTGACTGGAACCCTCAGCTGAAGAATCTTTTGGTGTGTGATGGGCAGAAAAAGGCATCACCCCGGCATCGACGCTCTCTCCGAGCAGCAGCCGGAGAACATTCGGAAAATCTTTCGGATTTCGGGTGCCCGCGCCATAGCCAATTTGTTCAACGCGCATGGGAGGCTGCTGTCCGAAGGCAGGACTGAGAGCACGCAACAGCGCGGCACCGGTGGGCGTGACCAGCTCCTTTTGGACGTGGGCAGAGTAGGTGGGCATCCCGCGTAGCAGGTCGGCGGCAGCAGGCGCAGGGACGGGAAAGGTACCGTGCGCGCATTGGACCATCCCACCTCCGACGTTGATAGGCGAACAATGCCATGCGTCGACGTTCAGGTGATGAATTCCTGCGCTGGCCGCAACGATATCGACGATAGCATCGACGGCGCCGACCTCGTGAAAATGGATCTGCTCGACGGGCACATTGTGAATTTTCGCCTCGGAATGCCCGAGAAGTTCGAAGGTGCGGATTGCAGTCTGTTTGACTGCTTCGGCGAGTGCAGCCTGCTGGATCAGAGCGCGTATCTGGGAAAGCGAGCGCCCGTGGGTATGAGCGGTGTGCTCATGGCTGTGCTCCTGCTCATGGCTGTGCTCCTGCTCATGCGTGTGATCGTGTCCAGCCTTGTGCATGTGCTGTGTCTTCGGGTGGTGGGTATGCCCGGCCTTTGTCTGCGGGGCCTGCTCCACAATCGGTACCGGCTGGTCCAGAGTTTGCGCGTGCGAGTGCGTTGTGGCCGGGATCTTTTCCGCAATCCGATCGCCTTCCAAGACGTGGACTTTGGTGCAAGAGATTCCACTTCGATCCACGGTTTCCACTTTGAGACTGGCGCCCAGATTGAGAGCTGCGGTCGCATCTTGCAGGACCTGCGAAGGGACGCCGGCGTCGATCATCGCGCCGAGAAACATGTCTCCGGCGATTCCGGCAAAACAATCAAGGTAAGCGATTCGCATGGTTGCATTCTTTCATGGTGCACGATGTGGATTAGATGCTCGCGCCGTGCGCACGACACATATGGGGCGTTGGATGCGGTCCACCTAAATTGGCTAGGCAGCAGATCCCCGGATCCACCGAGTACCTTCGCCCTGCCGAAGCCGCTTACCGATCGCAGCAAGGGGGTATTTAGCTACGCTCGCCCTGCTCCGTGCAAGTGTTCCGGAGCCCGCCCTACGCCAGAAACTGGTATTCCAGCCGTGATAGCATGGCCGGTTATGTGGACTTGCCCGCCTTCCTCTGTACAGCCCAGAACAAAGTCTCGCTGGCTAAAGATCAACCTCCTTGGCTGTGCCCTCGTCGCGCTGGCCGCAGCTTCAATCCACGCCCAACCGCGCGCGCAGCAGAATGTCGACTGGCCCGTTTATGGTGGACAACAGGAGCAGGACCACTATTCGCCCCTGACCCAGATTGACCGTGGCAACGTCGGCCGGCTGCGGGTTGCGTGGCAGTACGACAGCAAAGAGGATGGAGGCCTGGAGACGAGCCCGATCATCGTCGGCAGAATACTCTACGCATGCACGCCCAGCCAGAAGGTGATCGCGCTCGACGCAACGACAGGCAAGCTGTTGTGGAAGTTCGATTCGACGATCGTGGGCACGCAGCCGATTCGCGGCCTGTCTTATTGGTCGGACGGAAAGCAGAGCCGTCTGTTCGCAGGAGTGATGAACTTTCTTTACGCGCTCGATCCGGCAACCGGCCGGCCCGTCGACAGCTTCGCAGAGAACGGCAGGATCGATCTCCGCAAAGCTCTACGCGGCGACTATGCCCAGCAGTCCATTGCATTGACCGCGCCGGGAATCGTCTACCAAGACCTGATCATTCTTGGAGGCAGGAATCCAGAGGACTATCCCTCCCCACCGGGCGACATACGCGCCTTCGACGTGCGAACGGGAGCACTGCGCTGGAGCTTCCATACGATTCCGCATCCGGGCGAGTTCGGGTACCAGACCTGGCCAAAAGATGCCTGGGCCTTTGCGGGCGCGGCGAACAACTGGACGGGCATGGCGCTCGATGCAAAGCGCGGTATCGTGTACGTCCCCACGGGCTCCGCAGTATCGGACTTCTATGGCGGCGACCGCGTCGGCGATGATCTGTTTGCGAATACGCTGCTCGCGCTCGATGCTGCAACGGGAAAGCGAATCTGGCACTTCCAGGGCGTACACCATGACATCTGGGACCGTGACTTCCCTGCCCCTCCCAGTCTGCTCACAGTCACGCACGATGGGAAACGCATCGACGCGATAGCCCAGACAACCAAGCAGGGCTTCGTCTACCTGTTCGATCGAACCAATGGCCAGCCGCTTTTTCCAATTGAAAACTCGCCGTATCCAGCGAGTACGGTGCCCGGCGAAAAAGCATCGCTCACGCAACCGCTTCCTGCGTTGCCCGAGCCCTTTGCCCGGCAGACTGTGACCGGCGACACGCTGACCACACGCACGCCGGAAGCCCACGCCTGGGCGGTTCAGCAGTTCAAACAATATCGCAGTGGGGGACAGTTCCTTCCGTTGAGTCTGAACAAGGAAACGCTTGTGACTCCGGGGCTCGACGGCGGCGCGGAATGGGGCGGCTCCGCAGTCGACCCCGCGACAGGAGTGATCTACATCAATGCCAACAACATCTCCTTTCTCGCCTCGCTGAGAATTCCTCCACCCCCGGCCAGCACCGGTCAGGATATCTACCAAAAGCGATGCAGCATGTGTCATGGAGTGGACCACGCAGGGGAGCCGCCCGCCGTCCCCTCTCTCATCCACATCGGCCAGAGGCTATCCGATGATCAGATTGCGAAGACAGTCCGCGGAGGCAGAGGAAGGATGCCTGCCTTTCCAGACCTCAAGGACGACGATGTCACAGCATTGATCCGGTACCTTGCTGGACAGCCCGCAGGCACTCACAAAGAGTGGAAAGAGATGGAAGCTGCGGTGGCGGCGACCAGCAGTTCCGATCCGGCCGCGACGCATGCGGTTCCCTATCACCTGACGGGATATAAAAAGTTTTACGATCCGGATGGTTATCCGGCAGTGCAGTTTCCCTGGGGAACCCTGAACGCCATCGATCTCAACACAGGCAGATATCTTTGGAAGATACCTTTTGGCGAGTACCCAGAACTCGTCGCCAAAGGTCTGCGAGACACGGGAAGCGAAAACTATGGGGGGCCCGTCGTCACTGCCGGTGGCCTGCTTTTCATCGGTGCCACCGAGTACGACAAAAAGTTCCGCGCCTTCGACAGCCACACCGGCAAGCTGCTTTGGGAGACTGTACTGCCATTCGCCGGCGTTGCCACTCCGGCAACCTACATGGTGGACGGGAAGCAGTTCGTCGTGATCGCCGCAGCCGGAGGCAAGGACACCCCAAAGGACAGGGGAGGCATGTACGTTGCGTTCTCCCTGCCATGACGTGGAATGCCGCATCGAGCTAAGAGACAACGAAGCGCAAAGGCAAACGATGCGAGCAGCGCCGGCATCCTACTGGAATAGCAGAGCAGTCTCGAACAGCCGCCGTTTGCCTGAGCTGAAACAGCTGCGCTACATTAATCGAAGCGCATGTTCAGTACATCTGCACGAACTGACACGCAGTTTTTACGAGGGTGAATACTTTGTCTTCTGCACCGCAACTGATCCTGTCCGCACTTCTCATGATGGCCGCAGCCGTTCCCGCACACGCTCAGTCCAAGGCTGCTGCAAAGCAACAGGCGGTCCACGCCGGCCAGCAGGTCTTTACGCAACGTTGCTTTCAGTGCCACTCGGTCCTCCCCGATCAGGTTCGTTTCGGGCCGAGTCTCCACGGCGAACTGAGCAAGCCACATCCCCGCAAAACTGACGCGCAGGTCAGGCAAATCCTGCAAAACGGCAGGAACAAAATGCCCTCGTTCAAAGGCGTCCTCACGAAAGAGGACACGGACAACCTGCTGGCCTACCTGCACAGCCTGTAGGTTCGCGCACGGTGGCGGCAGGCTTCTAGTCTGAAGTCCCGGTTACGAAACTTCGGCCCCTCGCCTCCGGTCCCCACCAGAACATGAGCAGCAGCACGAAGATGACGCACGCTTCGAAGCTTGTCAGCGCCCAACGATAGCCCAGGTGGTCGCGCAATATCAGTTCCACCGCGGTTGCCGGCGACGCCAGCACAAATCCCAGTTGGTAAACGAGCCCAGGAAACAGCCCGCGCACGGCGTCAGGAGAGAGCTCATTGATGTGGGCCGGAATGACGCCCCATGCGCCCTGCGCCCCCAGCTGCATGAAGCTCGAGCCAAGCACAAGGGCAAGCATCGTCGATCCGAAAGCCCATGCCGGTATTGATAGCAGGCACACCATCAGCGCGAGCATTACGGCATACCGTCTGCCGATCTTCTCCGACATCTGCCCGAAGAGGAGAGCCCCGACGATTGCAGCGATGTTATACAGAATCGGGATGCCGTACAGCATCTTCATGCCAAGCACGGTGCGTGCCGCGAGCGCGGGAACGCACTTGAGGAAATCAGGATAGAGATCCTGGGTGCCGTGCGACAGGCACAGCAGCGCGGACATTAGAAGCAGCAGATAGAAAAATATTCCCGAGTGTTGCAGCACCGTAGCGAATATTCTTTTGATTGAAGGCGCGCGTTGCTGCTGCCACGCCTTCGACTCCGGCGCAAGCCACGTGAGGGCAACAATCACCAGGGCGACCGGCGCACCGACAAAGAAGACAGCACGCCAGCCCAGGCTCGGTGCCACCGTTTGCATCGCAACTGCAGCCAACAGATAGCCCATCGGATACCCAGCCTGCATCAGGCCCGAGAGGATACCGCGCAGCCGCCGCGGAGAGCTTTCCATCGCGTAGGATGCGCCGATTCCCCAATACCCGCCCATCCCAAAGCCATAGAGCGCACGCATGACGACGAACACAACGAAGCTCGGCGCAAGACCGGTCAGCACGCTGATCAGCGAGAAATACAGCACGCAGATCATCAGCGGGCGTCTGCGTCCAAACCTGTCCGCCATCGCGCCAAACACGAGCGCGCCCAGGGGACGCATCGCAAGCGTGAGCGTAAGCGTGTAGACGACCGACGACTTTTGTACGTGGAAGTGAGCAGCGAGCGTGTCAAACAGAAACACCACGACGAAGAAGTCAAAGGCGTCCAGCACCCATCCCAGGATGCCCGAAGAGACCGCGAGCTGCCAGCCTTTCGTCTTCTGCTCTGGCTCCGGCGCTTCGCGTAACGCGGATCTTTCCATAGGCTCTGTCCGGCTCGTAACCTTTCCCGCCGCAGCGCTTCTTTATAGCAGCGCACGGGAGACAAATCAAAATCGGTCAGTACGCAACGGGCGCCACCCTTACAGAGTTGGCAACAGGGTCCGGACTCGATCTCGCCCATACTCAGAAACGTCCAAATCCCGCTTCCTCCCCCACTGGGAACTCTGTAAACTTTTCAAAAGTCTCTGCATCCAAAGCCGCTCGCGGAAAGAAGCTGTGCCACAAACTGTTATTCCAGATATAATCCGGGACCGATCCGGTTTCTCTTCGCGGCATATCGGTCAAATTCGTCCCTGGAGCTTACCGACATCTTCCCTATGACCTCTGCCAGAGTAATCAATTCCTTTCGTGGCCGCCTCCAACGCATCCTTCCATCCGGAATGGAACGTCTCTTCCAGACCTCTACGCGCCAGCCTGTTCCAGTCTTCAGCCAGACCGCGCAGCCTATTCCACGTGGTGCTTTCGCCGCGTCTTCGTCGGCGCAACGTCTCCTCACTGCCGCAGGTGCCTTGTGAAGAAGAAACTTCCACTCAAGCCTCCAGTCCAGATCCAGGAGCACGGACATGAGGAACTCCGTGCAGAGGCACCCGACACCAAGCTTGCACATATTGTGTACGAAAAAATTCTCAAGGCGATCGTCTACGGCAAGCTCGATTTAGGAGAGCCGCTGTCTGAAAACGATCTGGCCAAGGCGCTAGGAGTCAGTAAGGCGCCCATTCGCGAGAGCCTGAGCGAGCTGCGGCTCAAGGGGCTGGTCGAAGTCATTCCGCAATCGGGCAGCTACGTCTTCAGTCCGAACCGTCGCCAGATCCAGGAACTCTGCGATTTCCGCAGCCTCCTGGAAGAGTGCGCCCTTCGCCTGTCCATGGAGAATGATGCAAAATCCCTGGTCACCTCGCTGAAAAGGATCGCACGGCAGATGAAGAAGGCTTACAGCTCCGCCGATCGCCTCGAAAGCAACGTGCTCGACACCGAGTTTCACCAATGCTTCTTCCATTACTGCAGAAATCAGTACCTCACCGAGTCCTACGCAACCATCCGGCACAGTATTGAGGCACTGCGATATCGCTTCATGAACACCTCCATCTATCGCAGTAAGGTCTTCGATGAGCATCAGAAACTGGTCGATTTTCTCGCCGCCGGAAACACCGCAAAGGCGATCAGCGTCCTGACCGACCATATCTCGCGCACCAAACGCTTCCAGGCCGAGGTGTCCTGGTCCACCGGACGCCTGCGCCGCAAGGACTACAAATTCCGGGACTACACCGACATCTTCGCCGACCTGTAGACACGTCCTGCAACATGCCGCGACAACCCTGCGAGTTCAAAGCTGAGCCCCGGCCCAGCCCCGTTGGAGCGAGCGCTCTTCCCGACACGGGTGAGAATCCAACACCTGCTCGCATCCACGCATCTATAGTGGAAGGAAAGATCCCAAATCCCCACTTACAATTCCAGGAGCCACTTGAAAGACCGTGTCGATGCTGAGAGCCCGTGGCGTGACCGTTTACGTGCACTGCGAAACATGCCTCCGGTGCTCCGCATCCTTTGGGAGTCGGGACCGGCGGTTGTCTCCTGGGGCATAGCCCTCCGTATCTTCGTTGCTACCGTCCCATTCGGCATCGTCAAGGTCGCGGCAGCCATCATCAACGACATCTCCGTCGTCCTGCGACACCAGCCGCTTCCCGCCGACTTTTGGAAGCTCGTTGCTGCGGAGGTGGCATTCAACGTACTGCTCGGCCTTCTCACCCGCGCTGTCGACTACTCGGACTCCCTGCTGGCCAACCGGTATACCCAGCACGTCAGCGTTCGCGTGATGGAGCAGGCCGCGCAGCTCGACCTCACCACCTACGAAGATCCCGTTTTCTACGACCGCCTCGAGCGCGCCCGCGTGCAGGCCACCGACCGTCTCGCCATGATTCAGCTGATGGGACGGCTCTTTCAGCAAGTCATCACCACGCTTATCTTTTCTGTCGCTCTCGTTCTCGCCTCGCCTTGGCTCCTTCTGCTCATGGCATTCGGAGTGCTCCCCTCCTTCCTGGGGGAGACTCACTACGCGTTCCTCGGCTACGCGAAAAATTTCCGCCAGACCCCAGCCAAGCGGCAGATGGACTACCTTCGCCAGGTAGCCGGCAGCCGCGAAGGCGCAAAGGAAGTCAAGCTCTTCGGCCTGCACAAATTCTTTACCGACCGCTTCCAGACCCTTGCCAACCAGATCTACCGCGAAGATGTTGCACTCTCCCGTTCGAAGCTCCTGGTGGGCGGCCTGCTCGGCATCATCGGCACCCTGGGCTACTACGCAGCGTACGTCTACGTCATCTGGCGAACCCTGCATGGCGCGTACGACCTGGGCCAGTTTTCGTTCCTTACCGGCGCCATCCAGCAGGCAAGCTCCAACCTGCAGCAGGTCTTTTCTACCGCCTCCGGCATCGCCGACCAGGCGCTCTTCCTTACCGACCTCATCGCGTTCTTCGACATGAAGCCTACCGTGCAGTCGAACCCAAATGGCTTTCTTACGCCACATCCTATCCAGCGTGGATTCGAGTTCCGCAACGTCTCCTTCACCTATCCCGGCACCGAGCGCACGGTGCTGCGCAACTTCAATCTCACCCTCTCTCCGGGCGAAAGAATTGCATTGATCGGCGAAAACGGCCAGGGGAAAACCACTGTCGTCAAGCTCATCACCCGGCTCTACGATCCCACCGAGGGCCAGATTCTGCTCGACGGAATCGACCTCCGCGAGTATTCGCTCGAAGACCTGCACCGCCATATCGGCGTCATCTTTCAGGACTTCATGCGATTTGAAATGACTGCGCGCGAGAACATAGCGGTGGGCCGGGTCGACCAGATGCATCAGCAAAGCGATCTCGAGCTGGCCGCACACAAAAGCCTCGCCGACACCGTCGTTGGCAAACTCGCCGGCGGCTACGACCAGATGCTTGGCCGCAGATTTGAAGGCGGCGTCGAGCTTTCCGGCGGCGAGTGGCAAAAGATCGCGCTCGCCCGCGCCTACCTTCGCGATGCGGACCTGCTGATTCTCGACGAACCCACCGCAGCTCTCGACGCACGCAGTGAGCTCGAAGTCTTCGAGCGCTTCGCCGAACTCACCGAAGGCAAAATGGCCTTGCTGATCTCGCATCGCTTTTCTACGGTGCGCATGGCCGACCGCATCGTCGTTCTCTCGGGCGGCCGTCTGATTGAAGAAGGCAACCACAAAGAACTCATGGACCGCAACGGCGTCTATGCGAGCATGTTTGAGATGCAGGCTGCAAGCTACAGGTAGTTCCCCGTCCGCATCTCACTGTCCAGCAATATCAACAAGATCTGACTTCATAGAATCTCCGCCTCAGCGGACAAACGGTAGTGAGAAAGGGATCATGGCGCCGTTTTCAGAGGATCCGAACGTTTCAGAGCACGCTTTGCCTCCCTCTGCACCTCTGCTGGAGCTGCCGACCGCAGGCTTGCCGGAGAAGCCCGATGTCTCTGAGGCGGAGCTGCGGCATTGCGCAACGTCGCTCAGCGCGCAGTGGCAGATGGTGTCGCACGATTCCCGCACGGGAGGCTTCCCCGCACGCCTGGCCCGTCTGAAGCAACGCCTCTCCGAAACTCTCCGCGCCTGCCGCAAGACCGCAAATATTCAGGAGCTCACACCCGAGCTCGAATTGCTCGAAAGCACACGCATGTTGGAGTCGGCGCTGATCGTCGGTGACGACACCCGCGCCACCTTCGCTGCACTCCCTCATGTCCGCGTAGAGCCCGACGGCGAACTCCCCCGCGCCGTCAACCTCTCCGAGGGATACCTCTCCACCGCCCACGGCATCTGGTCTCCTGAATCGCTCACCATCTATGTCAACCAGGCCCAGCAACGCGACGCGCTTCTGCTCGAAGAGATCACCGTGCTTCCGCAAGCGCTCAAACTCGCGCAGCTTGAGTTCATTCTCGACCGCGCCGACGAGGCCTTTGCCGCCGGCCCACTCCCCTCGATCGAGCACTCTCCCTTTTCGGCCATCCTGCACAGCATGCGCCGCCTCAATCAGTTCGAGTGGCGCACCGTGCTCGAGCCTCTCATCGCCTTTGACGCCGTTCTACGCCAGGACCC
The DNA here is from genome assembly GCA_030853485.1 of Acidobacteriota bacterium. Lineage (GTDB taxonomy): Bacteria > Acidobacteriota > Terriglobia > Terriglobales > Acidobacteriaceae > Edaphobacter. Next base: position 50,974 of record JALYVA010000193.1, read on the forward strand.
AAGCGATGTCTTTGGCCGGATGGAAGACGAGACGCGTCACAGCTACCATCTGCGTGTGGCCAACCTTGCGCGCCACGCCGATGCGTCCGAGCTCGAAACCGCGCAGGTCGCTCTGCAGCTCGCTCAGCAAAGCAGTGTTACCGGCGATCCCGACCCGCGTCATGCGCTGCGCACCATGCACATCGGCTATTACCTCTTTGCGGAAGGGTTCCCTCTCCTCAGCGAGCGCATCGGCTATCATCCGCCGCCGATTGAACGCATTCGCACCGCGCTCCGCCGCTGGAACGAAGACTTCTACATCCTCGGCATCTTCACGCTTTCACTTCTGCTCATCGTCGCCATCATCGCACCTCTGGTTCCTCACAACGCCTTCTGGCCCGTCATCATAGCCCTTCTGCTTGCGCTTCTTCCCGCAACCCAGGGTGGCGTCGACCTCGTCAACAACATGATCACCGCGCTGATGAAAGCCGAATCGCTGCCCAAGATCGACTTTTCGAAAGGCGTCCCCGACAACGCATCCACTCTCGTCGTCGTTCCCACGCTTTTGCTCAACGAAACCCAGGTTCGCGAACTCTTCGATGAACTCGAAGCGCGCTATCTCTCCAATCAGGATCGCAACATCCACTTCGGCCTCCTGACCGATCTTCCCGACACCAAGGCCCAGCCTCTCGACGAAGACACTCACCCTCTCGCCGCGTTTGCAGTGCAACACGTCAATGCGCTCAACGCAAAGTACGCGCAGGACAAAGGCGGAGCGTTCTTCCTTCTGCATCGCTACCGCGTCTTCAACTCGCGCCAGGGCGTGTGGATGGGCTGGGAGCGCAAACGCGGCAAGCTTCTCGACCTCAACAAATTCCTCCTGCACGAATACGACAGCTTCCCGCTCAAGGCCGGTCCCATGGATCTGCTGGAACGCGCCCGCTACGTCATCACGCTCGACTCCGACACGCAGCTTCCCCGCGGTACTGCCGCGCGCATGGCCGGCACCATGGCCCACCCGCTCAACCAAGCCATCGTCAACCCGCGCCTTCGCATCGTCACGCAAGGCTATGGCATTCTGCAGCCTCGCGTCGGCGTCAGTGTGTCGTCTGCCTCGCGCTCCCGCCTTGCCGCACTCTATTCCGGCGAAACCGGGTTCGACATTTACACCCGCGCTGTCTCAGACGTTTACCAGGATCTCTTCGGCGAAGGCATCTTCGCTGGCAAGGGCATCTACGAAATCAGCATCCTGCACCAGGTGCTCGATCGCCGTTTCCCACGCAACGCCCTGCTCTCGCACGACCTCATCGAAGGCTCCTACGCACGCGCCGGCCTGGTCACCGACATCGAAATAATCGACGACTACCCGTCCCACTATTCCGCGCACACACGCCGCAAGCATCGCTGGGTGCGCGGCGACTGGCAGATCGCGCAATGGCTCTTCGGCCGTGTACCCGACGAGTCCGGCCGCATGGTCGCCAACCCCATCAGCACCATCTCACGTTGGAAGATCCTCGACAACCTCCGCCGCAGCCTCGTCGAACCGGTCACCTTCCTGCTCTTTCTCCTCGGATGGTTTATTCTTCCCGGCGGCGCGCTCTATTGGACCATCGCCGGCCTCGTTCTCCTGCTTCTTCCGGTTCTCGTTCAACTGTGCTTCAATCTCGGCCGGGCTCTGCTCAAGATGAGCCTGGTGGGCGCGCGCGAAGGTTTCCTTGCATTCGGCGCATCCTTCGGCTTCACCATTCTCAATCTCACCTTCCTGCCCCATCACATGCTCCTGTCGCTCGACGCCATCGTCCGCTCGCTCAGCAGAAGCCTGGTCTCAGGCAAGCATCTGCTCGAGTGGGAAACCGCAGCACAGGCAGAATCGGGCGGATCCAAACGAACCACTATCGACGTCTACCTTCAGCTCTCTCCCCTGGTCGCGCTTGCCATCGCAGCCATCCTCGCCCTGTCGAACATCCACTCCCTCTTCGCGGCCGCTCCCATCCTGCTCCTCTGGGTTGTTGCGCCTGCCGTCGCGCTTTGGCTCAACTCCTCTCCCACCCGTGAGGATGGCCCTCTCTCGGCCGACGACACGCTCTTCCTTGAGCAGCAAGCCCTGCATATCTGGCGGTATTTCTCCGAGTTCGGTGATGAAAAAAATCACTGGCTCATTCCCGACAACGTCGAAGAACAAGGAACCCACCAGGTTCGCAAACTTTCACCGACCAACCTCGGCATGCTCTTCAACGCGCGCCAGGCCGCCTTCGAGTTCGGGTTCCTCACGTTGCCGGAGTTCGCGCAGGCGACCCTCGGCACCCTCGCCACATATGACCGCCTCGAAAAACAGCGCGGCCACATCTACAACTGGTACGACATCGAAACGCTGAAAGCCATCCCACCCTTCATCGTCTCCGCCGTGGACAGCGGCAACCTCGCCGCCTCGCTCTACACCCTGCACACCGGCGCACTCGACCTACTCAAGCGTCCCCTGCTGACCGCCTCCACGCTCCGGCATCTGAACGTCATCTTCGGAGGCATACCCACCTCTACCGCAAATGCAGCCACGCCGGATCTCTCAGAAGCGCAGTTGATCCGCGCCGAGCTTCCCTCGCTTTCGCAAACCGGCTCGCGACCTTCTGTGCTCTCCTCGCAGCCCCCGGCGAGTTCGGCCACGCAGACAGAATCCTCGGCCGGGAACTGGATTCACGCCGAAGCCGCACGCCGGCAGGCAGCGTTCTTCAACTTCGCAGAAACCTATACCCCCTGGCTGCTCCCGAAGTTCGACGCACTCTTCACCATGCCGCAGCTCAGCGGCGACGAAGACCGCACCGTCCCAACCCTCGAATCCGCCCCCGACTACATCGCGAAACTTGACTTCCGCATCGCCTCTGCCGTCGCGTCCTCGCCACCCGACTCCCCCCACGCACTGGCCGCGGCTGCACTCCGCGCCCTGCTGCCCAAAGCCCAGCAGCATCTCACCCAGCTTCGACAGGATTTTTCCGCTATCGCGGAGCAGGCCGAACACCACGCCGACGCCATGGAGTATGGCTTCCTCCTCGTCGAATCGAGGCAGCTGCTTTCTATCGGATACGACGGAGCCACCGGCGAACTCCATTCCGCCTGCTACGACCTGCTCGCCTCCGAAGCCCGCATCGCCTCCTTCCTGGCCGTCGCCAAGGGAGACATTCCGCAGCAGTCCTGGTTCCGCCTCGATCGCTCTCACGTGCTCGTCCAGGGACGCGCCGCACTGCTCTCCTGGACCGGGACCATGTTCGAATACATGATGCCCGCCTTGTGGATGCGCAGCTTCCCCAACACCCTCATCACACGCTCGCTGGAGTCGGCCGTTCGCATTCAGCGCGATCACGTCAAAGGCATTCCATGGGGCATCTCAGAGTCGGGCTTTGCCAAAACCGACCCGCAGGGACGCTACGGCTACCAGGCGTGGGGCATACCAAAGCTTGCCCTCAAGTATGGCGCCGAAGACGGACCCGTCATCTCGCCCTACTCAAGCTTCCTCGCTCTCTCTATCCTGCGCAGCGAGACCATCTCCAATCTCCGGCGCATGGCAAAGCTCGGCTGGATGGGCGCCTACGGCTTCTACGAAGCGGCCGACTACACCGCAGGTGCCTCCCCGCAACTCGTCCGTTCGTGGATGGCCCACCACCAGGGTATGTGCCTTCTTGCGGTCACCAACCTGCTCAAAGGCAACATCATCCAGCGTTGGTTCCACGCCACTCCGCGGGTGCGCGCCGCAGAACTCCTCCTGCACGAAAAGCCACTCAGCAAGGAGACGCTGAAGCAGCTTTCCAGGCAATCGCAACTGCAGTCCACAACCTGAAGTGAGAGCTTGCAGCAACAACAGATGCCCTTCTGGTTGACAGCCAGAAGGGCATCTATTGTTGCATCTACTTAACTGCCCTAACCGCCCGTCCTAAAAATGAAATCCCACCTCCGCAGTCAACGCACGCGGGGTCACATAGTGCGTCCCACTGAAGGTCGACAGAAAGTTATACAAGGCATATTGATTCGTAATGTTCACGCCTGTCACGCGCAGGCTCCACTTGTATCTGTCGCCGCCAAACAGATTGTCCTCTCCGAGAGAGAGATCGAACAGGCTCCGCTGCTGGATTCGTCCAGGGTTCTTATCATCGTTCTCCGTGCCCGGTGCAGGAATCGACACCAGCTTCGAGGTCAACTGCGAAGCCAGGCACTGACCTCCCGGTATGCCCGCAAAGGGAGTCGCCTTGAATCCATTACACACAAGCCCTGCCTGAAATTGCTGGTCCGCTGTCAAACCACTCAGGTCGATCCCAGGCTGCCCGTTGATCGAAATCGAAGCACCTCCGTTGTCCGGGTTGCAGTGGCTGTTCGGGTCCGTCACGTTGTAGCACGGCACCGCTCCCGCGGTAAGTCCACTGTCAAACCGCCAGTTGAAGCCCACCCACGGAATGTGCGCCTTGGGTATCTGATATTGCAGATGTGTGGTCTGGTTGAAACGCTCGTCGTGATCGATGCGAAACGGATATCCAGCGCGACCGACCGTGGCGCCTGCTCCCGCCACCTGCGGAGGAAAGAAGCGCGCCGCCACCGAAGACATCACCACGAAGGCCGAAAAGTTATGTACATTCGGCACATCCACGCGCAACGCGAATCCAGGAACCTTCGCATTGTGCCAGTCGATAGGAAACGTGATCGGCGTATTGCCCAGCACGCTGAAGTCGAACGCATTGTGCGTGTACTTCCAGATGTAATCTCCGCTGAACACAAGGTTTTTGCCGAACGCTTGCTGCAATCCCGCATGAAATTCATTCTTGTAGCCCGGCTGCAGATTCCCCGACACGCCCGGCGTGCAGGAAAGCAGAGGCGACAGCACCGCACTTTCGCATCCCTTGCTCGAAAGCACCAGATTTTCATTGAATGGCGTCTCAAGCGTCCGCGCATATGACAAGCGCAGCACCGTGTTGGTCGCCTTCACCGTGTACGCCGTTCCCAGGCGAGGCTCCGCCTGCCGCGCAACCGTCAGACCGTTGTACAGATCGCCTCGAATGCCCAGGTTGAACAGCCAGTTCCCTGCCTTCACCTGGTCTTCCGCATACAGCGCAATCTCCTTCACGTCCGTCCTGCCAACAAAGTTGAACAGTCCACCTCCACGTGTCAGGTCGTACGGCCGCAGCACCGGATCGAACCCTGCGTTCTGGTTTGCTGCCCCACCCGGGCACTGCGACGGATCGGAGTAACCGGGCAGCGGATTGCCCGCGTTGTCCATGCAAGGCGCATTGAAGACCGCATTCACCACACCAAGCGTGTCGCTCTCCCGCAGAAACGTATGCGAATAGCTCCCGCCTACCTTGATATTGTTGACGCCCTTCACGTACGAAAAGTCCGTATGAACACCCGCGTTCGTCAGCGATCGGGTCTGCGCAATCGTCTGGTTCTGCAGAGGCCCCAGGTCGGACAACGGATCCCGGCTCGGATAGTAATCGTACTGGTCCTTGCGAATATACGGGCCGAAGTTGAACAGTGAGTTGTCCCCGAACGTCCGCGTGTATGTCGGCGCTATATCGAACGTTCCGATCTTCGAGCGTTGGTCCGTATGCCCCACACTGCTAAACACAGGATTCGCGCCCGCACCGCCGCTCGTCACGTTCTGCACGTTCAGATTGTCGTACGCATTGGGCGTCTGGAACCACGACCGGCTGTAGTTCAGGTTCAGATGAATCGAATCGGCAGCTCTTAGTTGCCGATCCACACGATCGAAAAAATTAATCTCGTTTCCTTTATCGTGAAAGACCACAAACTCTGGCGGGTCGAGGAACCGTCCCGTATTCAGCCCATCGAGTTCGACAAAGTTGCCCCAGTTCTTTCCTCCGTAGCTCAGATCCACCGCTCCGGTCACCGAACCGAAGGTGCCGTACGAGGTCGTGATGCTTCCGCTAGGCTTCGTCACTCCCTGCCCCGACCGCGTCGTCACCTGGATCACGAGGCTCGTCTTGCCCCCATACTCTGCTGGAGGCGCACCCGAGATCACTTCCATCGACTGGATCGAATTCGACGGAATCTGGTTGGAGAACACTTTGCTCTGCTGGTCTGTGATCGGCTGCCCGTCAATCGAAAAAGAATTTGACGCATGATCCCCCAGCCCATGAAACAGCCCGTTCGAGTCCGCCGCGACGCCTGGAGAAGACAGCGTTACCAGCGAACTCAGCGAAGACGACTGGCTTTCCAAGGGAAGTTTGTTGATCATGCCGCGATCAACATCCGTGTGGAATGTCGACTCACTCTCCACCAGGTCGCTTCCCGTAACATCGACCACCGTCGACGCCGTCCCGATCGCCAGGCTTATCTTCACCGGCACCGGCACCAGCGAGCGCACCTGCACGTCCTGGCTGTAAGAAGCAAAGCCGCTCATCGACACCGAGAGATGATACGGATTAAGCGGCAGATTCAGGAACTGAAAATGCCCGTCGCTATCCGCAACGCTGGTCCGGCTCAAACCGCTCACCGGATTAACCACCGTAACCGAAGCACCCGGAATGATGGCGCCCGTCGTATCGGTCACAACCCCCGTGATGCTTCCTGCATTTCCCGCGGCCTGCGCCCACAAGGCAGGTTGAACATACAACAACAGAAACGCGAATACTGAGAGAACGGCTCGTCGACCTGACGTATGCATGGACTTCCCCTTTTAAATATGAGCCTGAGTTCTTTGACGTCTTCCTAGGCGGAAAAGAGGTCAGCAGGCGGGGGGCGGGTATACAGCGCAAACGTCGTAAAGGTGCTTCTTCGTACCGGCGGAGCCAGCGTCTCGACCGGGGACGAGACCCGGGCCGCAAACAGCATCATCGCCGGCTGCACCACCTGCACCGCCAGATGGGCCGTCGCGCACAGCGCACAATCCGCATGCGAAACATCTCCCACCGGATGCATGTGCGCAGCTTGTATCGTGCCGCAAGCCACCACCAGCAGAACGCACAGCAACGCAAGGAGAATTCTCCCCATTCCCTGCTGCTTCGGCCTGAAGTCCCGGCTGGACACGATAATTCCAATATATCGCAGAGACGCTGCACTGTGGCCCCGCCCCCCGACGAACCAGGCCAAATTTCATCGAAACTGCTATATCAGTTGCACTTCAATCCGCTTGGCATCCCGGTCCAGCACCGCGATCCGAAACCGCCGAATCTCTCCCACCCGTGCCGGCTCCTTCTTCGCCACACTTGCCGTTGGTCCGCTCTTCCACTTCGCAGACAGCAAAGAACCCAGCGCACCCAGATCCAGTCCCGCCCCCACCGGCTTCTCTTCTTCCGCAACCTCTTCCACCCGCAGCCCTCCGCTTGCCACAATCCCCTCACCCAGCTCGACTTTTCCTCGATCCCCCGCCACTTCGATCAGCCGCCCCGTCACCACATCCCCTTCAGCATGCTCGGCAAGGTACTCGTCCAATCCCGTCGGCACCAGCTGCTTCATGCTTAGCCGCATCTGCCGCTTGTCTTTGTCCACCTCCAGCACCTTCGCCTTCACCACCTGCCCTGCGCGAAGCACATCCTGCGGCCGCTCAATCCTCTTCTCCGCACTGATCTCGCTCACGTGAATCATCCCCTCCACCCCATCCGCCACTTGCACAAACGCGCCGAACTTCGTGAAACTCGTCACCGGTCCCTCCACTTGCGAACCCACGGAGAACTTCGCCGCCGCATCCACCCAAGGATCCCCCAGCGTCTGCTTCAACCCCAGCGACATCCTTCGTTCCGCCGCCTGCACTCCGAGAATCATCACCTCCACCACATCCCCCGGCTTCACCATATCGCCCGGCGTGCGCACCTTCTTCGCCCACGACATCTCCGAGACATGCACCATCCCTTCGATCCCCGGCTCGAGCTCCACAAACGCGCCAAAGTCCGTCACCCGCGTCACCGCGCCCCGCACCCGTTCTCCCGCCTGGTACTTCTCCGCAACCTTGTCCCACGGGTGCGCCTGCAGCTGTTTCAACCCCAGCGAAATCCTCTTCCCCGCCGGCTCCACCTTCAGCACCTTCGCCTCGATCGTCTGCCCCACCGTCAACACATCGGCCGGCTTCTCTATCCGCCCCCAAGCCATATCGCTGATATGCAGCAGCCCGTCCACCCCGCCAATATCCACAAACGCGCCATAGTCCATCAGACTCCGCACCGTCCCTGAAACCGTGTCGCCCTCCTGGATCTGCGCATACCGCTGCTCCCTGGTCGAGCGTTCCTCCTCCTCCGCCACCCCGCGGCGGTCCACCACTACATCCTCCTCCGCCGCATCCAGCTTGATAATCCGGCAGCGAATCTCCTGCCCCACCAGCTTCTCCATCTCCGCCGCATCGCGCGCCCCGCTGCGAGAGCCCGGCATAAACGCCCGCACCCCCACATCCACCGTCAGCCCGCCCTTCACCACGCCGGTCACCGTGCCGCTGATCACCGATTTCTCTTCAAACGCCTTCTCGAGCGCGGTCCAGTCCTTCGGCTGCTCCACCCGCAGTCGCGACAGCTCGTAGTACCCCTCTTCATTGCGCCCCTTCACCGACACCAGCAGCTTGCTTCCAGGCTCCACCGTCTCTCCCGCGCTCTCAAAGATCGCAAGCGGCAGCACGCCCTCCGTCTTATACCCGATATCGACATAGACCGAATCCACCGAAACCGCCACGACCGTCCCGGAAAGCTGCCTGCTGTCTTCGGCCGAACGCCGCGTATGGCTCTGCTCAAACTGCGAAAGAATCTGGTCGAACGATTCGGTTGATTCAGTAGAAGGATCGGATTCGGGAACATTCGGCATAGACATGGGAAGTGTAGGGCCCTCGGCGCGTAAAGATTTGGCTAGAATACCACCGCAAGCGCGCACGCCTGGAGTGGCCCCGCAGGCAGGCAAGGATCATTCTCCCCCGCGACCAACGGGAGCGCCCACCAAAGGGATATACCCGTCACGAAGTGACCGCACGCCGCGCAGGCGGCCCGGCCGGCAGGCCCTGTCTTTGGGCAACATCACTCCGAGGTATCAGGAGCGACCAGCTCCGCCCGCTCACTCATCCCAAACAGCCGCCGCAACGGCCTCTGCACCGCACGAAGAAGCACCCGCGCAGCCAGAACCGCCCCCGCCAGCAATCCCAGCGCAATACCTGCCGCCACCAGCGGATGGTGCGTCGCGAACCACGTCAGCCCCACCGCCGCCACATCTTCGGTCGTACTCAGGGCAATATTCGAAACAGGCTCCGGGCTCGGCGTTACAACGGCACGCAAAGCCGTCTTCGAGCTATGCGCCGCCAGCGCCACCACAGCTCCAATCGCCGTCGCCAGAATTTGCATTTCCGGCGAAAGCTGCGACGTCGCATGGTACGCAACCAGCGCAGCCAGCGGAACCCGCACCACCGTATGCAACGCGTTCCACACCAGATCGAACGCCGGGATCTTGTCCGCCACAAACTCCACCGCGAACAGAATGCCACACACCACCAGCACCCACGTGTGCCCCAGCGAGTCGAGCCCCGGCGGCAGCGCCACCCAACGCGTACGCGCCAGCAGGCCAAGCGTCAGGATCGTCGCATAGATGTTCAACCCCGCCGCAAAGCTGGCCGCAATCACAAGCGCCGTAATGTTCGCCGGGTTGAAGTTCATATGGCTGGAATTCTACAGCGGCCGAAACACCGGGTCCCGTCTTTCTTCACCAAACAGGCACCATCAAAGATCCGCCTACCACCGCACCGCGCGCTTTACCTGCGCATACTGCAGCAGAATGAAGCTGTCCGTCATGCCCGCAATATAGTCCGCCACCACGCGCGCCAGCCCTTCGTTCTCCACCTCGCCAAAGTGGTTGCCCGGCAGCTCTTCAGGGTCGTTGATCCAGAAATCGAAGAGCGTCGTCACCACCTCTTCGGCCTTGTCGTGTTCGTTCTTCAAAGCCTTGCAGGTATACAGCGTGTCGTACAGATAGCGCTTCTCCTGCAGGCGCTCTGCCTCCGCTTGCGGCGAAAACTGCGCCAGCCGCTCAGGATGCCGCCGCACATCGGCCAGGCATTCCGCGCCGATCGCCTCCGCATTGCGTCCCGTAGTCGCAATCAGGTCGTCGGTCAAGGTGTTCTGCATCAACTGCAGCGCCTCGTTGAACAGAAACTTCGAGTCCACCCCCGCGTGTTCCCGCTCCACCCGCCCGTAGCATCGCGCCAGCACATCCACATGTTCGCATATATGGCCGATCTCCAGCAGGCCCGACTCCACCCCGTCATCCAGGTCCGCCGTCAGGTACGCAATCTCATCCGCCAGGTCGATCAGCTGCGCTTCGAGCGGCGGCCTCCGGTCGAGAAAATACTCCGCAAGTTCAGGCTGCTGCTCCTCCGTATAGTCGCGCGAATGCTTGATAATGCCTTCGCGAACCGCCAGTGTCAGGTTGAGCCCGCGGTGCGCCGCATAGCGCTGCTCAAAGTGCTCCACAATCCGCAGCGCATGCAGGTTATGGTCGAACCGGCGGCCATGACGGATCAAGCATCGGTCGAGCGCCCTCTCCCCCGCATGGCCGAACGGAGGGTGGCCGATGTCGTGTACCAGGGCCAGCGTCTCGGCCAGATCTTCATTCAACCCAAGCGCACTTGCCGCTGCACGCGCAATCTGCGCAACTTCAATCGTATGGGTCAGACGGCTGCGAAAGTGGTCCGACGCCCGGCTGGTGAATACCTGTGTCTTGCCCGCCAGGCGCCGAAACGCGCGAGCCTGCACAATGCGTTCCCGGTCTCTCTGGAACGGTGTGCGCGACGGCCGGAGAGGAGCCGGATACACGCGCGTCAAAAGGGGATCGTCGGCATCTCCCACTCCCGCTCCGACGACCGCGCATCGATGCAGATCGATTGCCATGGTCAGCTACAAGTGTAAATGCAACGCGATCGCCTTACTTCGTGGCCGATGTCGAGACCTTGGCCAGCTTTACACGAGCGTTCTCGAGCTTCCGTTGCACCTTCGCCACGTCGGCAGGGTCAGCGTCCGCAGGCAACGAACTGGCATACTCGCTCATCGACCGCTCCCACTGCGCCACCGCCATCTTCAGGTTGCCCGTCTTCTCATACACCTCGCCCAGATGGTCGTGAACCGTAGGGTCGGAGCTGATCCGTTCATTGGCCTTGCGCAGATTGTCTTCCGCCAGCGCATATTGGCCCGACTTGTAGTACACCCAGCCCAGCGAGTCGAGAAACGCGCCGTTTTGCGGGTCCAGCTCCACCGCCTTGCGGATCATCCCCAGCGCCTCAGGCAGCCGTACCCCGCGGTCCGCCAGCATGTAGCCCATGTAGTTCAGGATGGTCGGATTCTGCGGGTCGATCGCAAGTGCCTTGCGAAACTGCGCTTCCGCTTCGTCGTACTGCTTCTGACGATCCAGCAGCGTTCCGCGTAGAAACAAGACGTACAGCTTATCGTCCGGCTTCGTGGCTAACCCACCCGCCGCGTCCAGTTCCTCGGAAGCATCGTGCCAACGCTTCAGGCGAATGTAAACCTGCGCCAGCGCCAGGTGAGAGTCGCGCTCCTCCGCCGTTCCCTTGGTCGCCGCAAGCTGCGCCTTCGCCAGCGCAAGACCCTGATCCACCTGCCCCGTATCGGCAAGCTGACCCGCATACATCAGTTGAATCGCGTGGTCGTTCGGCAGCGCCTTCGACACCTCGGCGGCCACCGCAGTCGCTTCCTTCCACTGGTGCGCATCCCGGTACGCATCGATCTGGCCCTGGAAGCCCGTCTTCACGTATTCGCCACCCAGCGAGGTCAGTTGCTTGTAAATCGCCACCGCTTCCGCCGTCTTGTTCTGCTCGCGATAGATGATCGCCAGCCGGTCGAGAAAGATCGAGCGGTTTGCCTTTTCGCTGTCCGTATATTTCCCGTCCGCATGTGCCGTACCAGCTACCAGCTTCGTCAGCACCCCGGTCGCGTCGTCATATCGCCCCAGAGAGTCGTACAGCAGCGCTTCGTTGTAGGTCAGCTCCAACGAGTCCGGTGCCAGCGGCTTGGCCTTGTCCAGCGTCTTCAGCGCCTCGTCATAGTGCCCTTGCCTGCGCTCGATCTCAGAGATATGAATCTGCGATTGCGCATCCTGCGGCTCCGCTGCCACAATGCCCGTCAGGACCTTCAGCGCTTCGCTCAGCTGCCCATCCGAAAGCAGCGCATTCGCCAACCCGCGCTCCGTGTCCAGGTTGTCCGGTTCAATGTCGAGCGCGCGATGATACGCCGCGACCGCATCCTTGTTCTTCTTCATCTGCTCGTAGCTCGCACCCAAAGCAAACTCCACTCGAGACGATCGATCTTCAGCCGGTATGGCATTCAGTACGTCGGCCGCACGGCTGGGTTCTCCCTGCTCGCTGTAGAGCCGCGCCATGTTCAGCGCCACCTCCTCCGAGTTCGAGTCGATCTTCTGCGCCGCCTTAAACTGCGCCTCCGCCTTCGCCGAATCGTGATTCAACCCGTAAAGCTGCCCCAGCAGAAGATGCGTCTCCACATCCTCCGGCTTCAGCTGCGCGAGCTTCTCATATTCTGTAATCGCAAGCTGCAGCATCTGTCCCGACTGCGGACTCTGCATGTCGCCAAGCGAACGCAGGTACACCTTGCCCAGCAGCGTGTGCGCCTCGACGTCATCGGGATTTTTCGTCACCTGGTCCTGCGCCGCCGTCACCGCCTCGCGAATGCGCCCGATCTTGAAGTACAAATCCGCCAGACCGTCCTGCAGCAAACGTGAGTTCGGGTCCGCATCCAGTGCCAGCTTGTACTGCTCGACAGCCTGCGTCGCGTAGTCGGAACGTCCCGCATTTACCGCCATGTCTTCATACAAGCGGGCCAGTCCATAGTGATAGTAGGACGAGGCGCGATCGGGAGACGAAGCAGCACCCTTCGTAGCCACCGGCGCCTGGGCCAGCATGGAATGCGCCGCAAACAAAAGTCCAGCGACCGGAAGCAGCCGGAATCGGCGAAGGGAGGAGGCACGTAAAAGTGGAGTCATGAGAAATTTTTCCTGTGCCGCCAGAATCGGAGCCAATACCATCGAAAGTGGAGAAACCAGCCGCCACAGCCAATCAACCATTTAGACGGAACTGCCCCGGTATTGGATGCAGACCCGCCCCGGCAGCTATTGCGGCTGATTATATCCGTCCCGCCGGCACAGGGACATCACCCGTGCCGGAAGTGCCTGACCCCGGTAAATGCCATCGCCACCCCAAGCCGGTCCGCTGCCTCGATCACCTCTGCATCGCGCACCGAGCCCCCCGGCTGAATCACCGCCGTCGCCCCCGCCTGCGCAATCGTCTCCAGCCCATCCGGAAACGGAAAAAATGCGTCCGACGCAGCCACGCTTCCCGCAAGCGGCAGCACCGCCTTCATCGCCCCAAACCGCGCAGCATCCACGCGGCTCATCTGCCCCGCGCCAATGCCTACCGTCTGGCCGTGCCCATCCGCAAACCGCGCATACACAATCGCGTTCGACTTCACATGCTTGCACACCTGCCAGCTGAACAGCAGAGCCCGCAGCTCCTCCGCCGTAGGCGGCCGCTTGGTCACCATCTTCAACTCGCTCCCTGTCACACGCAGCCGATCCGCATCCTGCACCAGCAGCCCGCCCGAGACCTGCTTGATAACCCTCGGCGTCTCTGCCGGCACAATCTCGATCAGCCGAAGATTCTTCTTCGCCCCGAACCGCTCCAAAGCCTCCGGCGTAAACGAAGGCGCAACGATCGCCTCCACAAAAAGCTTCGCAATCTCTTCCGCCGCCGCCCCATCCACCTCGCGGTTCACCCCGATCACGCCCCCGAACGCCGAGACCGGATCAGCCTCCAACGCCCTTCGATACGCCTCAACCACAGACGCCCCCGTCGAGGCCCCGCACGGGTTCGTATGCTTGATGATCACCACCGCCGGTTCCTCGAACTCGCTCACCAGCTCCCAGCACGCATCCAGATCGACGATGTTGTTATAGCTCAGTTCCTTGCCCTGCAACTGCTTCGCATTGGCCACACCCTTGCCGCTGCCATCCGTATACAGCGCCGCCTTCTGGTGAGGATTCTCCCCATACCGCAGCGTCTTCGCCAGCGTATCCACCACCCGAACCGTCTCCGGCAACTCGCCCTGCCGAAACACCGCCTTACCCTCTGGAGCTTCAATCCCCTCAAGCGCCGTCGCAATCCCCGCGTCATACGCCGCCGTCACCGCAAACGCCGCCTTCGCCAGCCTCCAACGCGTCGCCCGCCCCAGGCTCCCCGCGTTCGCCGCCATCTCCTCCGCCAGCACCGCATAGTCCGCAGCCGAAGTCACAATCGCCACATCCGAAAAATTCTTCGCCGCCGACCGCACCATCGACGGTCCGCCAATATCGATATTCTCAATCACATCCGCAAACGCCACCCCCGGCCGCTGCGACGTCTTCTCGAACGCATACAGATTCACCACCACCATATCGATCGGCTCAATCTCATGCTCGTTCACCGAAGCCATATGCTCGGCATTGTCGCGTATATGCAGAATGCCGCCATGCACCTTCGGATGCAGCGTCTTCACACGTCCATCGAGCATCTCCGGAAAGCCCGTCAGATCGCTGATATCCCGCACCGGCAGCCCCGCCTCCCGAAGCGCGCGTGCCGTACCGCCCGTCGAAACCAGGTCCACCCCGAACCCCGCAAGAGTGCGGGCAAACTCGACCAGTCCAGTCTTATCGGTCACCGAAAGCAGCGCCCGGCGAATCGGCCGCAGGTCCACTACAAGGGCAGAGGAGTCACTTTTATGTTCAATCATTACCACCATTCTACCAACGGGAGCGCCACGCCAAGCGGTCCCCCCGACAAACCGCCCGCGCCAACGAGCAGGCCGCCCCCCACCCTACAGCACCATCGCCCCCGTCAACGAACCCACAGCTTCCACCCGATGCCCCGCACACCACCGCCTCAACCCATTCGCAATATTCTCCACCGCCCGCGGATCCGCATAACTCGCCGTCCCCACCTCCACCGCCGTCGCCCCCGCCATCATGAACTCCACCGCATCCTCCCCACGCACAATCCCGCCCATCCCCACAATCGGAATCTTCACCGCCTTCGACACCTCATGCACCATCCGCACCGCAATCGGCTTGATCGCCGGCCCCGAAAGCCCGCCCGTCACATTCGCAATCCGAGGCCGCCGCGTCTCCACATCGATCGCCAGCGACACAAACGTATTCACCAGCGACACCGCATCCGCACCTCCATCCGCAGCCACCTCCGCCATCAACCCAATCCTCGTCACATTCGGCGAAAGCTTCACCATCAAAGGTCTCCGCGCTACTGCCTTGCACCTCGCCACCAGCTCCCAAAGCTGCGGCGGATCGGTCCCAAACACCATCCCTCCATGGCTCGTATTCGGGCAGCTCGCATTCAGCTCATACATCGCAATCCCCGGCGCATCGTTCAGCACCTGGATCACCTCCACGCAATCCTCCATCGTGAACCCGAACACATTCGCAATCACCACCGTATCCGTCATCGCCCGCAGCTTCGGCAGCTTCTCCGCCACAAACGCGCGCACTCCCATATTCTGCAGGCCGATCGCATTCATCATCCCCGCCGCCGTCTCGATAATCCGCGGCGCCGCATTCCCCGCCATCGGCTCCCGCGACAGCCCCTTCGTCACGAACCCGCCAATCTTCTCGAACGAAATAATCTCTTCAAACTCCACCCCATACCCAAACGTCCCACTCGCCGCAATCACCGGCGAACGAAACTCCACCCCCGCCACCGTCACCCGCATGTCAGGTCCTTTACCCGC
>JALYVA010000044.1 GCA_030853485.1 Acidobacteriota bacterium
CCTCTGCTTTCGCCGAACAGAATCCGGGCGCCCACGTAGGTGCAAGCCAGGCCGTCATCACTGAGCGCCCTCCTAACATCTCCCACACCGAAGCTCCCGCATCGGGCGCGTTCGCCACCTCGGCCGCAGCCTCCGCCACTCCCGACACCACGCAGATCGCCATCGATGACTTCGTCAAAATCGATCTCCGCGTCGCCCGCATCACGGTCGCCGAACGCATCCCCAAGGCCGACAAACTTCTCCGCCTCGAAGTCGACCTTGGCTACGAAAAGCGCCAGATCCTGTCCGGCATCGCTGAGTGGTACACGCCCGAAGAACTCGTCGGCAAAACCATCGTCGTCATCGCCAACCTCGCCCCCCGCAAGATGCGCGGCCTGGAATCGCACGGCATGCTCCTCGCCGCCTCGGACGGAGAAAACGGCAAACCCATCCTCGCCACCTTCGAGCAAGACATCGCCCTGGGCTCGCGTCTTCGGTAAACACCTCGCCGCGTTACTTCGCGCGTCTACGCTCAAATCCTGTTGACAGCCCGCCGGGGCTGACCCATGCTTGACGCTGAATCGAGACTGACCCCAAAGGAAGCTCTCACGATGAGAAATGTTGCCTTCGCTGTCGCCCTGCTCGCCTCCGCCGTCGCTCTCCCTCGCCTTGCGCATGCGGATGTCATCGATGACTTCGTCCTCACAGGGCACGGCAATCTCATCACCTTCTCACTTCCTGCCTCACCCCCGGGCAACCATCTGACTTGCCCAACGGGCATCGTCACCGCTTGCCTCCCGGGCTCTCAAACTGCTTTCTACCTCTCTGCAGAGGTCACCACCAACGGCGTCACATCCAACGACGGGCTTGCCTTCCCCACCGGGCGTTTCTTCGGAGGCGGTTTGTCTGGAAACATCGGGCCTGATCCGGGTGAGGTCTCCTACTCCGGCCTCCAGCTGTTCGAGCCGGACGCCGCGAATCCGACTTTCCTGACCGGGACCTTCAGCGTTTACTATTCCGTCATTCATTCGAGCAACCCCGCGGATACGGATTACACCCTCACCATCACCCCGGAAGTCGCATCCGCCGCGACACCCGAGCCCGCCAGCCTTGCCCTGCTTGCCACCGGTGCCCTCGGTCTTCTTGGACTGGCTCGCAGCAAGTCGCGCCATCTCCGCCGCTAGCCCACATCCTCTCCTTCGACAGTTATCCGACTATTGGCTTCCGCCAGGCATCGAGCGACCAGCCTCAATTCCCAGGTACAGCTCCATCACCGACGACCCCGCAGCAATCCCGTAAGCCGCGCCTCGACCCTGAGCTTCGACACGTCTAGCACGCTCCGTTCGCGCCCGGCCCCTTCAACCAACCGAACGCCTAGCCTGCAGCAAGACCGCACCCAAATCCGCGAGGCAAGACGCACTACTTCACCACGCCTCCCACACGGGTGATTCCCGACTCTTTGCCGATCGCAATCACAAAGTAGTTCGCCGGAACGCTCCCCACGTTGATCAAGCCATGCGTCACATCGGACGCGGCAAAGATCACGCCGCCCGGCCCAACCCGCTCCTTTGTGCCGTCGTTGTCGAATTCCAGCTCTCCCTCGCGAATCATCATGAACTCCGAGTGGCGATGCTTGTGCGGCGGATGCGGCATATGCCCGGGCAGCAGCGTCGTCTCATGCATCTCGACAGACTCGCCCGTGGCCAGCGCTCCCCGCACCACTGCACGCGAAGCTCCATTCGCATTCTTGTTGACCGGCAGCGAATCGAACGGAAACACCTTCGATTGCGAAAGCACATTCTCGCCCGGCATCGAAGGAACGGGCGATGCCTGACCCTCCGCCTGCACACACCCCATCGCAGCAAACGCCGATAAGGCCACCAGAACATCACGACGGCTCACATTTTCCATGCCGCCATCCTACCCCTCGCCACCCTTGCCTGTCCCCTGGAGGGTCGGCGAGAAGACACGTTCGAGGCGTACGAATTCGCAAGTGCGAGGCGGCAAAGAACGGGCCGTTCGCCTTTCCTTTCGCTTGTCCCGTGATTCTGCGGCGAAGGGAGCCGCAGTTGTCTTTCCGTCCTCTTCCCGCTAGCCTCCAATCAGGCCCATGACCCTCATCGACTCCCACGCTCACCTCGACTTTTACACGGCCTCCCCTTCTGAACGCCTCGATGTTCTCCGCCGCGCCTACTCCGCCGGGGTGCACACCATCCTCGCCATAGGCATCGGCCAGGGCCCAGGCGAGATGCACCAGGCGCTCGATATCGCCTCCACAACTCGCGCCGACGACCTCCCCACCCTCTACGCCAGCGCCGGCATCCACCCCGAGCAGGCCCACAACGCTACCCCTGAAGCTCTCGACAAACTCGCCACGCTTGCCGCCCACCCGCGCTGCATCGCCATCGGCGAGATCGGCCTGGACTACTACCACCTCGAAAACCCTGCTATCGCCACTCAGCAACAGGCCTTCCTCGCCCAGATGCGCATCGCCGCCGCAGTCCGCAAACCGATCCTGATCCACTGCCGCACCAGCGAACTCGCTACTCCCCAGGCCAAACAAAAATACGGGGCAGCCGACGCCTGGGAAGATCTCCTCGCCCTCATTGCCGAGCATTGGAAGACGCCGGAAAATCCCGGAGGCATCATGCACTGCTTCTCCGGCACGGTCGACCACGCTCACCGCTCCATCGCCGCCGGGTTCCATCTCTCCTTCGCCGGCAATCTCACCTACCCACGCTCCCAGGCGATCCGCGAAGCCGCTGGCGCTGCCCCCGCCGATCGCATCCTGGTCGAGACCGACTGCCCTTTCCTCGCCCCCATCCCCCATCGCGGAGAACGCAACGAACCCGCACGGATCACGCATACAGCGGCAGCCCTGGCTGAGCTTCGCGGCATCTCACCAGAGGAACTCGCAGCTCTCACCACGGCGAACTTCCACCGCCTCTTCCCGGTCACCACGGCACAGAGATCCGCCCTGGATCAACCGGAGGCAAACGCATAAAGCAAGATAAGATAGCAGAGGAAGAAACATCGCTTCGAACGAGAAAGACAAATCCGCAAACCTGGTTTCATCCATCTTGATCCGCGGGATTCGCGGTCAGCAATTCTTTTGGGGGACACATGGCATCCGACAACAGCTTCGACGTCGTCAGCAAAGTAGAGCTTCAGGAAGTAAAGAACGCCATCGACCAGGCCACCAAAGAGGTCAACGCCCGCTTCGACCTCAAGGACTCCAAGTCAAAGATTGAGCTCGAAGGTACCGACACCATTCAACTCGCTTCAGCCAGCGACTACACCCTTAAGGCCGTCATCGAAATCCTCTCGCAGAAGCTGGTCAAACGCAGCGTCTCGCTCAAGAACCTCGAGTTTGAAAAGATAGAACCGGCAACAAACTCCAGCGTCCGCCAGAAGATCAAGCTCGTCCAGGGCATTCCGTCCGAAAAAGCCAAGATCATCGTAGCGGCGATCAAAGACTCGAAGAAGAAGGCCCAGGCCAGCATCCAGGGAGACACGGTCCGCGTCGTAAGCAAAGACCGCGACGTCCTCCAGGAGGTCATGACCCTGCTCCGCGGCAAAGACATCGGCGTCGAACTCCAGTTCACCAACTTCCGTTCCAATTAGTAAAGCTCGAAGCGCTGCCATGACCAGCAACATCCCGTGCAGAGCCTCTGGAAGTCTCAACAAGCGAGACGAAATAAGCGACGGCCCGGCCCGCTGGCGCATCCATCAGCGTCCATCCTGTTCGCTCGCGGTCTCTCATTGCAAGCAATGAACCCGGCGGGCGGCCTATTGCTCCGATCAACATCTCCTCTCTCCTTTTTCCGACTACCGCAGGACCGGAATTCTCCTCCTGATACTCTGACTATGACGTGAGTACGATCTCCATCGCGACTGCAGCCGAGGTCTTCGACCTTCTTCGTGACGATCTCGCCGCCATCGAGCAGGAGTTCGCCCGCCAGTCCGCCTCACCGGTCGAGGTCATCACCGACATCGCCCGGTACCTGATCGCCGGCGGCGGCAAACGCATCCGCCCGCTCCTGCTCCTGCTCTCGGCCAAAGCCCTGGGCTGCACCACCCAAAGCCGCATCCGCCTGGGCGCCGTCGTCGAGATGCTCCACACCGCTACCCTGGTCCACGACGACATCATCGACGAGGCCGACACGCGCCGCGGCCGCCCCTCTACCAACACCACCTGGGGCAATGCCAAGTGCGTCCTCGCCGGCGACTGGCTCTACATGCAGTCCTTCAGCTCCGCCCTCGAAGAGCGCAACTTCCGCGTCCTCGAACTGCTCATCTCGCTCACCAAGCAGATGGTCGAAGGCGAACTCCTCCAGATCCAGAAGCTCGGCCACCTCATCAACGAAGAAGAGTACTTCGACCTCATCTTCCGCAAGACCGCCTGCCTCTTCAAGGTCTCCATGCAGCTTGGCGCCGCCATCAGCCAGCCGCACAGTTTTGCCCGCCCCAACTCCGCCGACCACGATCGCGATCCCGGCGAACTGGAGGCCCAGCTTGGCGAATACGGACGCAACCTCGGGCTGGCCTTCCAAATCGTCGACGACGTCCTCGACCTCACCGCTGCCGAAAACGTCTTGGGCAAACCCGTAGCCTCCGACCTTCGAGAAGGCAAAGCCACCCTCGCCGTCATCCACGCCCTCGAACGCGGTACGGGAGCAGACCGCGAAGCCATACGCACGGTTCTCGCCGAGCGCAGCTTCGAAAACATCTCCCATCCACAGATCCTAGAAATCCTGCAGCGCCACGGCTCGATCGACTACGCCATGGACACCGCCTGCGCCTACGCCGAAGCCGCCCGCCTCACCATCGCCGACCTGCCCGACTCCGAAGCCAAACGCGCCCTCCTCTGGGTCCCGGGCTTCGTCACCACCCGCGACCGATAAGGAATCTGATTGATACAACACAACAAATTTTTCCAAGACATTTACAGCGAAGTAGGCCGGTTTTATAAAAAACTTCAACCAAAATTGGGCGATAAGGATTATGGATTCAAGATACTGAATGGACCTCCTCACTCACGACCACCGGTTTTATTGATCAGCTACCAACCAGGTGGGAGGGAGTACCATCAAGAAAAATATAAAGAATACGAAAGCACTTGGCCAAAAACCCTTGAGCACACCTACGAGACAAAATGGAGGTTATCTCAACAAATAGGATCGATTTTCGAACCATTTGATGGGATGCCTGAAACTTGCGTTTCTTTGAATACCGTCTTTTTTCGTGCTCCGAGTGTCCAAAAATGGATAAAGGCCTTATCAGAGGAGAGACGTCAGAAAACGGAAGCTTTTTGTGTAGAGTGTGTCTTACGAATGTTGAAGCAACTCCAACCAGGATTTGTTCTCATCAATGGACTCGGAGCATTGAAGTTGCTCGACCCAAAATGGCAAGAGTGGCAGACGGAACTAACATCAAACAGGAACATCACGCTTGTCAGGAGAGGCCAGTTG
>JALYVA010000052.1 GCA_030853485.1 Acidobacteriota bacterium
GGCACGACGGGGGAACCGAAGGGTGTGATGCTGACGCATGGCAATATCGCAAGCAATGTAAATGTGTCGACCGGGCCGCTGGGGTTTAGCGAAAACGATAGCTGCATTTCGTTTCTTCCGCTGTCGCATGTGACGGCGCGGCATCTGGACTACGCGATGATGTGCCATGGGGCGCGGCTGGCGTACTGTCCGAAGTTCGACAAGCTGTCGGAGGCGATGAAGGCGGTGAAGCCGACGGTGTTTGTGGCGGTGCCGCGGGTGTATGAAAAGATTCGGCAGGCGGTGGAAGGCAAGTCTGCCGCGTCGGCGATGAAGCTGAAGATTTTGCGTTGGGCGCTCCGGGCGGGCGGGGCGCATCGGGCGGAGATTCTCGATGGCAAGACGCCGGGCTCGCTGGGGTGGAAGGTGGCCAACAAGCTGGTGTATGCGAAGATTCGCGAGGCGTTTGGCGGATGCGGGCAGGTGTTCCTCTCCGGTGGTGCGCCGCTTGGGATGGATACGGCAGGATGGTTCGCGGATGTGGGGATTCGGATCTTCGAGGGGTATGGGTTGACGGAGACGTCGCCGGTGATTGCGTTGAATTTTCCGAATGCGCATCGCATTGGCACGGTGGGCAAGGTGCTGCCGGGGGTGGAGTGCCGGTTTGCCGAAGATGGTGAGTTGGAGGTGCGGGGCTCGCTGGTATTCGCGGGATATTGGAAGAAAGAGAAGGAGACGGCGGAGGCGTTCACGCAGGATGGATGGTTCAAGACCGGAGACATCGGGAAGATCGATGGGGATGGTTTTTTGTCGATCACGGACCGCAAGAAAGAATTGCTGAAGACCAGTGGAGGCAAGCTGATTGCGCCGCAGCCGATTGAGAACAAGCTGAAGGCAAATGTGCTCGTGGGGCAGGCGGCGCTGGTGGGGGACAAGCACAAGTTTGCTTGCGTGCTGATTTCGCCGAACTTCCCTGCGTTGGAGGGTTGGGCGAAAGGGCAAGGCGTGGCGGCGAGCGACCATGCGGCGCTGGTGAAGGATGCGAAGGTGGTGAAGGTGTACCAGGAGATTGTCGACAAGGTGAATGCCGGGCTGGCGAACTTCGAAAGTATGAAGCGGGTGGCGGTGGTGGCGGAGGAGTGGAGTCTCGAAGACGGGACGCTGACCCCGAGCATGAAGCTGAAGCGGCGCGTGGTGGAGCAGCGGTATGCGAAGGAGATTGCGGCGTTCTACGCGGACGAGGCGACGTCTTCGAGGTAGGGGAAGTGAGGAACTCTGGATCTGTTTGTTCGGCTCCTGGCGGAGACGCTGAAGGGCTGTGGCCGGTGTGCACGGGGCCGATGTAGGATCAGACGATATGGCGATGTTGGGGCAGGCGAGGAAGGCGGGGCGGAAGTATTTGAACCCCGTCCCTACCGAGATTGGCGGGCTTAGCACGATCTTCAAGGTGCTTCCGCAGTTTTTGAGGAACAAGGCGGAGAAGGTGCCGAAGCAAGCGCTGGGGCCTTTTCGCACGGATGCTTCGTTGTATGCAGCTGCTCCTGAAAGTGGTCTGCGGGTGACGTGGATGGGGCACTCTTCGACGCTGATGGAGATCGATGGAGTGCGCGTGCTGATCGATCCGGTGTGGGATGAGAGGGCTTCTCCGATGCGCTGGGCGGGGCCGAAGCGCTTTTTCGCTCCGCCGATGAGCCTGGCCGAACTGCCTCCGCTCGACGTGGTGCTGGTGTCGCACGATCACTACGACCATCTGGGAGAGGCTACGATTCGGGAGCTTGCGGGGCTGGAGCAGGTGCGCGGGGCGCGGTGGGTGACTTCGCTGGGTGTGGGAGCGGTGTTGCGGCGATTCGGTGTCGATGCGGCGCGGATTTCTGAGTTGGATTGGACAGAAAGCGTTGCGCTGGCCGACGGGGCGCTTACGATGACTGCGGTGCCGGCGCGGCACTTTTCCGGACGCGGGATCTTCAACCGTTTCGAGACATTATGGTCGGCCTTTGTGTTGAAGAGTGTGAACCATACGGTTTATTTCGGCGCGGACTCGGGCTGGTGGGAGGGGTTTGGGGAGATCGGCGCGGCGTATGGACCTTTTGACCTGACGATGCTCGAGATTGGCGCGTTCGATGTGCTGTGGCACGCGATCCATCTGGGGCCGGATGGGGCAGGACGCGCGTTCGAGGCGCTTGGAGGGAGCGGGCTGTTGATGCCGATTCATTGGGGGCTGTTCGATCTGGCGCTGCATGGGTGGAGGCAGCCGATCGAGCGGATGCTGCAGATTGCGGACGAGCGCGGGATCGAGCTGTTTGCGCCGGAGCCGGGGCGGCCGACGGAGGTGAGGGCGGGAGCGGCGGTACGGTCGGAGTGGTGGCGTTTGCGTTAGGCCGGATGTGCGCTGCCGCGCGAGCGCCCTGCGCGGGCGGCGCTCACTTCGTGACTTGTATACCGGCTTCGCCTGGGGCCTCCCGATGGTCGGCAACGATGATTGCTCGCTGGGTGGGAATGATCCCTGACGACGGGGCGCTGCTACATGGTGAAATCGACGCTGATGATGGTGGCGACTTCGACTGGATGGCCATTGATGAGATACGGACGGTAGCGCCAGGTGCGCACGGCATCGATGGCGGCGCTGCGGAGAAGGTGGTGGCCTTTGATGACGTGGACGCTTTCGACGGTGCCATCGCGCGAGATGATGGCCTGCATCACGACGTTGCCTTGGAGGTGGGTGAAGCTCGCCAGCTTCGGGTAGCGGGGCGTCGAAGACTCAATGAGGTTGCCTGCCATCACGCCAGAAGAGACGTTCACGCGTCGTCCGGCTCCATGGAACAGACCGGACCGTGTGTCGCGCGACGGCATGGGTGATACGCGTGCTGTGGTTTCTGCGATAAGCGCTGGGGGCGCGTTGTAACCCGTTGACACGCGAGCGGGCGGGGGGGTAGAGGTCCCAGGGGCGGACGTCGGGGGGGTGAAGCGGAGGGGTACCTGGGCGGAGGGTCTGCCCGTCCCTGCGTTCGGGCTTGTTGCCCCGTTTTCGCCGGCGGCTGAACGCATGAATGTTTGAGGAGTGCGACCCGATGCGTGCACCACGTCCGGGGTGGAGATGGATGCGCTGTTTCTCCCTGGCGCCGGGAAGGACGTTGCGGGCATGTTGAGCGACCCCGGGCGGGCGGAGGTGGGGGCAGGGGTTCTGTCTCGGCCGATATTCCAGAAGACAACGCCAACGAGAAAGGCGAGACAGGCCAGGATGACCGGAAGAGAGATGCGTCGAGAGAAAAGCGGCTGCCCGGGAGTTGCCCACAAGGGAAGGCCATGATCCTGACGGCCGAATGGCTTCTCAGAGTGCTCGGGCTGCTCAGGCTGTTCTGAAGGTTCGAACGGCTCGGACTCTGCAGGCG
>JALYVA010000082.1 GCA_030853485.1 Acidobacteriota bacterium
CATGCGGACGCCGGGTGCTAGTTCGTAGGTTCCTGTGAAGTCCTTGAGGTTGGCCACTGCAGCGTTGGAGGGGGCCGGGTCTTCATAGTACCGGAGTGTTTGGTCGGCCACGATTTGCCATGCATGATTCCTGTACAGCCAAGTGTCGGTTGTATGGTAGCGTGCCGTCAGATGTTGGCCGTACGCTGTCTCGATTTCTCTACTGTCGTAACTTAGAATTGCGACGTTAGGCGCGAAACGGGTTTTTGGGTTGTCTACTACGAGAGTGAGTGCATAGCCTGAAGGCATCGGCTGTATGTCTGCGATCAGAGCTTTTTTGTCCTGATTGTTTCCCTTCTCATCAAAGATCATGGCATCTTCAGCGACGTACAGCTTCCAGAGCGTTTGGTTTCCGCGGTCCAGGCCGTCCAGCATCGCCTGGGTCCGACGCACGAGCTCGCCCTGTGTAATCCGGCGATTTTCAGCGCGGCACGCACTCCCGGATAAGACACATACGACTGTAAGGAAAGTGAACCATCTTCCGAAGTAAGCTGTATCAATATTCAAAGTAGGCTCCGCGTTTCCCTGTTGAAGTCTCGCTTCAAAACAAAGTCTATCAACTAGCGACCGAATTTACAGCTTGGAGCTTCAGCCAAGCTCAGAGGCAGTAGCTCTCCAAATAACGTATTAGGTGCCTGCTTCGATTGGCAAGGCTACATTCTTTTCAGCAAAAGTTCCATAAGTATGGCTCCGCCCATTGCAGCGACCAGTGCTGCCGGCATGGCGACGGCACCAACCTTGAGAAAGTCCCAAAAGCTTACATCGAGCCCTTCCTTACGGATCGCCAGGAGCCACAGGATTGTCGCCAATGAGCCGGTGATGGAGAGGTTCGGGCCAAGATCCACTCCGATCAGTACGGCATGAGAGATCAGGCCATGAACGTGGGCAGCCTGCAAGGTGGCACCCGCGATCAGACCGAGCGGAAGATTGTTTACCAGGTTGTTTGCAATGCCTACGGCGAAGCTGGTGATGAGAGCTCCGGCAACCGACGGGAGACCTCGAGCCCATTGAAGGGCAGCCTGCGTAACACTGAGTGCGCCGATGCTTTCAACCGCGTCCACCATGACGAACAGACCTGCAACCAGGGCGAGGGTGCCCCAGCTGATTTCTTTGAGAAGCTCAAGTGGATTCCTCTTCGCTTTCAAAGAGACGATGGCCGTGATAGTCAGCGCAGCCAGGCAAGTAGGAAGACCGAGATCTTTGTTGCAAGCGGAAGCGGTAAGCAGGGCCGCGACCACGAGCGCGATTCCTCCTAGCACCATCTTCCCTTCGCCTTGCAGTGGTTCCGGATCAGGCTTTACTTCTATCGGACCCTGCAGTTCTTTACGAAAGACCAGACGCATGACCAGATAGGTAACCGTAATCGAGAGCAGCGAGGGTACGCTGAAGGATCCGAGCCAGCGGCCCAGCGGCGGCATACCCTTATGAAAGACAACCAGGTTTGCCGGATTCGAGATCGGCAGAACGAAAGACGCAGCGTTCGCGATTAGAGCGCAAGCGAACAGATGAGGCAAAGGCTTAGCTTTAGCTTTCCTCACGACGGTCAGGATGGCGGGGGTGAGAACGACGGCCGTCGCATCGTTCGACATGAAGATGGTGACCAGCGTACCGATTCCGTATACCAGAGTGAACAGGCGACCAGATGAACCGTTCGCCCCGCGCAACGCGACCGAGGAGAGCCAGTCGAAGACGCCGTGCTGACGGGCGAGTTCGGACAGCAGCATCATGCCGATCAGGAACAGGTAAACGTCGGAGCCTTCCGCAACGGCTTTCCCGGCCAGCTTGAGCGGCACCAGGCGGAGCAGAACCAGCAGCAAAGCGCCGCCTCCGATCCAATACACCTCGCGAATGCCCTTTGGGCGCACCAGCATGAGCACGATGCTGATGCCGACGATGGATGCAACCAGAACGTGTGCGACTGCGGGAGAGATCATCTACCAGCTTTTCCGTATTTGCCTGGGCCGAGTTGACGTTGCTTCGCGGTGACCCTCATCTCGGTATGATACTGGCCAAGCCGCAACCGTTTACCATGTACTTGATTTGGAGCACATTATGCGAGTGGGTTTGATGACACGCGAGTACCCGCCAGATGTTTATGGCGGAGCTGGAGTTCACGTCGAGTACCTAAGCCGCGAACTGGCGAAAAAGATTGATGTCGAAGTGCACTGCTGGGGAGACCAGTTCGTGGATGGGGGCCACCTGCAGGTCCGCGGCGCACGACCCTGGTCTCTGATCACTGAGGGGACACAGGAGAAGTACAAGACTGCGCTCGAAGCGCTGAGTCTAAACCTCGCGCAGATGATCCCGCTGGGGACGATCGATATTGTGCATACGCACACCTGGTATGTTTCGATGGCGGGGTTTCTGGCCAAGAAGCTTTTCGGCATTCCGTTCGTGCTGACCACGCACAGCCTGGAACCTCTACGCGCCTGGAAGGCCGAGCAGCTGGGGAGCGGATATGCGATGAGCTCCTGGATGGAACGGACTGCGATTCTCGATGCAGACGCCGTGATCGCGGTGTCGGAGGGCACTAAAAAAGACATACTGAAGGCCTACCCGGAGGTCGATCCGGATCGTGTGCATGTGATCTACAACGGCATCGATCTGAACGAATACCAGAAGACATCGGAGACTTCAGCCCTGGTCAAATTCGGCGTGGACCCGACGCTGCCTTATGTACTATTTGTAGGCCGCATCACCCGCCAGAAGGGTGTGACTCACCTGGTCGAGGCGATCAAATATCTGCCTCCCCAGACGCAGGTGGTGCTTTGCGCCGGAGCGCCCGATACACCTGAAATTGCTTCCGAGATGCGGCAGAAGGTCGAGCAGGCGCGCGCTACGAATCCGCGTGTGGTCTGGATTGAAAAGATGGTCAGCAAGCCGGAGGCGATCGAACTCTACAGCAATGCAAGCGTCTTTTGTTGTCCGTCGATCTACGAGCCGTTCGGCATCATTAATCTGGAGGCGATGGCGTGTCGCGCTCCAGTGGTTGCGAGCGCCAC
The DNA here is from genome assembly GCA_030853485.1 of Acidobacteriota bacterium. Classification (GTDB taxonomy): domain Bacteria; phylum Acidobacteriota; class Terriglobia; order Terriglobales; family Acidobacteriaceae; genus Edaphobacter. The sequence goes on from JALYVA010000082.1 coordinate 3,042, forward strand.
GGGAGGCATTCTTGAGGTGGTCGTCGATGGGGTGACGGGCTACCTGGTGCCATTCGAGCAGGATCCACTCACCATGTTCCCGCTGCAACCTGACCGATTCGCCCGGGACCTTGCCGAGAAGATCTCGGAGCTTTTGAGGGATCCTCAAAAAGCGAAAGATTTCGGAGAAGCCGGACGGAGGCGGGTGGAAGAGACGTTTGCCTGGTCCGCGATTGCAGATCAGACGATCGAGCTCTACCGGCGGCTAATCATGATGCGAAAGTTGCAGACGGGGACATCCCGCTAAGGGTTCTGGAGGACGGCGAGGCGGCGTACCCCTCCCATTTCTTCGCTAGAGGGGGGGTACCCCCCCCCTCCCCCTTACCTGCGCGTAAATCCTTTCGTTATAACGTGTTACGCGGTACATCTCTCGCCAAATTCGTCCAAACAAACGAGTTACGCCCAAATTCGTGCAAATAAACGACTTACAGATGCAAGATCAACGAAAAAAGCCACAGGTGGGGTTCCCTGTGGCTTTTTGCATCTATTCTTTAATTATAGCACATGGAGCAAAACTACTACGCCACTCGAATTCACTGGATTGACGCGGGTTTTCGTCATTATGGGGCTTGACAAGATTTTTGGGGCGTCCCGGGAAGGGTTTCAGGCGTGGATTTCGGGTTTGCCGGCGCTTCGTGATGGCCCATCCGGGGTACCTCGGGAGCGAGCCGGTTTTGCGTACTCGTGCGAGAGGTGAGCCGGGGTGCCACGCGGGACATGATGTTTCGGGACTTTCCCGCGTGTAGTCTGCGCCGGGGATGCTGGTCGATAACCGAACAGTTGTGCGAGTTTGCGATTGCGACAGGTTGTTCAGGTCCGCTACACTTCTCGCGCGGGCGGAATTGCGAACACACCTATGAAAATTCACGAGTATCAGGCAAAAGAGATTCTGCGGAAGTACAACGTGCCGGTTCCGGGCGGCGAGATGGCGACCACCCTTGAAGAGGCGGACACGGCGGCGAAGAGTCTGTTTGGCGCAGGTAACGCGGTGGTCGTGGTGAAAGCACAGATTCACGCAGGGGGCCGGGGCAAAGGCGGTGGGGTGAAGCTGGCCAAAACGCTCGCGGATGCCAATACGGCTGCGAAGTCGATCCTGGGGATGCAGCTTGTGACACACCAGACCGGACCCCAGGGGCAGAAGGTGCGGCGTCTGCTGATTGAAGAAGGGTCGGCGATCGAACGCGAGCTTTACCTGGGGCTTGTGCTTGACCGGGCGACGGCGAAAATCGTCTTTATGGCGTCGAAATCAGGCGGGATGGAGATCGAGGAAGTCGCGGCCAAGGACCCTGGAGCGATTTTCAAGGAGTACATCGATCCCGCGGTAGGATTCCAGCCGTACCAGGCGCGCGCGCTGGCGTTCAAGCTGGGCCTGAAGCCGACGCAGATCAACGATGCCGTAAAGTTCATGACCGGCCTGTACAAAGCGTTCGTCGAGACGGACTCGACGCTGATGGAGATCAATCCCTTCATCACGACCAAGGACGACAAGCTGCTGGCGCTCGATTGCAAGATCAATTTCGATGACAATGCGATGTTCCGGCACAAAGACCTGAAGGAGCTGCGCGACCTGGCCGAGGAAGATCCGCTCGAGGTTGAGGCTTCGAAGTACGCGCTCAACTACATCAAGCTCGACGGCTCGATTGCGTGCATGGTCAACGGCGCGGGACTTGCCATGGCGACGATGGACATTATCGAATACGCCGGGGGCTCGGCGGCGAACTTTCTCGACGTCGGAGGCGGCGCGAACCAGGAGCAGATCGAAAATGCTTTCGGCATCCTGCTGAGCGACCCGAATGTGAAAGCGATTTTCATCAATATCTTCGGGGGCATCCTGCGTGTGGATGTGCTGGCGCAGGGCGTGGTGAATGCAGCCAAGAAGCTGGGCGTGAAAATACCGATCATTCTTCGGCTTGAAGGAACCAACGTAGAAGAGGGAAGAAAGATCCTGGCTGACTCTGGTTTGAATTTTGAGGTGGGCACAACCATGAAGGAAGCAGCGGATCTGGCGGTAGCTGCTGCGAAAGGTGGGAAGTAATGGCTGTACTGGTCGACAAGAATACGCGGCTGATTGTGCAGGGAATTACGGGGCGTGAAGGTACGTTCCACGCCAAGGGATGCGCGGAGTATGGAACGAACGTGGTGGGCGGAGTGACGCCCGGTAAAGGCGGCACCACGCATGAGGGCTGGCCCGTGTTCAACACGGTCGAAGAAGCGGTCAAGGAGACGGGCGCGAACGTTTCGGTGATCTTTGTGCCGCCGCCGTTTGCCGCCGATGGGATTCTCGAAGCCGCAGCCTCGGGCATTCCCCTGGTGATTTGCATCACGGAGGGCATTCCCGTGCTCGACATGGTGAAGGTGTGGGAGGTGGTGAAGAACTCGAAGACGCGTTTGATCGGGCCCAACTGCCCGGGAGTAATTTCGCCTGGAAAGGCGAAGGTGGGCATCATGCCGGGGCGCATTCACAAGGAAGGCTCTGTCGGCATCGTTTCGAAGTCGGGCACGCTGACTTACGAGGCGGTGTACCAGTTGACGACGCGTGGCATTGGGCAGTCGACCGCGATTGGGATAGGCGGCGACCCGATCATCGGGACAACCCACATCGATGCACTGAAGCTGCTGAACGAGGACCCCGAGACCGAGGCCATCATCATGATCGGCGAGATAGGCGGATCGGCTGAAGAGGCGGCTGCGCGGTTCATCAAGGAACATGTGCAGAAGCCCGTGGTGGGCTTTATTGCAGGGCAGACCGCACCTCCGGGCCGGCGCATGGGCCATGCGGGCGCGATCATCTCCGGCGGCGAAGGCACGGCGGCCGAGAAGATGAAGGCCATGGCGGAGGCGGGCATTACGGTGGTGAAGTCGCCGGCGGAGATTGGCGAGGCGATGGCCCGGGTGCTCGGAAAAGTTTAGCGAACGTCAGGTCTTGCGTAGATAAAAGAGCCCTGCGGTGAAGAAGACGATGGCCACCATGAGCGCGAGCCGGGCGTGGAGCCGGTCGTGCAGATGCAGACTGACGAGCGCATCGATGACCCAGGCGGCAAAGCCCGCAAACCAGATCCATGCTGTCTTTCGCATCATGGAGAGAAACCCCACTTCATAAGTCGCGGCCCGGGCCCACACCTCGGGCCCTGGCCTTGTTCTACACTACTGACTAGAGACTTACACCAGGAGAAATACGTTGTCACAACGCACATTCAGCATCATCAAGCCGGACGCCGTACGTAAAGGCGATGCCGCAGCCATTCTTTCCGCGATAGAAAAGGCGGGATTTAAGATCGTCTCGATCAAGCGGATTTCGATTTCGAAGGCGCAGGCCGAAGGCTTCTACCATGTCCATGCAGCACGTCCTTTTTTCGGCGAACTGACGGAGTTTATGTCGAGCGGACCGATCTTCCCCATGGTTCTCGAAAAGGACAATGCCATTGCCGACCTGCGCAAACTGATGGGTGCGACCGATCCGGCGAAGGCGGAAGAGGGCACGATTCGCAAGCAGTTTGCCGCCTCGATCGGCGAGAATGCCATCCATGGCTCGGATGCGGAGGATACCGCTTCGTTCGAGATCGGATACTTCTTTGCGGGTTGTGAACTGCAGTAGGCGACGAGCTGAAAAGTTCATCGCCTGTTCGTTAATTCGTTTGAGGGGAGAACCGCGGGCTGACTGGAGCGCAACCCGTTGGCCTCCTGCAGTGGCCGCTGTGGCGCTGGTCGAGTGAGGGTGAGGGCAGACGCGCATGCCAGACTTGAAGACGAAGCGTGCTGAGTTTCGAAAGCTGCACGAGGCAGGATGTTTTGTGCTGCCTAACCCCTGGGACCTGGGCAGCCTGCGACGTCTGGAACGACTCGGCTTTCCCGCGCTTGCGACGACGAGTTCGGGCGCGGCGTGGGCGGCGGGGCGCGAGGATGGAGACCTGTCGCGCGATGAGGTGCTGGCCCACCTGCGGATGCTGTGCGAGGCGACGGAGCTTCCGGTGAATGCGGACTTCGAGGCTGGCTTTGCCGATTCGGCTGACGAGGTTGCGGCGAACGTAGCGCTTGCGGTACAGACGGGTGTGGCTGGGCTTTCGATTGAGGATCGCCGAGGGGGCGAGCTGTACGACTCGGCCCTTGCGGTGGAGCGGATACACGCGGCTCGCGAGGCCATTGATCGCTCTGGGGAAGATGTGCTGCTGGTAGGCCGCAGCGAAGGTTTTCTGATGGGTAGAACCGAGCTCGCGGCGACGATCGCGCGCCTGGTGGCCTATGCCGCGGCGGGCGCGGACTGCCTGTACGCGCCTGGGATCACGACGCCGGAACAGATTTCTGCGGTTGTCGCTGCGGTTGCTCCCAAGCCGGTGAACGTCTTGCTGCTGGCGGGTATGCGTGTGGCGGATCTGGCAGCGGCTGGCGTGCGGCGGGTGAGCGTGGGCGGGGGACTGGCGGCGGCTGCATGGGCAGGGTTCGACCGGACTGCACGACAATTGCTTGAAGAAGGAACTGTGCCGCCGCGTGGCTGAGGAGATTGGTTTGCATCAAGCCGAAGGAAAACTGAAGCTGCCAGAAGGGCCGTTCAAAGCTTACCTGTTCGACTGCGATGGGACGATTGTGGACTCGATGCCGCTGCATTACGTGGCCTGGAAAAGGGTGCTGGGCGAGTGGGATTGCGAGTTTGCCGAAGAGCTGTTTTATGCATGGGGCGGGATGCCGGTGACGGAGATCATTGCAACGCTGAATGCGCGTCAGGGTCTGGAGATGCCGGTCGAACAGGTGGAGGCGCGCAAGGAGCAGATGTACTTCGACATCCTGCATACGCTCAAGGCGGTTCCCGAGGTGCTGGAGCATATTGAGCTGAGCCACGGGCGGATTCCGTTCGCTGTGGTTTCAGGGAGCACACGTGAGTCCGTGGTCGCGTCGCTGACTACGCTGGGCATCCTCGAAAAGTTCGACACGCTGGTGTGCGCCGGCGACTACGCGAGAAGCAAGCCGCATCCCGAGCCGTTTCTTCTTGCGGCCGAGAGGCTTGGGGTTGCCCCCGAAGACTGCCTGGTCTTCGAGGACACGGAGATGGGAATTCAGGCGGCTACGGCTGCGGGCATGGCTTCGGTCAAGGTGCCGCAGCCCTGGGAGCGGGTCGTGGTGGTGTAATGGACGGCTATTTCGTGAAGAGTTTCAGATCGATCGACTGCCCCATGGATTGATATCCGGCGTCGCCAGGGTGGAGGTGGTCGCCGGAGTCGTCGAGCGGAAGAAGCATGCCGGGGTGGGTTCGGTCGGTGGTGGTCTTGTCGAAGTCGATGACGCCGTCGAACTGGCTGGTGGTGCGGATCCAGTTGTTCACGGCCTGGCGGATGGTCTCTCCTTCGGGGGACTGATAGCCGGCTCCTACGTAGGGGGTCAGCGTGGCTCCGAAGACGCGGATGCCGTGGGTGTGGGCGCGTGTGGCGAGCTGCGAAAGGCCGGCGATGAGATCCTCCGTGGTGATGGGATCGCGGGGGTTCGATGGCGAAGTGGCGTTGCCGATATCGTTGATGCCTTCCATGATGATGAGGTACTTGACGCCTGCCTGGGCCAGAACATCGCGGTCGAAGCGGGCGAGGGCGCTGGGGCCGCTGCGGTCGTGGAGAACGCGGTTGCCTCCGATTCCCTGGTTGAGCACGCCGAGGTTGGCGGTCTTCTTGTCGGCTTGCAGACGGCGGGCGAGTACGTCGGGCCAGCGTGCATTCGCGTTGCGCGTGCTGGCGGCGCCGTCGGTGATGCTGTCGCCGAAGGCAACGACCGAAGCGCTGTTGCCGGAGGCGCGAACATCGACCCCTTTGAGGAACGGCCACGAGGTCGTCGTTCGCGGCCCGGCGAGCGTCTTGAGCGCGACCACGTTTCCGTCGGCGACGTAGCTGGTCTGGTCGGCATACGAATGCCCGGAGATCTGCTGCATCGGCTGGACGGGAACGAAGAGGCTGATGGCGAGGTCTGCGAAGGCGGGGACCTTCAGTTCTGCGGGATCGCTGATGACGAGCGCTCCCGGCGGAATGGTGACGGACGCGCGGCCGCTGAAGGTGAGCGCGCTGGCGGAAGAAAGATCGATGTCGCCCGCCCCGCGGCTGAGCGCAATGTGGGCGGCGCCAATCGTAAGCGGATCGAGGCCGAACTCGTTGCTGAGCACGATGCGCACCGCGGCGCCGGCGAGCGAAACATGCACGATCTCGCGCAGGGTTACGTCCGCACTGCCGTACTCTGCCTTGTCGTTCAGAATGGCCACAGGCGAGGCGGCCCAGGTTCCTACCCAATGATCCGGGGTTGCCGCATGGGAGTCGGGGAGAGCGAAGCTGAAGATGCAGAGCAGAAGCGACACGACCGTGATGTTGCGAATGTGCATGAAGATCCTTGATCGCGATGGAGTCGCGCGCTCCCATGGTACTGCCCGCCTCGCTGTTTTGTGGCGATACGGCGTTCACGTATAGTGGCGAGGGCTGCATGAAGGCATTCGAGCGTGCAGCCAGATGCGCCGTGCAATTTTGCCGCGGGCGCAACCAAAACCGAGGGAGTATCACGATGAGATGGTTAGGGATTATGCTGCTTAGCATGACAACAGCGATGGCGGCACACGGCTCGGTGACGAAGGCAGAGTTTGGCAAGACACCGGACGGCAAGACGGTGGATGTGTACACGCTGAAGGGCGACGGCATTGAAGCGAAGATCATGACCTATGGCGCGCGGATCGTAGCGATCGACACGGCGGATCGCGACGGCAAGATGGCGAATGTGGTGCTGGGATACAGCGGGTTCGACGGCTACCTGGCGGATGGAAAAACGTACTTCGGCGCGGTGGTAGGCCGGTACGGAAATCGCATTGCGTTCGGAAAATTTTCTCTCGACGGACATCAGTATCAGATCCCGGCCAACGACCACGCGAATGCGTTGCATGGCGGACCGGTAGGCTTCGACAAGGCGGTGTGGCAGGCGCGGCAGATCCCCGACGGCGTGGAGATGACGCTGGTAAGCAAGGATGGCGACCAGGGGTTCCCGGGCACGCTGACCGTGCATGTGCGCTACACCGTGCACCACGCGGCGCTTCGCATCGACTACATTGCGACGACAGACAAAGACACTGTAGTCAACCTGACCAATCATTCGTACTTCAACCTGGCGGGCGACGGCAAGGGAACGATTCTGCACGACGAGTTGACGATTCCCGCCGACCAGTACACGCCGGTCGATGCAGGCCTGATCCCGACTGGCGTGCTGGCTCCTGTGGACGGTACACCCTTCGATTTTCGCAAGCCCCACGTGATTGGCGAACGGATCAACGATGACAACGAGCAGCTGAAGCTGGCGGGAGGCTACGACCACAACTGGGTGCTGCGCGGCCACAACGGCGAAACCAAAACTGCGGCGCGAGTCTACGACCCTGAGAGCGGACGTGTGCTGACGGTGAGCACGACCCAGCCCGGAGTGCAGTTTTATACAGGCAACTTCCTGGACGGAACCAAATATGGAACTGCGCAGCAAGGCTACGAGAAGCACGCGGCGCTTTGCCTGGAGACGCAGCACTTTCCCGATTCGCCCAACCATCCGGCGTTTCCGACCACCGAACTGAAGCCGGGCGAGACACTGCACAGCACGACAACGTTCACTTTTTCGACGCACGCAAAATAACCATCACTGCAGACGTGGCGTGTTCTGTTTCGCCGCGCAGGAATGCCGACGCATGAACAAGGTGGTTGGATCTGCGGATGAGGCGGTAGCGGATGTACGGCCCGGTTCGACCCTTATGCTGGGCGGCTTCGGGCTGTGCGGCATACCGGAAAACCTGATTGCCGCGCTGGTGCGCAGACGCATCACGGGGCTGCACACCATCAGCAACAATATGGGCGTGGATGGGTTCGGCATGGGCCTGATGCTGGAAGCGGGGATGATCGCTTCGCACATTGGAAGCTACGTGGGCGAGAACCGCCGGTTGGAAACGCTGGTGCTGCAAGGCGAACTGGACCTTACCCTGGTTCCGCAAGGCACGTTGGCGGAGCGCATTCGAGCAGGTGGCGCGGGTATCCCAGCGTTCTATGTGCCGACGGGCCTGGGTACGGTGGTCGCCGAAGGCAAGGAGACGCGCAGGATCGGCGAACGGACCTACGTGCTCGAGCACGCGCTGCACGCCGATGTCGCGTTGATCAAGGCGTGGAAGGGGGATCGCCTGGGAAACCTGATCTACCGCAAGACAGCGAGAAATTTCAACCCCGCCATGGCGACTGCCGCGGACCTGACGATTGCCGAAGTCGAGGAGCTGGTGGAGCCCGGCGAACTGAATCCGGACCACATCGTGACTCCGGGAATTTACGTGAACCGCATTCTCGTCGGTCCTTCGTATCGCAAACCAATCGAGTCGAAATTCATCCAGTCCGGAGGTGCGGCATGACCGGCAAAGAACGCATAGCGCGCCGGATTGCGCGAGAGTTTCGCGATGGCTTTTATGTGAACCTCGGTATCGGTCTTCCGACGATGATCGCGGGCTTCGTCCCGGCCGGCATCGACGTGATGTTTCAGTCGGAGAACGGCATGCTTGGCGTTGGCGGGCCGCCGTCGGAAGGGGAAGCAGATCCCGACCTGATCAACGCAGGCAAGCAGCCTGTGACCGAGCTGCCGGGGTGCTCGTTCTTCGGGAGCGAAGAGTCGTTCGCGATGATCCGCGGAGGACATATGGACATGAGCATCCTGGGCGCGATGCAGGTGGATGAAAAGGGAGATCTCGCCAACTGGACGATCCCGGGCAAGATGGTCAAAGGCATGGGAGGCGCGATGGACCTGGTTGCCGGAGCCCGCCGCGTCATTGTCGCAATGGAGCACCAGACCAAAGACGGCGCATCGAGAATCCTGAAGCAATGCACTTTGCCTCTGACCGGGGAGCGCGTGGTGCATGACATTGTGACGGAGCTGTGCTGGATTCGGGTGACGTCCGAGGGGCTTCTGCTGACCGAGGTTGCCGAGGGCCTGAGTACGGCCGAGGTACAGGCGCGGACCGAAGCCAGGTTGATGGTCTCGCCTGAGGTGCGCGAGATGACGGTTGCGCCGTAGACCCGACGTGGTTGGGCTAAGCCGCTTGACGCGACGCAGAGGAAAGCTATCTGACGGATTGCATCGCTTGGCGGTGCGCTTTAGCTCTCAACCTCGAACATCGCGACATCGAGTTCGAACGAGAGGTCGCGCTGAAGGTTGTAGTAGCTTTGCACCTCGTTCGGCGCGTCGGCCCAAAGTGCCGTGATGGCGTCTACGCGCTTTTGCG
>JALYVA010000094.1 GCA_030853485.1 Acidobacteriota bacterium
CCTGCGAGCGTCGGCGAGGTAATCGTCTCACTCAGGAAATAGATTCCCTCCCCGCCCGAGGTCTTCTGCGCCGCCGCTGCAAATTCCTGCTGGAACGCGCCCCAGCTCGAGGTCTCTCCACGATGCAGCACATGCTGCGAACGATCGGGATCATATAAATCGAGCAGCGTCGCCTGCGTCGTTGCGTCCGACTTGCCCTTCGACATCGGATGCTCGGGATTGCCTTCCACCTTGATCGGGCGAAACGAATCCGACTTGATCAGCACCGGAATCGCGCCCGTCGGGAAAGGATGCGCCGTCGCAAAGAACATCGGCTTGCCCAATATCAGGTCTTCAGGCTGCCGGATATATGGAAAGATCGGCTCGTCCGGCTGCTTCGTGCAACCCGCGAGGCCAGCCAGCGCGAGCGAAGCGCCCATCACCTTCAGGAAGCCCCGCCGGCTCACCGCGTCCACCCACTCGCCCGCACCAGACTGCCGTGGAAACTCTTCCGCCATCAGCTCGTGAAACGCCGGCGTCTCCGCCAGCTCATCCAGATTCTTCCAGAAGCGCCGCCCTGTCTTGCCCTCAAGCCTGGACTGCACCTCAGCCAGCGTCAGCTTCGCTGCTGCAATCTGGGTGACTACTACGGGTTCTGCTGCCTGTACCTTCGTCTCTGCCATCGCGTCGTCTGTTCCAATCCCGGTAGATCCAAATGGAGTCGTCTTCGTCTTTGCCGTCGTCGATTTCATCGGTGGCACGTCTCGCAGCTCGACAGTTCGTTTGCCGTGCGAATGTGATATTGCGCCGTCAGGTACCGGCCCAGGTCCAGCTGGCTGGTGAACTTCTGATAGCTCGCCGGCAGCATGACCCCGGCCGGAGGGACATCGCTTACCGTCTGCCCTTCACCGTTGCCCGGATGCGGCTGCATATTCGTTCCAGACTGCGGCTTGCCCTGGCCCTCTGGAGTCACCGACAGCTGCTGCACCGCGGCCAGCTCAGGCCCACTCCCTGAAGGATCGGACGTCGTGCAGCTTACGTTCTGCGCCGTCGCCCCGCCCTTCACCTGGCTTGTACACCACACCGGCTTGTCGCCCGACGGTCCCGCCCAGGCCATGTTGTAAATCTCGCTCGTAGGCCGCAAATTCACCGCAGGGTTGCGATGGCAGTTCAAACACCACTCCATCTGCAACGTGTTCTGCTGGTACATCAACGGCATCTCGTCCACGCGTCCGTGACAGCTCGCGCATCCGATGCCCTTGTTCACATGGATCTCATGGTTGAAGTAAACGTAGTCCGGAAGATCATGCACGCGGATCCACTGGATCGAAGCCCCCGTCGCCCAGCTCTCCCGTACCGGCTCCAGAAGCTGCGCGTTGGTCCAGATCTGCGCATGGCAGTTGATGCAGGTCTTGGTCGGAGGAATGCCCGCATAGGCCGCCTTCTCCACCTGCGTATGGCAGTACTGGCATTGCAACCCCAGCCCTTCGACGTGGTGCTTGTGGCTGAAGGGTACCGGCTGGTCCGGCCGCTGGCCCTGCCGCGTCACCCACGGTGATCGCTGCAGCTCGTTCAATGTCACGCCGAGCGCGATGACGATGATGCCGGTCAACACCAGGCTCAATCGAGCCATCGCATTCGAACTGCGGTCAAAAACTTGCGCCATGAGTGCTTCCTGCTTCCTCTGCATTACCTGTCTGGACTACCGATTCAGGGTTGCGAAGTTGCTTCCTATGCTTGTGCTTCTTCGACTGACGTTGCCGAACCTACGCGCTCGGCACTTGCGGCGTCAACTGGACGGTTGGCGCTGAAATTAAGGTCTACGAAACTCTGAGTATAGCAGTGGAAAAGCGCTCTCCAACTTCCCCACCCCGAGCCGTATCTGTTTTTTTACGGGGCACATCCGATTATCGAACTCGTGCACAATCCACCCGCACCACATCTCGTACGTCCGCAGCTGCAGACCCCGCCGGACCACAACATCTACCCTGCCCGAAACGTATCTGTCTTGTAAATCCAAACCGCTCCAGTCCGAATTGAAGAGGGGAGTGGAACAAGAAGTAGGGAGTAGGGAATAGGGAGTAGAAGGCGGAGGAGCGACATCGAATACCGTAGCATCAGAAAACCTCCTACCGCCTTGACCGCCCCACCGAACAGAAGAGCAAGCCAAACACTCATCACTACACAGTGTCTTCTACACCGGACCCTGCCCTTGCGTTCTACTCCCTACTCCCTACTCCCTGTTCTAACTGCCCTTTGCCTTCTACTCCCTACTCCCTACCCCTACACCCTGTTCTAATACGGCTCATGGCTCATCTGCGCAAAGACCCGCGCCCGCCCCGCTACGACGCCGCTCTCGCCTGCCGCGAACTCTCGGCCGCCGATACCAAACTCGGCAAGCTCATCGAACGCGCCGGTCCCTTCACCCTCCGCGTTTCGAGCACGCAGTCCCCCTTCGAAGCTCTCGTCGAAAGCATCATCTATCAGCAACTCCACGGCAAGGCCGCCGCCACCATCCACCGCCGTCTCCTCGAAGCCTTTCATCCCATCTCCGGCATCGGCGTGCACCCCAGCCCGCAGCACCTGCTCGACTGCCCCAACGAAGACCTCCGCGCCGCCGGCCTCTCTCACAACAAAGCTCTCGCCCTCCGCGACCTCGCCGCCAAGACCCTCGACGGCACCGTCCCCACCCTCGCCGTCATCCGTCGCATGTCGGACGAAGCCATCATCGAGCACCTCACCCAGGTCCGCGGCATCGGCAAATGGACCGTCGAAATGCTGCTCCTCTTCCGCCTTGGCCGCCCCAACATCCTGCCCGTCAACGACTATGGCGTCCGCAAAGGCTTCGCTCTGACCTTCGGCAAACTCAAACCCGCCGACAAGGTCACCCCGATGGACCTTCCCAAACCAGATGTAATGATCCGCCGCGCAAAGAAGTGGCAACCCTGGTGTTCGGTCGCAAGCTGGTACCTGTGGCGCGCCTGCGATCTCGCCGCGGGCAAACTTCCAGTCCTGCCGGACGAGCCGCCTACGCGGCGCGCGGTCACTTCGTGACGTGTATACCTTTCCTGGGCAAATGAGCGGCATAGGGCCTCCCGTTGGTCGGCAACAATCCTTGCTCGCGACCAACGGGAGCGCCCACCGAAGGGGTATACCCCCCACGAAGTGGGCGCGCCGTGCGTAGCGGGCCCGTCCGGCGAAGACATATCTTCTAAAATAAAAATTCATGGCAAAGTCCCGCACCCCCAGAAGCTCCAAGGCCTCCCTCACAGAAGCCCCCCGCTTCGTCTGCGTCCACGGCCACTTCTACCAGCCCCCACGCGAAAACCCCTGGCTCGAAACCGTCGAAGTCCAGGAGTCCGCCGCCCCCTACCACGACTGGAACGACCGCATCACCGCCGAGTGCTACGCCCCCAACGGCGCCTCCCGCATCACCAACAAGGCCGACGAAATCACGCGCATCATGAACAACTACGCGCGCATGAGCTACAACTTCGGCCCCACCCTCCTCAGTTGGCTCCAGGACAAAGCTCCCCGCACCTACCGCATGATCCTCGACGCCGACAAGACCAGCCAGCAGCGCTACAGCGGCCACGGCTCCGCGCTCGCCCAGGTCTACAACCACATCATCATGCCCCTCGCCAGCCGCCGCGACGCCCTCACCCAGATCCGCTGGGGCATCGCCGACTTCGAGCACCGTTTCGGCCGCAAACCCGAAGGCATGTGGCTCGCCGAAACCGCCGTCAACCGTGCCACCCTCGACCTCATGGCCCAGGAAGGCATCCAGTTCACCATCCTTGCCCCGGTACAGTGCGCCCGCATCCGCCCCCTGCCCTTCGCCTCCACAACCTCCAACCCGGATCTTGACCCCGTCGCCGCAGCCAAAGCCGCAGCAGCCACAAGCCCCGACACCCCCGAAACGCCCCAGATCCCCTGGACCGAAACCCCCAGCGCCATCGTCGACCCTACCTACCCCTACCTCGTGCGCCTCGACCAGGGCCGCACCATCGCCGTCTTCTTCTACAACGGCCCCAACTCCCGCGCCGTCGCTTTTGAAGGCATCCTCAACAGCGGCGAAGACTTCGCCCGCCGCCTCACCTCGGCCTTCCCGCCGCCCTCCATCCTCGACCCCGACGGCGCCCAACTCTCCCACATCGCCACCGACGGCGAAAGCTACGGCCACCATCACCGCCACGGCGAAATGGCCCTCTCCTCCGCCATGCACTGGATCGAGGAAAACAAGGAGGCCAGCCTTACCAACTACGGCGAGTTCCTCGAAAAATTCCCGCCCCGCTGGGAGGCCGAAGTCGCCGAAGACACCTCCTGGTCATGCGCCCACGGCATCGAACGCTGGCGCTCCGACTGCGGCTGCAACGGAGGCAAGCCCGGCTGGAACCAGCAGTGGCGCGCGCCCCTGCGCGAAGCTCTCGACTTCCTCCGCGACGCCACCGCCCCCTTCGCCGAACAGCTCGCCGCGCCCTACCTCAAAGACCTCTGGGCCGCGCGCGACGCCTACATCCACATCATCCTCAACCGCTCCGGCACCTCGAACGAGCGCTTCTTCGAACAGCACGCCACCCGCAACCTCACCGAAGACGAGCGCGTCACCTGCCTCGAACTCCTCGAACTCGAACGCCACACCCAGCTCATGTACACCTCCTGCGGCTGGTTCTTCGACGAGATCTCCGGCATCGAAACCATCCAGATCATCGCCTACGCCGGCCGCGTCCTCCAGCTCGCCCGCAAACTCTTCGGCGACCAGCCCCTCTTCGGCGAACCCGGGGCCGCACTCGAAGACCGCTTCCTCGAAATCCTCGCCCGTGCCAAAAGCAACATCCCCGAAATCGGCGACGGCGCCGAAGTCTACCGACGCTACGTCACCGGCATGAAGATCGGCCTGATCGAAGTCGGCGCCCACTACGCCATCAGCTCCATCTTCCGCGCCTACCCCGAAGACGGCGAGCTCTTCTGCTTCGACGTCCACCGCGAATCGCACCAGGTCTTCAACTCCGGCCGCGGCCGCGTCGCCCTCGGCCGAGCCCTCATCTACTCCCGCATCACCGAAGAGGCCGAAGAGTTCTGCTTCGCCGTCCTCCATCTCGGCGACCAGAACCTTTCCGCCGCCGTCAAACGCTACTCCGCCTCGGACCCAGGTGAAATCGCAGCCTTCGACGCCTTCTCCAACGACGTCAGCAACGCCATCCGCCGCGCAAACCTTCCCGAAGTCATCCGCCTCATCGACCGCTTCTTCGGCGAAATGGCCTTCTCCCTCACCTCCCTCTTCGCCGACGAGCAGCACCGCATCCTCAACACCATCCTCACCCAGACCATCTCCGAGATGGAAGACTCCCTCCGCAAGATCTACGACGACCACGCCAGCCTGCTCCACTTCCTCACCGAAACCGGCATGCCCGCCCCGCCCGCCCTCGCCTCCGCCGCGCGCTTCGCCGTCAACGCCAGCCTTCGCCGTGCCATCGAGGCCGATGACTTCGACCCCATCGCCGTCGAAGCCCTCGTCGCCCGCGCCGACGCCGACCAGGTCCCACTCGACACCCAGCTCCTCAGCTACACCGCCGGACAGCGCATGAAGCGCGCCATGGTCCGCCTCGAAGCCTCAGCCGCCGGCGACCGCGGAGCCGCAGGCGCTCTCAACCAGGCCCTCATCGTCGCCGCCACCGTCCACAAGCTGCCCTTCGAGGTCAACCTCTGGCAGGCCCAGAACATCTGGAACGACCTCCTCCGCCGCAGCGACCTCAACTACTGGACCCCGGACTGGAAAGAAGACTTCAAACGCCTCGGCAGAACCATGAACATCGCCGTCGACCAGCTCGTCATCGAAGAAGGCGTCAGCGCCTTCTGACCCCGCGGCTGTCGCTCTTCTCCACACCCGCAAAATGGCGTCTCCCTGCCAAGGTACATCCCTGAGCGCCGCAACCAGAGAGCTAAAGAAATTGTCATCCTGAGCGAAGGCGCTCACAGCTTCATCGTGAGTGCCGCAGTCGAAGGACCTGCATTCGTCTCCCGGGTCGCCCAATTCTTGCGTTGATGCTTCTCCACCAACGCTCAACTAACTGCTTCGAGTTGAGCTCTGCCCCCAGCCAAGCTAACATCATCCCCGGAGCCCCTCCCGATCTCACGGGAGCCCCCGCCGAGGTCCCATGTCCGACTCGCAACCCCTCGTACCCGCCGAGCATCTCGCCGCCTCCAACCAGGCACACTACCCCAACGAGAGCCGAGCGTATCGAGCAGCGCGCAACGCCCTCCTCGCCGATGAAATCGAGCTGCGTCGTCACGTCGAGCGCGTAGCCAGTCAACGACGCGCCTTACCGCCCGGTGGCCAGATCCCCAAAGACTTCGAGCTCATCTCCGAATCCGGCCCAACTCTCTTTTCCACTCTCTTCGGCAAGCAGGACACGCTCATGGTCTACAGCATGATGTACGCGCCCCAACGCAAGGCCCCCTGCCCCAGTTGCACCTCGTTCCTGAGCGCATGGAACGGCATCGCCGTGAACCTGCGTGAGCGTGCAGCCCTCGCAGTCACCGCCCGCTCGCCCCTCCCGCGCCTCCTCGACTACAAGCGCGACCGCAGCTTCACCCATCTCCCCTTTGTCTCCGATCCCTCCGGCGAATACACCCGCACCTACGTCAACGCAGACGACGCAGACGTCCCCGGCTTCAGCGTCTTCACGCGCCGCAACGGCGTCATCTCCCACTTCTACAGCGGCGAGCTCAGCGGCGCCATGGCCGACCCCGGACAAGACCCACGCGGCGCACCTGACCTCGATCCTCTCTGGCTCATGCTGGACCTCACCCCCGAAGGCCGAGGCACCGACTGGTATCCCAGGCTCCAGTACACCCACCCCTGACCACTCTCCTCATAACCACAAATTCTCCGCCCATGGCCGCACTCCCTCCGTTGAGCCACCCCGAGCGCCTCAGCGGAGGGGTACTTACCCGCCCGCCTATGCTCCGGAACAACTCCGCACCGAGCCGCCGCTACAGCCCAAGCCCCAGCACAAGATCCTCAAACACGCTGAACCCCATCTGAAACGTCCGCTTCCCCACCACCTCAAACCCCGCCCGCTCATAAAACCCAAGCGCCCTCTCATTGCCTTCATGCACCCCAAGCAGAAGCCTCTTTTTCCCCATCCCCCGCGCCCCCGCAATCGCCTCTTCCATCAACCTCTTCCCCGTACCCGAGCCATGGAACCGAGACAGCACATAGATTCGCTTCAGCTCCGTATCCTCGCCTGAAACCTCGACCGGCAGGTCCGGAGCGGTCAACATCGCATACCCAACCGGACCCTCCTCCACCACGGTCTCGGCCATCCACACCCGGCACTCCGGCTTGCTGAGATACTTCGCATACGCCTCCGCCGAGTGGTTCACCCTGCAATGCTCCACGATCGAACGGCCCGGCAACATCCCGCTGAACGCATCCAGAAACGTTGCCCCGCCCAGCAGCGCCAGCACCGCCGCATCCTCCACCCCACACCGCCGAATCACAATCTCCACCAAGCCACTTCCTCCCATCTCATCCCCCACCCTTCCATCCTATTTGCCCTGCTCCCACCAAACAAAAGAGTGGCCTCCTGAGCGAAGCAAGAGTGGCATCCTGAGCGAACCCTCTCGCAGGCTCATCGTGAGCACCGCAGTCGAAGGACCTGCATCTCACCCTCCTCCCACCAAAAAAACAGTGGCATCCTGAGCGAAGGCGCTCACAGCCGCATCGTGAGCACCGCAGTCGAAGGACCTGCATTTGCCCTCCTCCCACCAAACCAAAAACAGTGTCATCCTGAGCGAAGGCGCTCACAGCTTCATCGCGAGCACCGCAGTCGAAGGACCTGCATTTGCCCTCCTCCCAGCAAACCAAAAACAGTGTCATCCTGAGCAAACCCTCTCGCCATCCCACCGTGAGCACCGCAGTCGAAGGACCTGCATCTCACCCTCCTCCCACCAAAAAACAGTGTCATCGTGAGCGAAGGTGCTCACAGCCTCATCGTGAGCACCGCAGTCGAAGGACCTGCATTTGTCTTGCCTTCTACTCGACAAAGGGCTCCATCTCTGTCCCCCACTCCTCGCTCAAATCAATCCAGGTGCTGTTCTCACGCTGAATCAGCGCAATCTTTTTCGCTCGTGTCCATCCCTTGAGCTGCTTCTCCCGCGCAATCGCGTCTCCCACAAACACAAAGCGCTCGAACCAGACAAGACGGTTGCAGCGGTATCGCTTGGAATGTCCTTCGAACCGACCCTAGCAATGCTGAATCATCCGCACCCGCAGATCGCCCGTCACGCCAACATAAAAATTCAGGCTTCGACTGGCGACAATGTAGGTGTAATACATCCGCTCCCGCATAGTGCTCCATTCTCCTCCCGAAAGCACCCACCCAAAGAACCATCACCCTCACTCATACGCGCTCACAGCCGCATCGCGAGCACCGCAATCACAGACCCTGCGATATCATCAACCAGCATCCAAATCCCATGAAAACCACCCAGATCACCCCCCACGCCTTCCAGCTCACCCGCCTCGGCTTCGTCAACTGCTACCTTCTCCGGGAATCGGACGGCTTCACCCTGATCGACACCGGCCTCTCCGGCTCCGGCAAAGACATCCTCGCCGCCGCCCAGTCCCACGGCGCTCCCATCCGCCGCATTCTCCTCACCCATGCCCACGTGGACCATGTCGGCTCCGTCGACGAGCTGGCCAAAGCCCTTCCCGGCCTCCAACTCGCCGCCAGCCAACGCAGCCTGCCCCTGCTCCAGAAGCCGCCCAACAAAGGCCTCGAACCCGGCGAGCCAAACACCGAGATCAAAGGCGGTCTCCCGGGCATCGGCACCCCGGTCTCCCACCTCATCGCCCACGGCGAACTCTTCGGCTCCCTGCGCTGCATCGAGACCCCCGGCCACATCCCAGGCCACTTCGCCTTTCTCGACGAGCGCGACGGCACCCTCTACGCCGGAGACGCCCTGGTCGCTGTGGGCAAGCTCACCGTCTCCGGCTACGCCCCCTGGTACTTCCCCCTGACCGACATGGCCACCTGGAACAAGCCCACTGCCGTCGCCAGCGGGAGAAAGCTCCTCGACTACCCCATCGAACGCTTCGCCTGCGGACACGGAGCCCTCCGCTCCGGCGGCCTCCCCGCCCTCCGAGCCGCAATCGACCAGGCCCACTAAGCTCCTCGCAGTCGTTGTTAGAGTCATTGTTGCAGTTGCAGTGGCCTTTGCAGTTGCAGTTGCCTCTCTGGTTGTCATCCCCGAAGGGGATCTGCTTCTGCTTTTTTATCCGCCTCCACCTCACGCACCCCAGAAAAAAAGTGTCATCCTGAGCGAAGCCTTTCGCAGTCTCATCGCGAAAGGCGCAGCCGAAGGACCTGCATTCCGCCTTTCCCCTCCCCATTCTGCCCGCTCACCCCCAAAGGGGATCTGCTTCTGCTTGTCTTCATACCGCTGCCTCCTCTCCACCCACCACAGAAAAGTGTCATCCTGAGCGAAGCCTCACGCAGTCTCATCACGAGAGGCGCAGCCGAAGGACCTGCATTCCGCCTTGGCCCTCGACTTTCTAGTAGTTAGCCGCGAAGAGTCCGCCCGTTACTTCCCTGACCCCCAAAAAGGGGGTGCCTCATCTTCCCCGCTCCGACCGGAATCTACTCTTGCTCTATCCCACCCACCGCCGTTCCTGAAACCAACCCCACCAAACCGGTTCACAAAAGATTTCCACAGGAAATCCTTGTCAAGCCCCATATTGCATAAAACCCGCGCCAATCCAGTGAATTCGAGTGGCGTAGTAGTTTTGCTCCATCCTGTATAATAGAAACAGAAGAAAAGAAAGCCCCGAGCCATCCGCCCGGGGTTTTTGCCGTTAAGGGAGGAAAACCGAACCATAAAACGTCCGATCCGACGCTAAGTCGTTCGGCTGCACGAATTTGCGGGTAACCCTTTTAGAAAGACGAATTTGCGTGCACCCACCAGCTGCATCTGTCAGAAACTAAACACCTTACACGCGGGTAATAGGGGGGGGGAGGGGGGTACCCGGACAAAGGAAATGCTAGCTGCGCCAGTGCAGCGTCACCGGACCGCTCAACGGGTGCTCCCCGGTCCCCCGCAGCCGAGCCTGTTTCAACGCGAAATACCACTTCGCCGGCTTGTCCGCGTCGTCGATCAGCATCAGCCCCGGGTTGTACCGCAAACCCTCAGCCTGCTCCACCATCGTCTGCTGGTCCTGCCGTACAAATCGCGCGCCGAAAAACCTCGCAATCGATGTCACAAACGGAACGGAGTAAAAAACATTCCACGCCGCCAGCACATCGATCCGGCACGTCGAAGGGGTCACCGGTGTCACCGTGGTCAGGCTTGAAAACCACTTTTCGCCCGCGCGGATCGTCTCAAGCCGCCGGTTCGGCAGCACAAAGTCGATGGTCGTCGTAATGGGCTCGCCATACACGCCCAGAAGCTTGTACGGCGCGCTGTTGCCCGAAGGAGCATGCGCCGACATCCGAAACCCCGCATTCCTCCCGTGGTTCAGGGTGTCCTCCAAAGGCTCAAAGTGCTTGGTCTTCTCGTGTATGCTCGCCCGGCTCCGCCACCACCACGCCTGGTGCACAAACGGCCCATGCGCCGGGTCCATCAGCCCGATAATGCCGTGGTCCACATTGCACGGCAGCTCCGCGTTCAGGTGCGCACTTCGGAACCGCGCCGAGAACTTCGGAAGCTCCGGCACAGCAGGCAGAGCATCGCCCGCGCGGCCCGTACCAGGCATCCTTCCGGAGCCGGGTTCCGCAACATAGACCCACGCATACCCGTCGCGCTCCTCGCACGGCAGCGCACTGGCGAAAATTTTCGTGGGGTCGAGCGTCTCGTGCTTCGTCAACGAAGGAATCTCGACGCACTGCCCACTGCACGGCTCGAACTTCCATCCGTGGTACTTGCACTGAACTGTCTCACCGTCGAACCAACCCGCCGAAAGCGGAATCCCACGATGCGGACAAAGATCACGCATCGCGAAGATCAAGCCATCGCGCTTGCGCCCAAGCACCAGCGGCACACCAAGCAACATCGCCGTCGCCATCCTGCCGGCACGCAACTCGCCGGCACGCATCGCCGGATACCAGTCGCCAAAGAGCAGCTCCGCCGCAGGCCCCGCCGAGCTCAGTTGAACAAGATCTCTCATCGTCAAAACAAGTGTAGTGCCCACTAATAATTCAAGGAGTACGAAAGCCAACCGAACATACACTGAGAGGGAACTCCAATGTCCCTCCAAATGCAGTTCTCCGGACAATCCGTACGTTCCAACCGCATCATCGTGCTCGTCCTCTGGTTCCTCTTCTACGGCAGCTTCACCTTGCTCACACCTCCCCTGCTCGACGATGCGGATTCGGTCCACGCCGAAGTTGCACGCGAGATGGTCCTGCGCCACGACTACGTCACGCTCTACGCCAACGGCATCCGCTACCTCGAAAAAGCCCCGCTTCTCTACTGGAGCATGGCCGCAAGCTTCCAGCTCTTCGGCGTCCACGCTGCGTCCGCGCGACTTCCACTCGCCTTCACCATCCTGGCGCTCGCACTTGTAATAGAGTCCTTTGCCCGCCGCGCCTTCGACTCAGCCCGCGCAGGATTATACGCAGCATTGATCCTGCTCTCCAGCTTCGGCATCTTCATCTTCACCCGCATCACCATCCCGGACGCGATGGTCTGCCTTTGGATCACGCTCTCGATCTTCTGCTTCTGGCTCTCGGAACAAGCCCTCGAGCAACGGCCTCCTCGAGAACATGCCGCAGCAAGGCATCTCTGCTGGGGGTTCGCCGCCTCCTGTGCTCTGAACGTCCTGACCAAAGGCCTGATCGGGATCGTCTTTCCGATCCTCATCGTCCTCGCGCACCTGCTCCTCACCCGTCGCAGCCTGAGCAAGACGCTTGCCCGTCTCCGCCAGCTACGTCCGTTCTCGAGCATCCTCGTCTTCCTGCTCGTCGCCGCGCCCTGGCACATCCTGATTGCCCTCGCCAACCCCACGCAGGGCCATCCCGGCAACCTGAGCTTCACCCACGGCCACTGGTCGGTCCCCGTTCCCACCGACGGCAACGTCCACGGCTGGCTCTGGTTCTACTTCGTCAACGAGCAGCTCCTCCGCTACCTCAACCTTCGCGTCCCGCGCGATTACGACACCGTCCCTCTCACACTCTTCTGGAGCCTCCTTCTTGTCTGGCTCATGCCCTGGAGCGGCTTCCTGCTCCGCGCAATCGGCTCGGTGCCCTGGCGCAAAGCCTTCCGTCCGCTGGTCTCCATCCGCAACCTCACCTCCGGCGAGAGCACCTGGCTGCTCCTCGGTCTCTGGGCCGCAATCCCCATGCTCTTCTTCAGCTTCTCCACTCGCCAGGAGTATTACGTTCTTCCCTCCCTGCCTGCGATAACGCTCCTTATCGCCGTATGGCTCGACAGCGAGGCCACTGAGGCCGAGACCTTCCTGATACCGAATCCCCTGGTCCGTGCGGGACAGCGCATCTCAGTCCTGCTCCTCATTTTGGGCTCCATCGCTGCGCTCCTCATGGGGTTTCTGGTCCTTCACTCTCACGGACCGAGTCCTCAAACCGATCTTGCCTCGCTGCTGAAGCAGAACCCCGGCGACTACGCCCTCTCCTTCGGCCACTTCCTCGACCTCAACGCCCAGGCCATGGGTGCCTTCCGGCAGCCCCTCCTCCTCGCGGCCTGCGCCTTCTTCGGAGGCACTCTCGGCAACTGGCTCCTCCGCCGTGACTACCAGCCGCACGCCGGCAATCTCTGCCTCGCCGTCGCAGCCTTTCTGTTCCTGCTCGCCGCGGACATTGGCCTGCAAATCTTCTCGCCGGTGCTCACCTCGCAGCAACTCGCCCAAGCTATAGCCCCCGAACTCAGGCCCCGTGACCTCATCGTTATCCACGGCGAGTACGAAAGCGCAAGCACCCTGGGGTTTTATCTCGAACGGAACGACATTCACATCCTCAACGGGCGCAGCTCTAACCTCTGGTACGGATCCTTTTTTCCAGACGCTCCACACATCTTCGAAGATGACTTGTCGGTCAGTCTTAAGTGGACTGAGCCCCGGCGCATATTCCTCTGGCAAGACCTCAACGAACCTCTCCCACGGCTTCCTGAGAAGACGTACTTCATTGCGCAGAGCGGAGGCAAGGAGATCCTCAGCAACCAACCCAGCCCGTACTAGGCAAGCCTCACGCCGCAGACGCATGAATGCGTTATTTTCATAAGCGAGCAAAGAAGGGAGGCACCGACAACAGGAGAAATGTCTAGTCCATTACTGTTAGAAATGTTCTAGGGGTTCGGAGAAGATGGAAAAAACAGGCATGGTGCGCGCCAACGACAATCCGAGCAAGCGACCGCCTCCGGAAGGTGGGTATCCCGTTGAGACTGTGTCTGCGCCGGTCAGGCTGGGGCTAAACCGCGGCACGTGGATCGGCATGGTTGTTGTGGCGATCATTGTGGGAATGGTGGTGGTGTTCGGGATCGGCGTGCGGCGGCGTGCGGCGGCGACACTGAAGGACGACACTGCAGTTGCGGCGATACCTTCGGTAAACGTGGTCTATCCGGTCCCGTCGAATATGTCGTCGGAGATCGCGCTGCCGGGCAATACGCAGGCTTTTGTGGATACGCCGATCTATTCGCGGACGAGCGGCTATCTCACGAGCTGGTCTTTCGATATCGGTGCCCACGTGCGAAAAGGGCAGTTGATGGCGGTGATTGAGACGCCCGAGGTGGACCAGCAGTTACAGGTCGCACAGGCGGACTTGAAAAGCGCGCAGGCAAACCTGAACCTGGCGAATACAACGTCAGCACGGTATCAAAATCTGCTCAAGACCAACTCCGTCTCAAAGCAGGAGACCGACGTGGCGATGAGCGACGCCTTAGCCAAGCAGGCCGCGGTGGATGCCTCAATGGCCAATGTACGCAGGCTGCAGCAGCTGCAGTCGTTCGAGCGGGTGTATGCGCCCTTTGATGGAATTGTGACAGCGCGGAATACAGATATCGGGCGGCTGATTTCGGCGGGACAGAATACGACGGCACAGGAGCTATTCCACCTTGCGCAGATCGGAAAAATTCGAGTTTATGTCTCGGTACCGGAGGCCTACTCGGCAGCGATCCGGGACGGAAACAAAGCCATGCTGACGTTGGATGAGTATCCCGGCAGAATGTTCGAAGGCCAGATTGCGCGCAACGCGAATGCAATCGACCAAACCACGCGCACGCTCAATGTGGAGGTGGACGTTGACAATCCAAAGGGTGAGCTGCTGCCGGGCGCATACGTGTTTGTTCACTTCAAGGTGCCTGCATACGCGGCGAGCTTGATGATTCCTTCCAATACCCTGCTGTTTCGCGCTGAGGGTCTGCGCGTGGGTGTGGTTCGTGATGGCAAGGTGCAGCTGGTACCGGTAAAGATCGGCAAGGACGCAGGCGCCCATGTGGAGATTGCGTCCGGACTGACGGCCAACGATGCGGTGATTCTGGATCCGTCGGATTCCCTCGCCAGCGGGCAAGCGGTCCACATTGTGAACCAGCCGGGGCAGCCAGTGAAGGCGGGCGGCGAGTGAGGCTGCGTGCTGCGGGGCTGAGTTCGACCGCTGCGGTGCTGCTGTGCGGATGCATGGTTGGGCCGAAGTATGTGAAGCCTTCAGTAGCGATCGCTCCTGAATACAAGGAGACGATCCGGCAGGCAGACCAGGACAGCACGCGCTGGAGAGAGGCTAAGCCTGCGGATGCAGCGGCGCGCGGCGTGTGGTGGAGTATTTTCGGCGACGGCGAACTGAACAGGCTGGAGCCGCAGGTGGCTGCGAACAACCAGAATCTTAAGGCGGCGGACGCACGATTTCGCGAGGCGCGCGCGCTTATTCGTTACAACCATGCTTCGCTGTATCCGACCATCGGCGTGGCTCCATTTGCGGGAGGGCTGCGCAACTCGTCAAACCGGCCCTACTTGAATTCCACAGCCAGCAATGGCAACGGCGCGGGTGACCTTCAGCTTCCGGTCGACCTGAGCTACGAGATCGACGTATGGGGTAGGGTTCGCCGAACGTTGAGCGCAGCACGCGAGGAGGCGCAGGCGAGCGCGGCGGACCGGCAGACAGTGATGCTCAGCCTGCAGGCGGAGTTGGCGATCGACTACTTCGAGGCCCGCAGCGCGGATGCGCAAGTAAAGCTGCTGAACGACACGGTGAAGAGCTACGAAGAGGCTTATCGGATTACGAATAACCGGTTTGAAGGCGGCGTTTCAGCAAAGTCCGATGTAGACCAGGCGCAGACCCAGCTTGAGACGGCGCGCGTGCAGGCGCATGATGTTACGCTGCAGCGGGCGCAATTTGAGCATGCCATGGCTGTCCTGTTGGGTGAGCCGCCGGCTTCGTTTACGCTTGGCGGTGCACCGCTGGATGCGAGACCGCCGGCTGTGCCGCCCGGGATCCCTTCGGAGCTGCTGGAGCGGCGTCCGGACATTGCGGCCTCGGAGCGGCGGGTTGCGGAGGCGAATGACAGGATCGGCATCGCGCGGACGGCGTTTTACCCGACGATCTCGCTGAGCGGCGCTGCAGGCTTTGAGGGCTCTTCGTTGGCAAACCTGTTCAACCCGGGTAGCTTTCTATGGTCGATCGGGCCGACGCTGTCTGAGACCGTGTTCGATGCGGGTCGGCGAGCGGCTGTTTCGGAACAGGCGAATGCGAACTATGACGAGACGGTGGCGAACTACCGGCAGACGACTTTGAATGCGTTTCAGCAGGTAGAAGACAACCTGGTTGCTTTGCGTGTGCTGGGGCAGGAGGCGGAGCATCAGCACCAGGCAACGCTGGCGGCGCAGTCGGCCCAGCAGATCTTCAACAACCGATATGTGGGCGGGCTGGATACGTATCTGCAAGTGGTTACTGCGCAGACAACTGCGCTCCAAAACGAGCGGAACGAGATCGACATCATGCGACGCGAGATGGACGCGAGCGTTCTGTTGATCAAGGCTCTGGGTGGCGGATGGACTGTAACCGATCTGCCGAAGCTGTGAAATTGGCTCGGCTGCTCCCGCGATCGGGCGCGGCGTAAGGGCACTCTCCGAAGCTGCTTATCCCTCATAAGTATTTCTGAATTCCATTGGTGCAGTTCGTGTTCTACCGTCCATTTAGAGGTAAGGACATGAACACAGCGCGCTCGGGCTTCAGCACGGAAAAGACAATTGCAATCATCGGCGGCGGAGTAAGCGGAGCTTTGACTGCCTATCACCTGGTTGCAGAGGGAGTGCAGGCGCGTGTCGTCGTCATCGATCCCGGGGCGGAGCTTGGACTTGGTCTAGCGTACTCGACCGCGAGCCTTAGGCATCTTCTGAATGTCCCTGCCGGGAAGATCAGTGCATTGCCGCAGGAGCCGGGACACTTTTTCGAATGGCTGCGCGCGAATTACGATGCGGAGGCAACAGAAGCTATGTTCGCGCCGCGGGCAGTCTTCGGCCGCTACGTTCAGGGCTTGGTGTCGGATGTACGAGGCCTAGAGCAGATACGGAAGACCGTCATTAACTACACTCCTTCGGGTGCGGGTGCTGCCCTGACACTGAATGACGGAAGCGAGCTGCTCGCCGATCTCATCGTTCTGGCGACAGGCAATTTCGATCCTGCAGATCTTCCTGGCATCAGCAAGCAGGCGAAGGCCACCGGAGCCTACTGCCACAACGCCTGGCTGCCCAGCACGTATGAGGGCCTGGCACCGGACGCCTCCGTGACTCTTATCGGCACCGGCTTGACGGGCGTCGATGTCCTGTTGCGCCTTCGCGAACTCGGCCATCGTGGCGTGGTGACAGCCGTATCCCGGCACGGTGTTTTCCCCAACCGGCATGCGGATTACACGCCATTGTTGCGGACGGCCATCCCAGCAGGGACAACGGCAACGTGCCTCGCGTACCTGCGTGCGGTGCGTTCGGCAATTGCATACGGCGCGGAATGGCGTGCGGCGATCGACAGCCTTCGAGCTTCCACTAACGATCTATGGCTCGCACTTCCTCTTGCGGAGCAGAAGCGCTTTCGGCGTCACCTGCAGCGCCGCTGGGAGGTGGTTCGCCACCGCATGGCTCCGCCGATTGCGGACGCCGTCCAGGCGGAACTGAAGGGCGGAACGCTGGTCCTTCGTGAAGGTCACCTCGCAGAAGTGAAGGCCACCTCGTGTGGAGCGCAAGTTATGCTGCGTACGTCTCGCGGCTGTGAAGAGTTGCTTTCGAACCGGGTCATCAACTGCACAGGCCCGAGCATGGATTACCGCCGCGTTCGATCGCCCTTGCTTCAGAGCTTGTTTGCTCAGGGCGTTGCAACCACGGGTCCGCTCGGAAGCGGGTTCAACTGCTCTCGCTCTGGAGCGATGATCGGTGCAGATGGCCGAGCTTCGCGTGTGCTTTTCAATCTCGGGCCGGGACGTCTGGGCACGCTGCTGGAGTCGATTGCGATTCCTGAGATCCGCGAGCAGGCGGCAGAGATCGCAGCAATGCTCGTACGTCATGTTGAAGCCAGTTCTGAATCGACCACAGGAACCGCAGCTGCGCCTACCCTGGCGAGGCTGACCTCTGCGATGGAGAGGCCGACCGCATGATGTGGCGGCAGGTGTAGCGGAAGTCCCGTTCCGAGCCATCACAAAGCGCCGGTGCTCGACCCACGCGCATACAAGCTGCACGTTCAGGCGAGCAACCCTTCTCCATCGCCTATGATGAGTGGGTAGCGATGCCCGAGCCTAGCGCTTGAATTCATCGCACGTTCAGCCTTGAGGTGGATGTTCGCTGATGATTGAGAATTTTCGCATGCGGGTGTTCCGCACAGTCGCTCATCACCTGAATTTCAGCCGGGCGGCGGAGGAGTTGCTGCTGACCCAGCCTGCGGTAACGCAACAGATCAAGGCGCTCGAGGAGGAGTTCGGTGTAGCTCTCTTCGACCGTTCAGGAGGTCGCATCGCACTCACCCCTGGAGGTGCGGCGCTTGTTCCCCTTGCAGAGCAGATGAAGACCCTGAGCGAAGAGGCCATTGCCGTGGTGGCTGCCGCGTACGGCCAGCAAGCAGGGGAACTTGCGCTGGGCGCGTCGCAGACCATAGGGCAATATCTGCTTCCGAGCCTGATTGCAGGCTTCCTCAAGAGCTATCCCAAGGTTCGCGTCACGGCGATCAGCGGCAACACGGACGAGGTGATTGAGGCACTGCTCCGTCATACGATACAGCTGGCTCTGATCGAAGGTCCTGCGCACCGGAAAGACCTGCATGTTGAATCTTTCATGGAGGATTTTCTGGTGCTGGTTGTACCTGCCGCTCACGAGTGGGCGGGGCAGGAGGTAGATCCGGCGGCGCTCCGTACCGAACCCTTGCTGGGGCGAGAGTTTGGCTCGGGCTCCCGGCGTGTGGTCGAACAGGCGCTAGAAGGCGTGGGTCTGAGGGCCAAGGATCTGACACTCGGGATGGAGTTCGACTCCACCGAGGGCCTGCTCAGCGCCGTGGAGGCGGGACTGGGTATAACCTTCGTTTCGCGCTGGGCAGTGCGCAATCAGCTCTCGCTTGGAACTCTGAAGCTTGCCCATGTAAAGGGCCTGAAGCTGTCGCGCAGGTTCTCGCTGGCTTATCCGGCCGGACCTGAGGCTACGGGCAGCGTGGGCGCGTTTCGCAGATTTCTGCTCAGCCACGGCCTGGACCAGAGTCCTCGTGCAACTGGCAGGGCGAAGGGGCCTGCGAAATAGGGAGCCACTGCCCGCCCCTCCTGTTCGCCTGGGCTGCGGAGCCGCACAAGTCTGCGGGCACCGTTTGGGAGACGGTGGGGTACCCCCCTCCCCCCCCTATTGCCCGCATGTAAGTCTTTACTTTTGATAGGCTTACGGCGGGTGATACGCTGCAAATTCGTGCAACGAAAGGAGTTGCGTGCAAATTCGTCCAAACAAAGGGCTTAGTGCGTGAGACTGGGTTTTGTGCATTGAAAAAGCCTCGGGCTTGGGGGCCGAGGCTTTTCTTTTTTCCTTCTGTCTTAATTATACACTATTGGGCATAACTACTACGCCACGGGTTAAATCCTTCCCCATGTTACGTTTAGGCCATTATGGGGCTTGACAAGATTTTCTGTGGAAAACTTTTGATTGTTTGTGGCGGTGGAAGCCGTCCGCGGGGTGTCGCGAACGGATGCGCGTCCGTGTGGGTTTGGAAAGCGGTCTCGCTGCGCGAGAGGCCCACATCTCAGAATCGAGATATGGGGCACCCAAGGTTGGGGTGTGTCGTTTTGTCCATCGCAGGGGACGCGATGGGTAGGCACCCGGCGGACTGGGTTTTGTGGACCAACATTGGGAAGGCGGTCTCGCTGCGCGAGAGGCCCACATCTCAGAATCGAGATATGGGGCACCCGGGTTTTGGGGCTGTGGTCTGGCTTACCCTACGCCGAGCGCTGGGAGGCACACATCACAGCATCGAGGTGGGCATTCGGGCTGCTCGGCGTCAGGTGATTGGGTTGAACGCGCGAAAAGGCCGCCATGGCTGGCGGCCCTTTGTTCGGTTGCGGTTTTGCGGAGGTTTAGTCGCCGGAGACGGTTTCTTCGATGTTGTTGACGACTTCGACGTGCGTGGCCGGTTTGATGTCGCCGAGAGAGATGAAGCCGGCGGGAGCGTCGGGCTCCTGGAGGATCTCCTTGCGGTAGAGCTTGGCCATGCGGGCGTTTTCGGCATCCTGCTTGATCTTCGCATCGCGTGCGCGGATCTTTTCTTCGCGAGAGTTCTTCGCGATGCCTGACTTGTCGAAGGTGTCGTTGGCGGCTGCGTTGACGTGGGCGTCGTTGAGGACGAGGTCGTAGGTGCCCTCGGAGGCGAGGCCGACTTTTTTGCCGCCGGCGAAGATTTCGTGACGTCCGTGCTCCTCGTACCACTTGGTGAGGGTGGAGGTCATGTGCATCTTCTCGATGATGTTGCGCCAGCCGACGCCGGTGTTGTAGGCGCAGAAGGAGATTTCACCCTCCTGGGTGGCGTACGGAATGATGCACTGCTCGGTGCGGCGGAAGTCGTAGTTGAAGAGGTCCTGGAACCACATGCCGGCGATGAAGAGGAAGTTCCAGCGGTCGGAGCGGCGGAAGTTGATATCTTCCATGGTGCGGTCCGCGGTGACGCTGCCGTAGTCTTTGCCGGTGGCGCCGAAGCTCTTGTCGAACTTCTGCAGGAGGTCCTTGATCTTGAAGTGGGTGGGTGCGGCCTCGGGCTTGTAGTTTCGCAGCAGCGCGAGGGTGATGCCGATGATGGAGAGCCATTTGCCGCGGGCGGCGTCGTTGATGCGGGCGACGTCTTTGGCGAGGCGGTCGGCGTTGATGAAGGCGGTGACGGGGACGGCTTCCTTGGTCTCTTTGTCGATCATGACGGCCATGGAGATACCACAGTTGGGATGGCAGCCGCAGGAGAGCTGGCCCCAGTCGCGGTCAGGTCCGTGGACGAGGTCGGCCCAGTCCGAGAAGGTGGACATGAAGGAGATGGGGAACCAGTCGCGTGTGGGCTCGCCGAGGCCGGTCTGGCTTTTGACGTCGTGGGCGAGGTGCGAAAGGGTGTAGCGCTGTGCCTTGCGGCGTTCGTCGGAGATGTCTTCGTCGCGCCCGGTAAAGCTGACGGGCTGGAAGGAGAGGAAGTTGATCTTCTTCGGGTTGTCGAGGGCGAACTCGATGATGCGTCCGACCTGCTCGTTGTTGATGCCGTTGACGATGGTGGTGACGGGAACGATGTCTACGCCGGCCTCGTGGAGATTGTGGATGGCCTGGAGTTTGACGTCGAACGCGTTGCCGACTTTACGGTGCGAGTTGGCGGCGTTGCCGATGCCGTCGAACTGGAGGTAGGCGTAGCGCAGACCGGCTTCAGCGGCGGCTTTGGCGAACTCTTTCGACTTGGCGAATTCGATGCCGTTGGTTGCGGCCTGGACAGAGGTGTAGCCGACTTTGCGCGCGTAGGAGACGGCGTCGAGGAAGTAGGGCGAGAGGGTGGGCTCGCCGCCCGAGAACTGCACGGACATCTGGCGCCGGGGCTTGATGGTGACGGCGTTGTCGAGCATGGTCTTGATCTCGTCCCAGGTGAGTTCGTGGACGAAGCCGACCTGGTTGGCGTCCATGAAGCAGGGGTCGCACATCATGTTGCAGCGATTGGTGAGGTCGATGGTGAGGACGGAGCCGCGGCCGTGGGTGACGGTGGAGGTGCCGTGGTTGTGCAGCTTCTCGTCGTTGTGGGCGCGGATGTCGCGGCCGGGGAAGACCTGTTCGAGATGCCGGAAGAAGGCCGTGTCGATGGACATGAGGTCTTCGAAGTGGCCGTGGATGGGGCAGTCCTTGACCATGAGGATCTCGCCGTCGCGCTCGATGATCTGCGCCTTGATCTCGCCGACTTTTTCGTTGAGGAGGATCTCGTGGGGGAGCTTGCCGTCGACGATCTGCTGGCGGATTTCGGGGATGCACTTGGGGCAAAGGGAATCGGTGGTGCGGGGCCAGCCGAGGGGAGGCTTCTCTTTCTGGTAGCTCTTGAGCAGGGGCTTGTCGCTCCACCTGGGGGTGAAGCTGGCATTGGGGCTGAATGAGTTCAGCTTATTGAAGACTGCCCAAGCTGCGCTGGCTCCAACGGTGAGAGCCTTTTCGGCTAATTTGGCCTTTGGCATTTCGTGTATCTCCTGAATGCGGCATGCTGCCTAAGAAATTTGCGTCCTGATGTTGCGTCTGCGGAGGACTTCCATCCACTTTAATGGGATGCGGCCTCTCCGGGAAAGTATGCATCTTGATTCGAGCTATCCGCCCCAGCTACAAGCAGATGCGTCGGGTAGACGACTGCTTAAGAGTACGCCGGGGGAAGAGCGGTTCGAAGCTTTGTGGAGGGAACGGGGAGATTCTGCATTGAACGGCGGATGGTGGACGTGAACGGGGAGTGGGAGCGAAAGGCAGAAGCAGATTCGCGCGGGGACAGCGACAGAAAAGTGAGAGCAGCGGCTGAGCGGGAAGTTTTTACTGGAGGCCGGGGCCAGCTTCGGGGCGCGCGATGTTGTTGAGGACGGTCTGGACGAAGATGATGCGGATGTGGATGTGTTTGGCGACGTCGGGCAGGAATTCTGTGAGCAGGTTGTTTGCCGGGTCGGTGGCAAGACCGGTAAGGATGCGGGTTGCGGTCGAGGCGCCGTCGGTATGAATGCCGGGAACGTAGAGGTTGCCGATTTCGGCTCCGATGGGGTAGCCGAGCAGTGCGGAATAATTGGGCATGGAGGTGCCGTCGTCGTGGCGCGAGATGACGGTGCGTGAGATGGAGTAGAGGATGCGGTGAGGAAGGGTGGCCTTGGTCATTCGGTAGTAGCGCGGGTCCTGATGGGCGAGGGAGGGAATGGCGAACACGCCGAAGAACTGGCCGGTGGCATCCTGGAGGAGACTGACGCCGACGATTTTGCCGAAGCCGGAGAGGCCGGGGCCGTAGGCTGTGTGCGCGTTGGAGCCGATGCTGATGGCGGAGATGCCGAGGATGGTGGCGAAGTTGGCGGGATCGGTGAGGTCGTGGAGCGCGAGATAACCTTTCTGCTGCCAGGTGAGGGGGATGGCGATGTTGGTGTTGAGGAAGCGTTGATAGGGGTTGATGAGTTCGGCGCAGGGTTTGTTGCGCTCGTCGAAGTGGGTGGGTTCGACGTAGATGACTTTGGTGGCGCTGAAGATGCCGCAGGGACGCTCGCCGTCGCCGGTGCGCTTGAAGGAGGATTCGGCGACGGCGACTACGTTCGATTGGGTGGATTGTGGTTCGCCGGGCGCGTCGGGCAGGCCGGACGCGTTGGGCGGGTTGGGCAGCGAGGAGGATGCGGCAGGGTAGACGAGTTGTGTCAGAGGTTGGAGTGAGGCTTCGGCGCGATGGTGGGAGAGGGCTGGGGCTGGGGCTGAGTCTACGTTTGGGTTTGGGGCTGGGTTTGGATTTGCGCCTGGGCTTTGACAATGGAGCCGCGTGGCGACGAGCAAAAGAGTGAGCGCCAGCCAGCGGCGTTCCCGGACTATGGATGGTGGGGCGTTCATTCGACTGTACGTGAGACTTACTCCAGCACTTGAAGATGAGCGGAGTCGAGTACGTCAGCCAGAAACTCGGTAAGGGTGAAGCCGATGGCAGAGCCGCCGAGCGAGGTGCCGAAGGTGTTTGCCGTTGCGGCGGCTCCGTGGTTGATCTGGGGGTAGTACGTGTTGGTGAGGGCGGCGCCGGCCAGATTGCCGGCGAGCAGAGAGAAATTGGGCGTGGTGCGGCCGCTGTCGGTCTTTGAGATAAGGATTCGCGTGACCGCGTAGCCCAGGCGCTTGCCGAATCTGTGCTGTCTGCCGAGCTTGTAGTAGCGAGGGTCTTCGTGTAAGAGAGGGGCGAAGACGGCGTTGCTGAGGATGTCCTCGGAGGTGTTGGTGAGGGCGGTAGTGCCGAGGCGTTCGCCGAATGCTCCGCTATCGGTGCCGTAGTTGGGGCTGCCATTGGTCAGGTGGGTGTAGCCGG
>JALYVA010000101.1 GCA_030853485.1 Acidobacteriota bacterium
TGCTGGCCGCGTTCTGCTGGGCGGCTCCGGGTGTAGACATGCTGGGCGATACCCTTCCCTCGTGCAATTTTCCGTTAGGCGGAAGTCTCAGTATCGCTTATGGCGGAGGTGGGGTGCAAATGGGAAGAGACCGGTCGAAGCTGCCGTATGGTGGGGGTCTGCGATTCGGCAGCTTCGATCGGATGGTTGCTATCGGGCGCGGTCGCCGTCCTTATATTCTTCGTCGTCTTCTTCGTCGTCTTCGTAGTCGGCGTCGTCTGGGTATTCGGCGTAGGTCTTGGTCGCTCCGGGATCTGCGAGGTCGAGGCCATCGGGCGTGGATTCTGCGCTGCGCACCACATCCGGGGAGAAGGGCTGGGTGTGGAGGCGTGCGGTGTTGGCGCTGGCGAGTTGAAGGCCGTAGAGCAGGGCGGTGGCGCGGCGGGTTTCGATCTGTCCGGTGGCGAGGGCGTTGATGACGACGGAGAGGGCGACCTGGACGGATTCGCGATCTTCGAGTGCGGTGAGTTGCAGGTGGTGTCCGGGGAGGAGGTAGCCCTGGGTTTCGGGTGTGAGGCGGTAGGCGCGGTGGCGCTGGTGGAGGCGGTTGTGGAAAAAGCAGTAGGTCCCTCCGGTGAGAGAGGGTGCCTGGCACTGAAGGCCGTTGGTGCGGATATGGCGGCAGAGCATGTATTGCATATCGTGGGCTCCTGCTGGGGGAGTACCCCCCCCCGGGGGGTTGGTGGTTAAAAGTGCAATGGATGCAGGTACATAGCAAAAACGAGCATGCTAAATACGTGCATCCATTTGGTTTACGGGCAAATTCGTGCAACAAAAGGAGATACGGCGAAAACTGCACCCCCTTCGCCTGTGGAGACGCGAGCAAGTGAGCTTTTTTCGCTTGTGGCAAATAAAAAGCCCCGGCCATTGGCCGGGGCTTTGTCTTTTACTTACTCCTTAATTGTAGCACACCAGCGTAAACTACTACGCCAACTCTATTTCGTTTTGATTGTGTGAGTTACACGATTTGCCCCTTGACAAGGTTTTCCACAGGAAGTTTTCCACAGGTCAGCTCCCCTGAGGCTTGCTTGCGAGTTTCTTTCCTGCCTGAGAGCATTAGCACTATGCTGAACCAAGATGAGAGAGGGCGAAGGCTCCGCATGTTGATTATCTGTCTGATTGTTCTCGGCTGCGTATTTTGCCATTATCTGCGACGTGAACAGGCACCACTCAGGACCAGACTCGGGAGCCGTGTCAGAGATCCACTATTTGCTCGACGGTAGTTGGCACACATTCTTTGAATCCGTAGACTCACGCCCGCGAAGCGGGGTCGGTACGCAGCTCGCATCACCCACGACAACTCCTTTTCAGGGCGTCGCCAGGGTTGGTAACGATAAACGCGTTTCTCGCCGGAATGATCACTTCCGACAAGCCGACGTATCGTTAGCAATCTCTCCATCGTCAAGTCGATCTGCACCGCGCATCATGGCACTGTGACAGTGACCAGCGTGGAGGGCCCTGTTCTCCCGCCAAGATCTAGCACGGAAGAGGCAGCTTCATAGGTGGCCGTCGAATTTATCATGGAGCGGAATAAAGATCGCGAACACGGTCCCATGAACCGTGGGGTCTGTTGACGAGCGACACTGAATCGACCCGCAATGTTTTTCGATAATTCCTTTGCTGATCCATAGCCCAAGTCCGCTTCCATTGTTTCCCTTGGTTGATTTAAACGCTTCAAACAGGTGAGCCTTCACTTCCGCGCTCATTCCGTTGCCGGTGTCAGCCACGGTAATCCGCACCCCGTATTCACCAGTCTTAGGGTGCGTTGCGGCCCGCTCGCGGAGAAAGACACAGCCGCCTTTGCGGGTCGCGTCAAAGGCATTGCCGATCAGATTTGCAAACAACTGCCGAAGCTCGCCCGGGTAGCAGCGGAATGGTTCGGTGTTCTGATATCTGCGCTCTACGATGATTTGCGAGCCGGCCAGACGTCCTTGATAGAGCACGAGAACTGAGTCCAGCAGTCCAGCGACGGATGCTTGCCCTTCAACATCGCGCTGCCGATTAAAGGTGAGCGTTTGTGCAGCAATTTGCGAGACCCGCGCCAGCTCCTGCTGAGCCGTATCCAAATATCTCTGCTGCTCCTCGCTCAGAGGCGTGCCATCGAGGAGGTACAAAAGATTCGTCACTGCCTCTAAGGGATTATTGATTTCATGAGCGATACTGGAGGTTAAGCGGCCCACCAAGGCGAGTTTTTCACTCTGGCGCACGGCTATTTCGGTGGTCCTGCGCTCATACTGACGACTGCGGGCGTGTAGCGCGGCTTTCACACTGCTCAACAACGTGGCTACGCGGATGGGTCTTTCGAGCAAAGTAATATCGCCAAGCGACAGACGCTCCTGCTCCCGCCGCCTATCCTGAAACGTCTCTTTTCCACCCATGGTCAACACAAAGATAGGAAGAGCGGACCACGCAGGCTGCTTTGCCAGGGCGGAGGTAAGAAGAGTAATTTGCTGCCCCCCAAGGGCTTCTTCTGCGATCAACAGTGCGCCAATATCTCTGGTGCGAAATACCTCGACTGCACTGGCAATATCCTTCACCGCCTCGCTCTGCACATTCGCCACGCTCAGGGCGTTCTCGATCAATTCCGCGTCGCGGCCGGTAGGGGTGACAAGCAGAACATTCAGATCGTCGTTTGATGTGGTCCTAAGACTCATTCAACTTACCCGAGGGCACAGTTATGGAATCGGGAGTGCCCGAGAGGACCCCTCTAAATCCAATAAGAGGCTCCCCTAGTTGAATGCCTTCCGGTCCGAAGCGCAACTCGCGGATCGTGTGTTCATGGTCACCGCTGCGCTTTTTGAGCACTGAGATTGCCCGATGCACAGCACCTTCCGCTTCAAAGTAACGCAGAATCACCAGAGTATCGGCCAAATAACTGACATCGATATCTGTCTCGCCTTCGCCGAGAAGGGCGCGTTGCGTAAGGATGAGAAACGTATTGACGCCTTTTTGGCTTAGCGTTGCGAGCAGTTCATGAAGATGGAGAGCGAGATCGCCTTCCCCAGGCATCGAACGCAGAAAACCATTGATACTGTCGATAACGACGACGCGCGCATTTTTTTCTTCCACCTCACGAACGATATTCCCGGCAAATTCGCCGGGTGAGAGTTCGGCGGCGTCCACCTGTTCGAGGCATAGCCGCTGTTGTTTAATATCGCTGTCAATCTGCATTCCCAGAGAACGCGCTCTCATCCTTGCGGTGCGCAGCGTCTCATCGAAAGAATATAAAACGGCCCGTTCACCGCGTCGTGCGGCAGCGTGAGCATATTGCATCGCGATGGTAGATTTTCCAACACCGGCTGGGCCGAGAATGAGCGTACTGGAGCCCCGTTCTATGCCTCCCGCAAACATGGCGTCGAGTGCGGGTAAATTGCTGCTGAGATGCTCATGGGGAAAATCCTCTCCATGTTCCCCGGCGATCAGGCGCGGATAGACCGTCACCCCCCTTTTATCCAGAGAATAATCATGACTGCCCTCACGATAAGCCGAGGCCCGGATCTTGACCACCTCAAGATGGCGGCGAGTTACTCCATACGAACGCGGTATGTTACTGAGACGAATCACACCGTGCATGACGCTCTGAATCTGCTGATCGTCGTTGTCGGAATTCTGATCGTTGAGCATGAGCACTGTTGTGTTGCGTCCCGTGAAGTATTGCTTTAAAGCCAGGAGCTGCCTTCTAAATCGAATCGCATCCTGGGCTAGGAGCCGGAACTCTGAAAGCGAATCGATAACCAGCCGTTCCGGCTTCGCCTGCTCGATTTCAGCCAAAAGCTTCTTAATGGTACTGGCCAGCTCCACCTCTCCCGGATGGAATACGGTGTAGTGCTCTTTCTCGCTGATGCTGGCTTCGTCAGGCACAAACTCGGCGATGGAGATGCCCTCCATGGACCAGTCATGGGACTTTGCCGTTGCTTCCAGCTCTGCCTTGGTTTCGGACAAGGTGACATAAAGGCAGCTTTCCCCTGTTCGCCTACCCTCCATGACGAATTGCATGCCCGTAGTCGTTTTCCCGGTGCCGGGCTTTCCATCCACCAGGTACATATGACCTTTCAGCAGGCCGCCGGAGAGAATGCTATCCAACCCAGGCACACCGGTGGGGAGGCGGGACGGTTCTTTAGCAATGCTCACAGAGCGATTATCAAACATTCTCCTCAGCTCACACGAATTGCGAGCCAAAACATCCGAAACGTCACATTTTCCCGCCTTTGCTCGAAGAGAGACAGGCAAGCAAACCATTGAGCTTTCCCGAACGCCTTTCGACACAGCGCCAGTCCACACGGACCGACTCCTCCTGAATGACCGTCGATCCGACATTGAAGTTGTGTGCTCTCACCGGCGCTGGTTTATCGAGGGCCTCTGGTTTGGCGCGAAAGAAGTGCTGCTGGTTTGGGACGTATGCCGGGGATGGTGGGTAGGTGGGGTTCGGGTTAAGGGCGAATGGCCCATTCTTTGCGAAGAGGGCAAAGGATGGGCCATGCGGGTTCGTGGGGGTTGGGTGGTTGGGGTGGGTTAGAAGCGGATGTAGCCTTCCATCTGCAGTTGGCGTGGTGCATTCGCCTGGCCGTTTGCCTGGCCGAAGGCGCTGCTGGTTACGTCTGTGTTGATGCCGCCGAGTTGGACGCGGTTGAACAGGTTAAAGGCATCTGCTTTGAATTGGAAGTTGACTCTTTCGGTGATGGGGATGGTCTTGGCCACGGATACGTTTTCGTTTTTGTATCCTTCGTTCCGGAGGGAACGATAGGCCAGGGTGCGGGGAGTATTTCCCAGGGTGTAGTTTGCTGCGCTCTGGAATGCGTTCTTGTCGAAGTAAGGCGTCGCGAGATCGAGGTGGCTGCCGATCTTGCCGTTGATGTGGGGATCTCCGCGAAAGGCTGGGTTGTAGTCGGCGTAGCAACCGCCGGTATAGGGGACCAGGCAGTTTCCTGTGATCGGATTGGCCGGGGTGCCGGAGCCGTACTGCTGGGTTCCGGATAGCTGCCAGTTGCCAATGATTCCGTTGACGATGGGGTTATGGGCGTCGAACATGCTGCCCTTGCCGAAGGGCAGAGTATAGACCTCGGTGAGGGAGATGGCCTGCGGGACGTCGAGCAAAGACACTGAGCGTTCGGCACGGAGGTTGTAGGCGGTTCGCGGCCTGGAGGCGACAAAGTTTACTCCATCTCCGCCTTCGTCCATGGTTTTGCTCCAGGTGTAGGAGACCAGGAGGTAGAGCCCACGCCTCATACTTCGTGCGAGGGAGGCCTGGAGTGCGTTGTAACTGGAGGTTCCGAAGTTCGACCATGGATCGGGTCCCTGGAAGGTTCCACCCTGAGCGTTGTACTGTGCGAAGGGCCGGAGCATCTGTCCGAGCGGCCCGGAGTAGTTGGCGTAGGGCAGTTTGATTTCCGGGAACTGCGCCTGAGCCTGCGCGAGGACGGCGGGGGTTACCTGTGGAGTGTTGAGAAGACTGCCCAAAGCGAGATACTTGGGGTCGATCTGGTTCGAGTAGATGCCGAGGCCGCCGTTGACACCGTTGAAGTGGCTGGACGTTCCGGCGTAGGTGAGGTTCATGATGAGGGACCAGGGAAACTCCTGCTCCATGGTGAGGTTCCACTCCTCGGTGTAGGGGGAACGTCCGGCGGTATTGGGCCGATCGTAGGAGACGCCGCCGAGTTCAAGCTGGCCCTGGGGAATAGCGGTGTTGTAGCCTGTGGCGAGCGTTGGGCTGAAGAAGGGTGGGTGTTGATAGGCGGGGACACCGTTGTCCAGTTGGAATGCGGGTGTGATGCCTCCATCGGCGGTGTTGAAGGTAGGGGCAGTCGCGTATCCCTGGTTGCCTACGCCCTGCTGCTCACCGTTTCCGCCTAACGCTCCGCCGTTGAAGTGGACGATGGAGAAGGCTGACCGGATGACGGTTTTGGGAGTGGCGCTGTAGGCGAAGCCGACGCGCGGCCCGAGGGTGAGGTAGTGGGTCTTGACGTTGGTGCGGCAGTTGCAGGTGTTTGGGCCGTGGCCTGCGAATTCGAGCACACCGGGACCGCCATCGATCAGCGGATTGGGAGTGGTTGGGTTGAGCCATGACGTACGATCGTGGACCTCGGTGAAGGGCTTGGGAATGGAGTAGCGGAGGCCAAGGTTGACGACCAGCTTGGGAGTTACTTTCCAGTCGTCCTGGGCGTAGACGGCGTAGTTCTGCCATCGACCGCCGGTCTCTTCGACGGCGTAGTCCTGGAAGCCGGCCTGGTCTACGAGGCCGAGGAGGAAACTGGCGTATCCGCTGCCTGTGCCTGGGACGGGCTGTCCGGTAACGGGATCGAGGGCGGCGGTTTCGTTATTGCTGAAGTTGAACCCGGAGGTGTATTGGCTGGGGATGCGGAGTGCTTCCTGCTCGAAGGTGATTTGGCCGCCGAAGGTGAAGCTGTGCTTGCCACGGACCCACTGGACGTTGTCCTGCCCGGTTTCCGATGTGGGGATTTCTCCGAAGCCGGTATTTCCCTGATCCCATCCGTATGGCTGGTTCACACCTCCGAAGCTGATCTGCGGAAAGATATCCGACGTTTGGCCGATGGGAAGTCCGGTGAGGCCTACCTTTGCGGGCCAGCCTCCGCCGGCTGTGGGGTTGGTGACGGAGGACTCATTGCGGACGAGGTTCGCGCCGAGGTAGTTGAGGAGGTTCGGTGTGAAGACATGGGTCTCGGTGATCTCACCGATGTACCAGGTCGATGCGCTTGCGCGTGCGCTCGAGTAGGGTACGGGCAGCGGGTCGCCATAAGAGAGCGGGGTGCTCTTGCCGCTTTGAAAGAGCCCGGAGACTCGATCTTTATTTGTGAGCTTCGCATCGATCTTGGCGAGGTACACATACTGCGAGTTTCCGTTGGTGAAGGTGTTGGAATAGTTATTTTGAATGTTGCCGTTCTGCGGAGTGGGAAGCGAGGCCTGCAGCGCCTGCGCCACCTTGGAAAGAACCGGCACCTGATTGCCTGGGAACTGTTGCCGAGTCAATATGCCCGCGGAGTTCAGCTTTGTCGTACGTGGGTCGTAGATGGGGGCAAATGCGCTGAAGTCTCCTGTGCGTTCTGCGACGGTGGGGATGCTTCTGAAGACGGGTGTATTTCCGCTGGTGATTTTGTAACCGTCATAGCTACCGAAGAAGAAGATCCTGTCGCGGATGATCGGACCGCCGAGGGTAGCTCCGTATTCATTCTGGTGCTCGACAGGAGCTTTCTTGTTACCAAATCCGGGCGCATCAAAAGCGGTGTTTCGAATGTTCTCGAAAATTGTGCCGTGAAACTGGTTGGTACCTGACTTGTAGGAGAGGTTGATGATGCCTTGTCCGTCATAGTTCGCTGGCACGCCGCTGGAGATGACCTGGAACTGGTCGATGACTTCGGTGGTGATGGTGTTGAGGTTTTCGATGCCGCCCTGCAGTTCGGCGGAGGCGAGGGGAAGGCCGTTGACGTAGATGAGCGATGAGGCGATGATGCCACCGTTGATGACGGGCGATCCGAACTGATTGTTCTGGGTGACGCCGGGGACGAGGCTGAGGAAGCCGATGGCGCTCTTGGGTGCGCCGTTCATGGCGACGGGCAGAGCCTCGTAGGTGGAGTTGGGGATGGTGATTTCGTTCTGTCCGTTTTCGGTTTGCAGCTCTGGGGCCTGTGCGGTAACGACGACCTGCTCGGTACTGCCTGCCTGCAGGCTGATGTTGACTCCAAGCTGGGTCAATGCGTTGAGTGTGACCTGTTGGCGGGAGGACTCGAAACCCTTGGCTTGAACGGTGACGGTGTAGTCGCCGGGCGGCAGAGTGGTGAGGGTGTAGGCTCCCGCAGACGAGGTGCTCTGGGTGAAGGCGAGATGGGTGCCGTTGTTGGTGGCGGTGACCTGCGCGCCGGCGACGACGGCTCCCGATGCGTCGGCGACGGTACCTGAGATGGTTCCGGTGCCGGCGATCTGGGCCCAGATGCTGCTTGTGGAGAAGAGCAGGGCAAATGCCGCTGCGATGGTGAGAAGTGCCCTTAGCTTGCGAGAGAACCTGCCTGCTTCTGCTTTGTGTATCCGTGTCATTAAAACGCCTCCAAAGTTTTCATCGTCTACTCTACGAATGTACGTAATGAAATGATTCCTAATCGGTAGCCAAGCTACAGATTGAGGACGGCATTGTCAAGATCATTTTTAGGTGGGGAGCGGGGCTCGCCGGAGGGGTTTTGTTTGCTTTACCTGCGAGGCGCGCGGGGGAGGGCCGGCGAGGTGCGGAGCGTTCAAACGCCCGGCGTTTGCAGGGATTTCGGTAATCATAGTGGAGCAGAAGTTGTGGGCGTTTGTCTGACGGCGCGGGTGAGTCGGGGGCCGGGGGTAATATTCCGGTGCTGCAGGATGAGGGTGCTTCTTTCTATAAGGAAATTATTTCCTCGCACCACGATACGTGCTTTTTCTGTGAATGCAAGGTGCGGCGGGGGGGCGGTGGCGCCGGGTTGCTGGAAACCGTTTGCGCGTGGAAGCGTTCTGATGGGCCTGGTTACCGGGGTTGATCCAGCGCCGAAACCAGCGACAGCAGACTTCCCGTGCGGGGACGGCAGATCGAAAGACGGAAAGCGGTCTCGCTTCGCTCGATGCCCACCTTAGCCACAAAAGCGCGGCGAAGATGGGGGCACCCGGAGTGTTGGTTAGTCGACGGTGGTGTTCGCCCGGATGGGAAGGGGATGTGGGTTGTGTATCACACGCAGCCGACGGGCGCGGTCTTCGGGGAGCCTGTGGTGAATGCGGACAGGGTGCGGTTTGATGCGGAGAGCGGGATGCACGTGGGGGTCACGCTGAGCCCGCAGAGGCTGGCGGGGCGGGATTGAAAGCGGTCTCGCTTCGCGAGATGCCCACATCTCAAATCGAGATATGGGGCACCCGGAGTGTTGGCCTCTGTGAGGATCATACTTTCTTGACAGCGCGGTGATTCGCACGCAGCTCTTGCTCGATGCAGCTTAGTCGAGGTGGAAGAGTTCGGGTAGAGGGCGCATGGCGTCGTCGGGGCTTGTCTCCGATGGTTCGAAGAAGGGAGCCATCTCGGTTTGCCAGCGCCGGTTGATGGCGAGGGCCTGCATGCTGCGGCGCGCTTCCTCGAAATCTTCGGTTTCGAGATAGCCGATGAGCAGGGCGTTGGGGCCGAGGAAGAGCGTGTAGTTGCCCCAACCGGTGTCGCGGAGTGCGGCCTGCATCTCGGGCCATACACGGCGGTGGCGGTCGATGTACTCGGGTACGCGGTCGGGGCGGAGTTTGAGGGTGAAGCAGACTCGTTGCATGCTTTATGGCTCGTGGTTATTGCTGGTGCGGTGCGGACTCGTTGCTTGCTTTGCGGCTCGTTGGTTATTGCTGGTGTGGAGAAGAGGCTGAGGCGGCGGGGACCGTGAAGCGGTAGGTGCCGGGTGCGGCTTCGAACTGCGTTGCGGGGGAGGTGGACGGGACCGGCGTGAGGCCAGAGGTGCGGGATGTGATGGGGTGGCCGTTGAGCAGGGTGGAGGGTGGGAGGCTGAGGGTGGCGGAGGTGTTGGCGGGGATGGTGGCCTGCCATTCGAATGCGTTGTGGGTGTAGGTCCAGGAGGAGCGGATGGTGCCGTATGGGGAGTCGTAGGAGGCGCTGGCGCGACCGAGCGACGGGCTGAACTGCGGGTGCAGGACGAAGTGGTGGAAGGCCTGAGCGTTGGGGTCGTTGGGGTCTGGCCCGAGGTCGACGCCGGCGGCGAAGCGGTAGAGCCATTCTGCGACCGAACCGTAGGCGTAGTGGTTGAAGGAGTTCATGCTGGGGTCGTTGAGCATCTGGTTGCCGTTCCAGCGCTCCCACATGGTGGTGGCTCCGTGCTGGACCATGTAGGCCCAGGAGGGGTAGGTGTCGGTGAGGAGAAGCTTGTAGGCGGCGTCGCTGTGGCCGGTGCTGCTGAGGACGCTCATGATGTAGGGCGTGCCGAGGAAGCCGGTGGTGAGGTGGCCTTGGTGGGCTTCGATGTCGGCGACGAGGCGGTCTGCGACAGTGAGCCGCTGGGCTTCGGGGAGGAGATTCATGTGAAGTGCGAGGACGTAGCTGGTCTGGCTGTTGCTTCCAACCGAGCCGTCGGGTTTGACGAAGCGCTGCTGGAAGGCGGCCTTGATTTTGGCGAAGAGAGCTTCGTAGCGGCGTGCGTCTTCGGGGCGGTCGAGGGCCTGGGCCATGGCGGACATCAGGTGCGTGTCGTAGGCCCAGTAGGCGGTGGCGATGAGGTCCTGCGGGGTGGTGCTGCCGATGGCGAGCCAGTCTCCATAGGCGGTGCGGTGGCTGATGTAGCTGGGATTTTCTTCGAGGAGAAGAGCGAGGTAGCGTTCCATGGAGTCCCAGGACTGAGTGAGGATGCGGGTGTCGCCGAACTGGCGCCAGGCGGTGTAGGGGATGATGACGCCGGCGTCGGCCCAGCCGGGAGAGCCGTCGCCGACTGCTGTGCCGATGCGTGGTGTGACGTCGGCGAAGTTGCCTTTGGAGGATTGCGCGACACGCATGTCGGCGGCGAACTTTTCGGAGAAGGCGCCGAGGTCCATGTTGTAGGACGCGGTGCGCCAGAAGACCTGGGCGTCGCCCATCCAGCCGAGGCGTTCGTCGCGCTGGGGGCAGTCGGTGGGAATGCTTTCGAAGTTGCCGCGCTGTCCCCAGAGGATGTTGCTCCAAAGCTTGTTGATGGTGGGGCTGCCGGAGTCGAAGTGGATGGTGAAGGGTGCGGCGGTGTGGAAGACGATGCCGGTGATGGCGTCGAGCGCGGGTTTGCCGGGGTAGCCTGTGAGCTCGACGTAGCGGAAGCCGTGGTAGGTGAAGTGCGGGATGAAGATCTCTTCCCTGCCTCCGGCGAGGGTGTAGGTGTCGGTCTCGTCGGCGCTGCGCATGTTCTGGTGGTAGAGCTGGCCGTCGGGCTGGAGTACTTCGCCGAAGCGGAGACGGATGGTGGCGCCGCGGGTGCCGGAGACGCGGAGACGCTCGGTGCCGACCATGTTCTGGCCGAGGTCGAAGAGATAGACGCCGGGGGATGGGTTGGTGAGGGCTTTGGCGGGGAGTTGCTGTTCGACTTCAATGGGCTGGAAGTTTTGCGCGAGGATCTGGGCGGGAGGCGCGTCGCTCGCAGTGGCGGCGGCCCATGCGGATGCGGGCTGGAAGGCGGGTTTGTCCCATCCGGGCTGCTCGTCGCGGGCGTCGTAATTTTCTCCGTTGTAGAGGTCGGAGGTGCGGA
Source organism: Acidobacteriota bacterium (assembly GCA_030853485.1). Taxonomy (GTDB): domain Bacteria; phylum Acidobacteriota; class Terriglobia; order Terriglobales; family Acidobacteriaceae; genus Edaphobacter. Next base: position 11,256 of record JALYVA010000101.1, read on the forward strand.
TGGCGGAGGTGCTTGTGGTCCAGCCGGGATCGGTCTTGACGACATCGTGCGAGCCGTCGGTGTATTCGACGTTGAGCTGGGCGAGGAGGCGCAGGGGCGGAGGGCCGAAGTTGAAGCGCTGCTGCGTCCAGGTGAGGCCGCTCGCATACCAGCCATCGCCAAGGAGAGCGCCGAGGGCGTTGGCGCCGGGGTGGAGCATAGAGGTGACGTCGTAGGTCTGGTAGAACACCCGGGCCTTGTAGTCGGTCCAGCCGGGGGCGAGGACGTCTTTGCCGACGGGCTGACCGTTGAGTCGCATCTGATACGAACCCAGGGCGGTGACGTAGAGGCGCGCGGAGCGGATGGCTTTGGCTACGACGAAATCTTTTCGAAAGAGGCTGGCGGGTTTGGGTGGCCAGGGGGTGCCGAGTGGGGTTTCACCGAGGGGGGCGGCGACGGCTGCGGCGTGCCATTGGCTGTCGTTGAAATCCGTGGCCTGCCAGTTTGCAGGAGCGACTTCGGAGGTCTTCCAGGAAGGGCCGGTGACGTAGCGTAGGGTGGTGCCGTCGGGCATGCGGAGGCGCAGGAGAGCGACGAGTCCGGCGAAGCTGCCCTGATTGGGGAGGACGGTCGCCTCGGCGGCCAATACGTTGCTTCCGGGCTGGAGGTCGGCGGGCTCGATCTTGATTTCGTGGAACGTTCCCCACGGGAGTGAACCTCCCCAAGGTGCGGCTCCGGCGGCGTGGAGGATTTCCTTGCCGTTGATGGCGGCGGAGACATCGTCTTTGCCGGTGATCAGGAGGGTGGCTTCGGTGGGCCGTTGTTTGAGGTCGAAGCGGAAACGGAACGGGTGCTTGCCGGCCTTGGCGTGGGTGAGGGCGTCTTCGCCTGCGGTCCAGATCCATGCTGGTGCGGAGGCGCGGTCGTCGCGGTCCTGCGGGGGGTCGTTCGAGATCCAGGTGGCCTGCCAGTCGGAGGGTTTGAGCAGGGCCATCTCCCACCAGCTCGGCTGGCTGGGGTGGATGGCCGCACCGTGCTCGTCCCACACCTGGACTGTCCAGAAGTAGCGCTTCCCGGCGAGCAGAGGGGTGCCGCTGTAGGGAATGGCAACGGACAGGCTGGAGGCGACGCGTCCGCTGTCCCAGAGGTCGGGATGGTTTTGCTGCAGGAGCTGTCGCGTGGTGGCGACCTTGATCTGATATGCGGTCTGGGCCGCTCCGGGACGGGTGGACTGCATCTGCCAGGAGAGCTGCGGGTGAAGATCGTCAAGACCGAGCGGCTCGACGAGGTGATCGCACTCGAGATGCGAAGTGACGACGGCGGCTTTGCCGGGGCCTGCTGCGGTTGCGGGTTGCGGGAGCAGTACGGCTGTAAGAACGATCGCGAAGACAACCGCTGAGGAAAGGCGCTGACGATCGAGACCCGTTCTGGTTCTGCTCACTTTTGCTCCTTGACGCCGCCGGCCTGGGTTCGAGCGGACTGCGAGTTCTGCTTGTTTGGGAAATAAGTTCTCTGGGGAAACCAGACAAGCGTAGAAGACGCGCGGACCTCTGTCAACGCGAGGTGCGGATACAGGGTGTTTCGTCTGCGCTCGTTGCGGTGAGCCTGCATTTGGCTCCTTCAGGAAGACGGCGTTGGGGCACGAGGAGGGCAGGGTCTCGTTTTGGGCTTGACAGTGAATGAAGGCGATGGCTAGAGTCTGGGCTACTTGGGAATTATTTCATTAGAGGTAATTGTGTTCTCGCGGAATGGAACCAGCGCAGGATCGAAGGAGTCGGTGCGCGGGACGCTACGATGGCCTGGTCGTTGCGGTACTTCTAACAGATTTTGAGTGAGGGTTCTTATGCACGGAAGGATGTTTGTTTCGAAAGCTGGTAGGTTGTCGATTTGTTTTACGTGCCTGCTAGTTGCAGGAGGCTCCAATGCGTACGGACAGGCTCAGAGCTCGGCCGCGAGATCGGTACAGGGGAAAGACACGCGGCAGTTGAAGGTTTCAGATGCTGCGCTGAAGGCGAGGCTCCAGGGGGTGAATGGGGATATACGAGCGAAGGGGCTGCATCCCTATCCGGGTTCGAAGGACGATCTGCTGACGGGGTATGCATATGGAGAGTATTACGACTGGGATCTTTATTTTGAGAATGTCTATTTGTCGTACTACGGAGTGAGCAAGTATTGCTTCTCGAATCTTAAGATGTTTCTTGCCAAGCAGGAGCCGGATGGTTTTATCTCGCGCACGCTGGGGATTGTGAACAAGCGGCCTACGCAGATGTTCAAGCCTTTTCTGGCGCAGCTTGCGGTGCTGGGTTCTGAGCAAAACGGCAATGACTATGAGTGGGTTCGCGGAGAGGATTACAGGCATCTGCAGAAGTACCTTGCACGCTGGTTCGCGTACGACAAGGACGGCAATGGGCTGCCGGTGTGGAACAGCTCGGATGCGAGCGGAATGGACAACCAGTTCAGCCGGTCGGGGCAGTTGGAGAGCTACACGGATGAGGGTGTGGACCTGGCGACGTACCTGGTGCGAGAGCTGCGGGCGATGGCGATCATCTCCGGCAAGCTGAAGATGCCGAAGGAACAGAAGCAGTACGAAGAACATGCGGCGCGGCTGGCGAAGACGATCAACGAGGTGTTCTGGGATGAGAAGGACGGCTTCTACTATGACCGGAACGAGAAGACGGGTCAGCGTATCCGCATCAAGTCGGTCGCGGGATTCTTTCCTCTGTGGGCGGGCATTGTTCCCAAAGAGCGCGCGGCACGGATGGTGAAGGAGCACCTGATGAATCCGGCGGAGTTCTGGACAAAGTATCCGGTGCCGAGCTATGCGATTAACGAGCCGGACTTCTATGAAGGGACCAAGGATGGAGAATGTAACTGGCGCGGGAACACATGGATTCCTGCGAACTACATGATCTTCCATGGCCTGAAGCGGTATGGATTTGAAAAGGAAGCGAAGATGCTGGCGGACAAGACGCAGGAGCTTGCGCTGACGGCAAATCCGGTGACGCGGGAATACTATGAGTCGCAGACCGGGGCGGGACATGGGATGGACCCGTTCTGGGGGTGGTCGGCGCTCGCGTATGTAATGCCGCTTGAGGACAAGCTGAACTACGATCCGACCGATCTGGAAGGGCGTCCGAAGGCGATTGTGACGGAGCAGCTTGGGATTGTGTTTTAGATATGCTGCCGTTGATGGAAGAGCTGCACACGCTGGCGTTTGTGTAGAGTGCCGAGGCGGGTGAGGGATGCAATCGAGCTTCGCTCGATGCCCACCTTAGCCGCAAAGTGCGCGGCGAAGGTGTGGCACCCAGGATTTGTCTTCAACACAGGCGGCGTACGCTTGGTTACTGCGCGCCTGCGTGTGCGGGCTCGGATGATGCGGTGGCAGGCGGCAGAGCCCAGGCGAAGAGGACGCTGCCACTGCCGGTGATCACGTACTGGCGGCCATCGAGTTCATAGGTGGAGGGCGAACTCTGGATAGGCGCTCCTGTGCCTGAGTGCCAGAGAGTTTTGCCATCGCTGGTTTGAAGCGCAATCAGGTTTCCGGAGCTGTCGCCGGTGAAGGTGACGCCGGAGTCGGTGGTGAGGACGCCGGCACCCGATCCTCCGTGGCCTACTTCGTGGCTCCAGCGAATGTCGCCGGTATGGTAGTCGATGGCTTCGATGACGCCTTTGCCCCACAGGCCGTAGTCCGCGCCCGCCCAGCCGTAGGTGCCGTCGGCGGGTTTGGCGAAGTAGAGGCTGTAGCTGGGGTGAGCGTCGACGATGAAGAGGCCTGTCTTGGGGTCGAAGCTGGGCGAGCGATAGTTGGTCATGCCGGCTTCGTCGGGCGCGATAAGACGTCCATCCGGAGCGGGTTCCTTGTCGGGGTTGGGAATGGGGCGGCCCTGCTTGTCGATTCCTTTGCTCCAGTTGACGGGGCCGAAGGTTTTGGTCAGGAGGTTTTCGCCGTTGCTGCGATCGAGGACAAAGAAGAAGCCGTTGCGCGAACTCTGCATCAGCATCTTGCGCGGCTTGCCGTTGAACATCCCATCGACGAGAACGGGCGTTTCGACGGCGTCCCAGTCATGGGTGTCGTGGGGCGAGGCGGAGAAGGACCACTGGAGCTTGCCGGTGTCGGGGTTGAGCGCGACGATGCTGCAGGTGTAGGCGTTGATGCCGGGGCGGGTTGTGCCGTTCAACACGGGGGTTGGGTTGCCGGTACCCCAGAAGACGAGGTTGAGGTCCGGGTCGTAGGTGCCGGTCATCCAGGTGGTGCCGCCGGTAGTGGCGTTGGGCGTGCCTGCGGGTGGCGTGGTGAGCCACTGCCACTGCTCCTTGCCGGTTTCGGGATCGATGGATTTGAGGAAGCCGGGAAGATTGTCCATGTCTCCGCCGACACCGACGATGACGTGATCCTTGACGACGAGCGGCGCCATCGTAGTCCAGTAGCCAAGCTTAGCGTCGGCGATGACGACGTTCCAGCGTACCGTGCCGTCCTTGGCGTTGAGTGAGATCAGGTGGCTGTCAGGCGTCATGAAGTACAGCCAGCCCTTGTACATGGCGACCCCGCGTTGGCCGATGTGATTTCCCGAGTTGGGGGGGTTGGTGAAGCGCCAGATCATGTGGCCGGAACGCGCATCCACGGCCCAGATGTTATCGGGCACGGTAAAGTACAGCACGCCGTCGACAAGAAGCGGCGATGATTTGATGACCGCGGCCTGGTTGGTCTGAAACGCCCAGGCGAGGCCGAGGTTGCTGACATTCCCGGGCGTGATCTGCGTCAGCGAGCTGTGGCGGCGGCCAGAGTAGTCTCCGTGGTATCCGGGCCAACTGTTCGACGGCGGTTTGAGCAGATCGGCGGCACTCAGGTTTTGAGCCATCAACGAAAACGGGCCGGCGAGGTGCAGCAGGGCTGCGCTGGCGGCGACGAGCAGTGAGTTCTTGAGCAGCTTCATATCAGTCTTAATCCCTTCCAGGATCCTCCAGGGAGGCAGTCGAGTTCGGCAGCAGCGGGCTGCTAGCGCAGGGTTTGAATGTAGGCCATCAGGTTGTGAATGTCGGCGTCGGTGTATTTGGGGAACTGCTCGACGTGAGCATTGACGGGGTCATCGACGACATACTTCACGTTTGTTTTGGGCCAGGAGTGATAGGTGCCCGAGCTGTCGCGCAGACCGACGGTGAACTCGTCCATGTACGCCTGCTTACCGGTGATCTGCTGGCCTGAGGGCAGCGTGACGGTGACGGTGCTTCTGGCATTCCTGGGGTAGAGCATCTGCTCTTCCAGTTGCAGGCCCTCGTGACGCGAGGCGATGCCGGCAAGGTCTCCGGTGGGGGAGTGGCATTTACTGCAGCCGCCGGGGCCTTCAAAGTAGCGCTTCCCTGCTTCGACGTTGCCGGTCTGGAGATCGCCGACATCGACCCCGCGACGTCCGCCTGGCTCGTTGCCAGCCTTGTTGGCTGCGGAATGAATGAAGGCTACGAGGCTGCGCATTTCCTGGTCGGAGAAGGCGAAGGGAGGCATCTTGGTTCCGGCGATGCCGTTGTGCACGATGGGAGAGATGGTACTTCCGTTGACATCGGTGTGCACGATCTTGGAACCGGTGAGGTCGGGCCCGCTCTCTCCCCCGGCGGCGTCGCGGCCGTGGCAGAAGGAGCAGTTCTGCTGGAACAGTGCGTTGCCGGCGGCGACCAGGGGGGAGGCCTGGACGGTTGCAGACTCCGTGGTATTCGGGTGAGGGGGAGCGGACTCCTGGGTGATGGGAGCGGTCTTGGTCTCGGCGGTGGGGCTGGTGAGGAAATGGACGAGCGCGGTGAGGTCATCGCCCTCAAGATTCGGGAACGGAGGCATGCTGCCTTTGCCCTTGTGGATGCGGTTGATGATCTGTTCCTGCGTCATGCGGTCGCCTACGCCGGTGAGCGCGGGAAAGGCAGGCGGGTTGCCCTGTCGCTTGTCGCCGTGGCACATGGCACAGTTTTTTTCATAAACCTTGGCCCCGGCGGCGTTGTCCTGGGTAGAGCGGGCGTCCGCGGTGGCGCCCTGGGTTGCGGCCTGTGCTCCGCCCGAAGATGCCTGAACCGGCATCTGCCTGCCAAGATAGGCGGTGAGACCTGCCAGTACCGCCAGGAATGCTGCAAGCCGGAGTGTCTTCATAGTGGTGAGGGTCGCCTTTGTCATCGTGATTGCCTGAGAAGTAAGTGTTTACAAAAACGTTTGCACTGCATTGCAGATCCGCTCGCGTGTTAGACCCACCATGCAGCGACGGGTTGTTGTTTGAGGATAATCTCGTTGAGAAACTGCGCCGCTTTGGTGAGGCCCTCTTCGGGCGAGAGCAGGCTGTCTTCGTGCTCGATGGAGAGGACGTTGTCGTAGCCGAACATGCGCAGGGTGGAGACGAACTCTTTCCACCATTCGGCGCCATGGCCGTATCCGCAGGTGCGGAAAATCCATGCGCGTTCGCGTTCCTGGGTGTAGGGTTTCGTGTCGAGTACACCTGTTTTGACCAGGTTCGACGGGTAGAGTTGCGTGTCCTTGGCATGGACGTGGAAGATGGCGTCGCCCAGGATGCGGATGGCGGCGATGGGGTCGATGCCTTGCCAGAACATATGGCTTGGGTCGTAGTTGCACCCGACCGCAGGGCCGGCGACGGCGCGGAGACGAAGCATGGTTTCAGGGCTGTAGACGACGAAGCCCGGGTGCATCTCGATGGCGATGTTGACGCCGTGCTGCGCGGCAAAGGCGCCACGTGCGGTCCAGTATGGGGTGACGACTTCGTTCCACTGCCATTCCAGAAGTTCGAGGTATTCGGGTGGCCAGGGGCAGGTGACCCAATTGGGAGCCTTGGCGTGGGCCGAGTCGCCGGGGCAGCCGGAGAAATCGACGACGGTCGAGACACCGAGTTGCTCGGCGAGCAGGATCGTCTTCTCGTTGATCTCCTGCGCTTGTCTGGCCTGTGCGGGTTCGGGGTGAAGCGGATTGCCGTGGCAGCTAAGCGCGCTGATGGTGACGCCGTGATCGTCGAGTTTGCGTTTGAAGTCTTTGAGCTCGGCAGGATTGTCGAGCATGGACAGTTTGCAATGCGCGTTGCCGGGATAGTTGCCCGTGGCCAGTTCGACCGTGCTGATCTCAAGGGTTTTCAGCTTGGCGAGAACGGATTCCAAGGGTAGCGAAGACAGCAGTGGAGTGAAGACGCCAAGCCTCATGCGTTCGCTCCCGAGTTCATTTCGTGCTTCAGGCTCACCGGCAAATGCGTCTCCTTAAGATTGAAGCTTCAAGCCTGTGCTTCGGAACCGAATACATAAACGGACTCCGATGGTAAATCTAACTTGCGTTTGAAACGTTAGTCAAAACTGTACCTGGCGATGCGCATCCTCGTCATTCTTCGCACTTCAGTCACTGTCTACGGATTGCCAGATGCCTCCGGCCTGATGGCTTTTGAGCATGGCGTCGACGAGGCAGGTGGAACGGTAGCCGTCCTCGAAGGTGGGCAGCATGGCGGATTTCGCTTCAGGCGCGCCGCCTGCGGAGATCCATTGATAGGCATCCTGCATGAGGTTGCGGAAGGCGTCGGCCCACGACTCCTGATGGCCGCCGGGAAGATGGACGTAGCGGCGGGCTTCGGGAGAGACGAGCGATGGGTCCTTGTCCATGATCTCGTTGGGGCGGTTGTGATGGCCGATCCAAAGCTCGTTCTGTTGTTCCTGGCGCCACTTGAGAGAGCAGCCCAGCCCGCTGACTTCGAGTTCGACATCATTCTTATGGCCGGGAATCACCTGCGCGACCGAGAAGGCTCCCTTCGCGCCGTTGTTGAAGCGGAGCAGGACGCTGGCAAGATCTTCGGCGTGTACCTGGACGGGCTTGCGTTCGCCGGAGTCCTTGGTGGAGAAGGCTTCCGCGGAGGCGCCCGAGGAGTAGCGAACCGGGATGACAGTGGCGAGGTCGGCGAGGACGGAGACGATCTTCAGGCCGGAGACGTGTTCGGCCAGGTCGCACCAGTGCGAGCCGATGTCGCCGAGAGCGGAGCTGACGCCGCCTTTGGACGGGTCGGATCGCCAGGAGTAGACGTTCGGGTCGGTCATCCAGTCCTGGAGGTAATGACCATGGACGAAGTGCGGAGGCTTGGTTTCGCCGCTCGCGATCATGCTGCGCGCCTGCTGCACGAGCGGGTTGCCGCGATAGTTGAAGGTGACGACGTGGGCAACTTTCGCGCCCACTGCGGCGTTGCGCAACTGGCGTGCTTCCGCGCGATTGAGAGCCAAGGGTTTGTCGGAGATGACGTGCTTGCCGGCTTCGAGCGCGGCGAGTGAGACAGGCAGATGGAGGTGGTTCGGAGTGGTGTTGTGAATGACCTGGACGTCTGGGTCGGCGATCAGCGCGCGGAAGTCGCCGTAGGAGCGGTCTACTTTGTACTCGCGAGCTTTGCGGTCTGCGGACTCCTGCGAGGATCCGGCAATTGCAACAACTTCGACGTCCCCAAGCCGCCGCACGGCGTCGATGTGGTGTGCGGCAACGAATCCAGGACCGATCAGGCCCATTCCGATCTTCTTCATAGCGTCTGCTTACGATCCTGTCTGGAATGCCAGTAGTGCTGCGGCGTTGCTCTTTCCATTCTGCAAACGCCGCAGCTGATTCTCTGCGGGTGGACCAACAACGACAACCATTCTTAGTGCGTCTGTGCTGGGAGGGAGGGAGAAGGATGCGAGGCGACGCTGCCGTCCGTCATGCCGAGCGCCCACTTGATTCCTTCGAAGTACATCTTGCGAATGTCGGGATCCTGCCAGGCCTCTTCGGTATGTCCAAGGGTGGAGTAGAAGACGCGGCCCTTGCCGTACATCTTGTCCCAGGCCACTGGAAAATCATGATCGGCACGATGGATGCGGGGATTGTTGGTGTAGTCGAGTTTTGCGGGGTCGAGGCTGAGAAGCACGTTGACCTTGCTGCGCGACCAGTCCTTGGGCTGATAGATCTCGTCGTATTTTACGAACGCATGCGGGAGGTGACGTACTGCGGGGAAGTTGGGGTCTTCATTAATGATGGGTGCGTTGAAGGTCATCCACGGGTGCTGGTCGAACCAGCCGCCGATCATCTCTCCATACTCCGGCCATTTGTAGTTGGTGTCGAGTGCGGCATGGACGCCGATGAAACCTTTGCCATCTTCTTTGATGAAGGACATCATGTCCTGCTTCTGACTATCGTCCATATCGAGTTCGCCGGTGGTGCTGGCAAAGACAACGGCGTCGAAGTAGTTCAGGTTCTTGGTATTTCTGGAGAGGTCCTTCTTGGTCAGCAGTTCGGTGTCGGAACGCAGCATGGTGTCCCACAGGCCGCTCTCTTTACCCATTTCGTAGATGGCCACCATGGCGGGCGAAACGGAATCATGCTCGTACCCCTTGGTCTGACCGATGACGAGAATGTGTTTGAGATGGATCTGCTTGGCGTGGGGCGCGGGTTCGACGGAGGTTGGTCCGGTCTGGGTTTGCATAGGGGCTTGAGCCTGCGCGACGGGAACGAAGAGTCCGAGACCTACTACAGCAAAAGATGACAACAATAGCTTTCTGATCGACGTCACGTTATCTCCGAAGACTACGGGAAGAACTTCGTTTCTGTATCTTTGCCCAGCGGTTCTCGTTCGGTCCAGGCAGCGCTGTATTGAACTTGACGACATGCAAACGGCAAAGCAGTGGTTTTATTCTCGGAAGAAGTTTATCCCTAATGGACTACGAACGTCACGGGTGCAAACTGATAATCGAACTGCATCGGTAAGTCTTATGGGGGGTACCATCCGCTGCCGGAAATAGACGCAGTTCGAAACTGCCTTTTTGGAGCGGCCGGGTGGTTGCAACGGATCCGGGTAGCGTTAGGGGGCGTTGGCGATTCCTGCATTCGTCAGGGCGCGTTTTTCTGTGTCGAGCGCGGTAGTGTGGAGCTGCATGACGCGCCGCATGGTCGCAGCTGCGTCCTGGGGCTGGCCCTGGGCTCGATAGGCACGGGCAAGAAGGTAAAGCACGCCGGAGTCGTCGGGATTGAGTTCGCTTGCGCGGACCAGCAGAGGCAGCGCTGCGGCAGAGTCATTCAACTCCAGCTCCGCCTTGCCCATGTAGAAGAAGGTCGCCCAGGAGTCGCTTTCCAGTTGCTGCGCCTGCTTGAGGGAGGAGAGGCCCTCGGAGAATTTGCTGCTCTGCACCAGCAGAGCGCCGAGAAAATAACACGCGCTCGCATCGTTGGGGTCGGCCTGGACCGCCCGTTTCAGTTCCCTCTCCGCATCTTCGTTTTGGTGTGCGCCGAGGTACGCCTTGCCCAGTTCGCGATGTGCGCCTGGGAAATCAGGGTCCTGTTCAAGGACGGATTGGAATGCCTGCACGGACTCGTGGAAGTTGGTCGCGTCATAATACGCCTTGCCGAGCAGGAAATTAGTTTGCGCCGGTGTGGCGCTGTTCGAAAACAGGCTTGTGAAGATTTCCTGAGCCTTCTGCGCCATGCCTGCACGCGAGTAGGCAATTCCCAGAAGATATAACGCCGCGGAGTCAGGATCCTTAGCCTGGGTAAGAGGTTCGAGAAGCTTTATGCCCGCCTGGGCTTTCCCTGTGGAGGCAAGACAGGTGGCGAGAAGCATGGTCGCCTGGCGGTTTCCGGGATCGTGTTCGTGCAGCTGCTGAAAGTACGGCAGCGCATGGATGTAGTCTTCCTGCTTCAAGTAGGCAAGACCAATATCGAGCTGGATCTCGCGCATCTGAGGGCGGATGCGGAGCACCTGCTTGTACGCGTCGATCGACTCGGAATACCGGTGTGTCCTGGCATACAGGACGCCCAGGTTGGCCAGTGCACTGAGGTTGCGCGGATCGTTTTTGAGGATGCGGTGAAAACCTGCTTCGGCTTCAGAGTATCGTCCCGCATTCATGGCCTGCATGGCAGTGTCGAAGGTCTGTCTTGCAGTGTCTGCCTGAGCGCGGCAGGAGACAAAGGAGCAGAGGAGCAGAGCCCAAACAGCGGTGAACGCAGGGAGTTTCATGTATGACTTGCGATCCTAACGAAAGAAACGACTCTCGAATACGAAGCTACAAAAGAACAGGCCGGGTTCATTGTGACATGAACCCAGCCCGGTTGAGCAATGGACGCAAGTTAGAAGTAGAACTTGCCACCAAGTTGCAGTTGACGTGGATCGCGGGTTCCGTTGATCTGGCCTGAAGTGCCTGCGTTGCTGCCTCCAAAAGAAGACCCAGGAGAGGGCGCAGACAGACCGGTATTGATCGTGCTCCACTGTGTGTGATTGAAGACGTTGTAGGCTTCAAACCGGAACTGGAAGCGAACGCTTTCCGTAATGTTCAGGTTCTTATAAAGCGACATGTTGTAGTTATCGACGCCCGGCCCAATGATGGTATTCCGCTTGAAATTGCCGTAAGTACCATTCGCAGGCTGAGCGAAGGCGGCGGGGTTGTACCACATCGGATTCTGGTCGAGGTGGCCCGGCTTGATTCTGATCTGGCCGCCAACGTAGTCCGGACGGATATGTCCGAAGCCGCCGTTGCCCAGGTTGCCGCTCGAGGACAGATCGCATGAATCGCTCGAGCCTGATCCATTGCCGAGGCAGGGACTTCCGCTCCAGAACTGCGAAACGCCAGAGAACTCCCAGCCGCCGGCGGTGAGCTGAACCAGCTTGTTGTGGCCCCGGAAATCGGGCAGGTTGTAGACATACTGAATGTTGACGACGTTGCGGCGATCGTAACCGGCAGGCGCAAAGAAAGCCTTCAGGTTCGTATAGTCCGGAAAGACGTTTGCGTCGAAGTCGACATCGTCCAGGTTCTGCGCCTTCGAGAAGGTGTAGTCGGCGTTCAGAGTAAATCGGTTGCTGAACCTGCGCTCCAGATGGACCTGAAGCCCGTTATACCGGCTAGTACCGCCGAAGACGTTGTAGTTGATGCTGGTATAGCCTTTGTAGGGCAGAATAGCTGCCTGGACATTGTTGACCGTCGACAGGATTGGCGTGTTTGTCGTCGTACCGAGCGGCAGTTGTTCCAGTTGCTGGTTATAGAGTTGATGCCTGCTGTTGTTGCCGATGAACGTTATGTCCAGCCCCAGCTTGTAAGGCAGTTGCTGCTGAATCCCGAGATTGTAACCGTACGTGGTCGGAATCTGGCCCGCCTGATCGGAGGCGGTTACACCGGAAGGACTCAAGGCGCCCGTAATCAGGGAAGGCGACAGATTGCCCAGTTGCCCGTTGTACACATTCGGCGTGTAGACCTGCGGAGGATTGCTGATGCCTCCGAAGTTGAACACGTTCTGCTGATAGCGTTCAAAGAAGACACCAAAGCCGCCACGAAGCGCCGTCTTGCCATCTCCGAAGACGTCATAGGCGAATCCGAGACGTGGCCCGATGTTGTTGTAGCGAGCGTTCAAACCACCTTTCGGCAGACCGTGCGTCCCCTCCTGGATCATTCCGTTATAAGGATTGCCGGAATTGGGGATGATGTTGCCTTTCTGCGGTGGCTGCCCCGGCGCGTCGTTTGCGGTGTAGTACGAGACTGCGCTTGCGGGGTTGTACGCGGACGGAATGAAGTAGTACTGGTGGTAAGGGAAGGTGGTATAGGTCGGTCCTACAAACTCATACCGAAGGCCGTAGTCCAGGACCAATCGCGGAGATACCTTCCAGGTGTCCTGGGCATAACCCTCAAACTGGACGAAGTGGAAGTGACCGTACGCAAAGATGTTTGACTGACTGACCGAACTGTAGTTGCCCAGCAGAGTATTGGCGATTCCTGATCCGCTGTCATTCGGATTCGAAGAGGCCGATCCGAAGCTCACATTCGGTTGCTCCTGCCAGCTACCTTCCTGGCCATTTTCATTCAAGTCGGCGAAGAGTCCGAACTTGATCACGTGATTTCCGAGAACCTTGGTCACGTTATCGGTAGCGACCACGGTATTGCCGGTGGACGTCCATCCCGGAGGAAAGACACCGGTGTTGATGTACCCGTCTCCGCTATTGATGATCGGGGCCAGGTTATGCGTGTTGGTCGCGGGATAAAGATCGTTGAAGCTATAGCCGAGCGTCGACTTGTCATAGAGCGACTTCGACGTGCCCGGAACAATGTCCACAACCTGATCCAGGTGCAGCCATCCTACCGTCACTTCGTTGGTCAACGTAGGGGAGATTACGTTCACAAGGCTCCAAGCATAACTTTTGCCCGGCTTCTTGCGGTACATCGGAAAGACTGGGAAGCTCGGACCGGAGAAGATGCCAAAGCCCTGGCTCTCCTGCTGCCGGTCGTCGACATAGCGGAAAAAGGCGTTGGCTTTAGGACCGAAGTTGTAGTCTACCCGGGCGACGTACTGGTTTTTGTAGAAGATGTACGTGTCCTGGAACGGAATGCGCTGCTTGTCGTTGAAGCCGTTCGGCTCAACGGGATTGTTGAAGCTGCCGCGGTATCCAGGTGTGACATTTTTGATGATCGCCTGATACTGGCTGCCAAACTGACTCGACGGAATGATGTTGCCGGCATAGACCGTGCCAGTTTGCACTTCGCCATACTTGTTATATTTGATGGTTCCAGGGACGAATACTGAACCGTTTTGCACGGGATTGCCACTGGTGTCTGTGATCGGCGTGCAGGTAGACGTTCCGTTGTTGTCGCACCGGTTGCCCGAACGATACAACGTGGAAAGATCCGCTTGCCCATTCGGCGTTCCGATACCCAGAATGGCCGGGTTCGGCATGTTGTAATAGGTTCCGCCGTTGGGCTTGCTGGCACGGGTTCCTTCATAGTTGAAGAAGAAGAACGCCTTCTTGTTGTCGCGCGGCGAGATCTTCGGGATCGGAATGTACCCGCCGATGTTGCCTCCGAACTGGTTGAAGTGCAGCACCGAACGCTTCCTGCCCTGGTGATTGCTGAACCAGTCGTTGGCGTCGAAGGCCGTGTTGCGGTCGAACTCGTACGCGGTTCCGTGGAAGTGCTCGCCGCCAGCCTTGGTGTTGATCAGAATCATGACGCCGGGGCTGCGGCCGTATTCCGCGTTGAAGTTGCCGGTCAGCGTCTTGAACTCGCCGACCGCGTCGATGCTCAGGTCTGTGTATTGGCCGTCGTTCGCACCCACGTCGGTGTTGATGACGCCATCGAGGAAGAAGTTATTCGCCGTGCCGCGCATTCCGTTGACGTAGAAATCGCTTGTGCCGTTGAAGACAAGCCTGAACTGCGAGGAGTTGTTGGTCACGACGCCAGGCAGGGTGGTCATCAAAGATTCGAAGTCGCGTCCGTTCAGCGGCTGCTCGAGCACCTGGCGGGGAGAAACGACATCTGAGTTCTGCGAAGTTTCGGTCTCGACCAGCGGCTCCTCTGTATTGACGGTAACGGTTTCAGACTGCGCCCCGATGGATAATTGCAGATTGCCCAGTCCGAGGTCCTGCTGCTGATCGAGCACGATACCGGGGCGGTCCAGCTTCTTCATACCGCTTGCGGTGACGGAAATATCGTAAGTTGCTACCGGAAGGTTCAGGGCTCGAAAGACGCCGGTGTTATTTGAAACTGCCTCCCTGGTTACATTCCCGGTGGCGTGATTGATGACCTCGACCTTGGCTCCTGGGATAACGGCGCCCGCGTTGTCCACAATGGTTCCGGTGATCGATCCGGCCTGCGCCATCAGCTTCGCGCCGGGCATAAAGATGGCCAGCACGGCGAAGACGCAGATGCCTAGCGCCCAGAGCGAGCGCGCGTTCGGCGATTTGCCGCGAACGGAAGGAAACGGACGGTTTTGATCATTGATCGGACTGCAGTTCGCGATTCTTTTCTTCGCTGGATCAATAGATCTCGTGGCCTGTGGATCGTACAGATAGGCCAGATAGGCGGTATTCTGGCCGATCTGCCGGCAGGCGGATAGAGGGGTGTTCATGGGGTTCTGCCTCCTGAAAGTGGTGATTATGACGTTGCCGAACATATTTTTATGAGGAACTGGTTCGGACGCTAACTATAGGAATACGCGCGGAACGCTGTCAATGATATTGTTATCATGAATAATTCATGCAGGATATTTTTTCGTATATTATGGATATGAGCACAGAAACCCTTTACCCGAGAACGCGCGTAGACCCCAATGTTTTCAGTGGCTTCAGTGCGCGGCCCGTTTTTCAACAAGCCTCCGCAATTCTGCTATTCCAGTTTGTAATTTTCAGCAGAGCCTGGGCAAATGTAGCCGCATCCAACGACGCAGCCGGTTGCGCAGAGATTTGCTCGTGGTGCGACAACCACCCGCTGCCTGCGATTCGCCTGAACTAAATTGTTTCGGACATAGTGCAATGCAGCGTTCCGCCCCGCAGGAGTTCCGCGTGAGTTAGCCTGTGCGAGGAAAGCGGAACTCCATTGAGCGAGGCGTCCCGGACAAAAGCCGTCGTCGGGGTGTTGCCGCTTGCCTCTACGATGAGGCGCTTCTGATCCGGCAGATGAAGCGTTGCGCGCGGGAAGAGCGGGCTCCCCAGGGTGTATTCCGGCTTGCCGGGACAAAGCTGGTAGAAACCCAACGAACTCATCAGGAACCACGCCGACATCGATCCCGTGTCTTCATCGCCAGGGAATGTATCTGGGGCATAGAGTTCCTGCAGCACGCGGCGCACCCAGAACTGGACGCGGTCGGGCCGTCCGGCATAGGCGAAGATATAGAGCAGATGATGCACCGGCTGATTGCCATGCGCATACTGGCCGAACGGCACCGCTGCCATCTCCGACATCTCATGAATTTCCTGCCCGTAGACCCCGACGTGGAAGATGGGTGGAAGCGCAAGCATCTGTTCGAGTGCCGCAGCCGCTTCTGCCTTGCCGCCCATCCGTTCGATCAGCGCGTCCATATTGTGCGGCACGTCCCAGCGATGTTGCCAGGCTCCGCCTTCCACGTAGGGGCTGCCCCAGCTGAAGGCATCGAACGGCGTCTCCCAGGAGCCATCCTCATTTTTTCCGCGAAAAAAACTGACCTCCGGATCGAAGACGTTCCGCCAGTTTTCAGAACGTTTGAGCAGTAACTGGTATTCCTCATCTTTGCCCAGCGCTTTGGCGACCTGTGCAATGCAGAAGTCGCCGTAGGCTGCATCGACGGTTTCGGCCACCGACTGCGGTGTGCGGTCTGCCGGGACGTAGTGCAGCTTCGCGTACTGTTCAAACCCGATGCGACCATAGCCTTTCGTAGGATCGCCCGGCGAGCTTGCATGTCTCTTCAGACCTTCATACGCCGCGGCAAGATCGAAGCCTTGAATTCCTTTGCAAGCGGCATCGCCGAAGATCGAATCGATCAGGCTTCCGGTCATGCAGGCACGGTACCCGGGCGACGGAAACTGCGGCATCCAGCCGCCTTCTTTCGAGGCGTTGACCCAGGCCTGGAGGATTTCGCCCAAGCGCTCTGGAAAGAGGATAGACATGAACGGATACCACGCGCGATAGACATCCCAGAAGCCGTGATCGGCGTACATGACCCCTGGCATCACCTTCCCGTTGAAGGCGCTGAAGTGATGCATGGCGCCCGCGGCATCAGGCTCGTGCCAGATGCGCGGGAAAAGCAGCGCGCGATACATGCAGGAGTAGAAGACGCGTTGCTGCTCGTGCGTTGCCCCGTCGATTTCCACGCGCTGCAGGTGGTCTTCCCATCGCGTCGCAGCGGCCTCGCGCAGGGTAGCGACCGTCGCCGTGCCAATCTCTCGTCTGACATGCAGCGCAGCCTGTTCAAAGGAGATGAAGGAGGTGCCGATGTGCGCTTCGATCGCGTCACCTGCCTGAAAGCGCACGACGGCGATGCTGTGTGATCCGGCTTGCTTGATTTCGATCTTTGTCCAAGGTCGAGCGAAGGTAACGACGTAGAAGGTGGCGAAATTTTCAGGAACTCCACCCGCATGCGCACGAGATCTGAAGCGGATGGTGCGCCGGTCGGCTTCGGGTTCAAAGACGTCGGAAGCACTCGGCACGTCGATCACCAGTCCGGGCGATTCGTTCTGCGCGCCGGCGTCGCTTTTGTCGAAGTCGGCACGCAAGGCGGCGCAGCGTTCTGTCGGAACCAGCTCCGCGTCCCCGCGATAACGCATCAGGAAGAGCTGAAGCGAGCAAGGTGAAAGCCGCGCCTCTTCGGGGCGGTAGGAGGAGGCACGTGCGGCTGGTTCGGGATCCACCTCTCCGGCAAACGGAAGGAAGACCGCAGACCCATAGTCGCCCAGCCACGGGCTCAGTTGATGCGTACAGCGAAAGCCCTGGATGCGCCGCGCTCCAGGCTGGAACATCCAGGGCGTGTCGGCGTGCGTCTGCAGAGTCCAATGAGCCATGCCGAAAGGCAGCGCGGCGATGGGAAGCGTATTCCCACGCGAAAACTCCATGGTCGAATCTGTGCCCTGAAGCACATTGACCAGATCGATGGCGCGTGCTGTGCCGGTGTGGTGCCCGTTCCGCGGCCCGGCGTCTTCGCGTCTCGGGGAATCTTGTTCCTGAGCGGAAGTTTCGCCGGTAAGCGTCGAGGCGATTGCCGCGAGTCCGGAGGTCCTGAGAAAGTTTCTCCTGCTCGGATCAAACATTGCCGTTCGTAGGTCGTCAGCCACACACGCTCCTGCTCATCGATTCGTTTCAGATTGTCCAAGCGCCTGGGCAAGCACACGTTCGGCCAGGGGTGCCATCACCGCGTAGCCCTTCGCGGTGGGATGGACGCCGTCGGACGAATACCCCTGGAGCATCGCACCCCGGTCGTCGGTCATCGAGCTGTAATAGTCCAGATAGGTATAGCCATTGCTTGCGCAGAAATCGCGAAGCCACCGGTTCAGTTCGCGAATTTCCTCCACCGGATCAACGGACGGCTTCCACGGATAGGCGAATGCCGGAGTGATCGAGGCAAGTACCACCTTGATCCCGCTTTGCTTTGCGATCGACGCCATCGCGGTGAAGTTATCCTCGATCATCTGCGGCGTCGAAGGCCCGGTGTTGCCCGCAATGTCGTTTGTGCCTGCAAGGATGACCACGGCCGCAGGATGCAGATGCACGACGTCCTGCTCGAAGCGCACCAGCATCTGCGGCGTGGTCTGCCCGCTGATGCCGCGATTCACATACGGCTTGCCTGGAAAGAAAGGTCCGCTGCCGCTCGAACGTCCCCAGCCGTCGGTGATGGAGTCTCCGAAAAACACCACGCGCTGCTCCCCGGGTTGCGGTGCGGGAAGGTTCGCATTGTCGCTGCGATACCGTTCAAGCGCGGGCCAGTCCGCCAGTTGCGCGCGCATGTGCTCTACCTGCTTCGCGTCGATCGCAGGCGCAGTTGCTTGCGCAGGGGTTGGAGCAACGGTCTGAGCCACAAGCTGCGAGGCGCAAATCAACATTACCGAACCTATTAGCATCGCTGTCTTCATAGACGTCTTTCTCCTTGATTCTAGCTTTTCTTTGGTGCGCGAGCTTCGCGTGGCCTGGTCCACAGACTCACGCTTGCCCGACATCCACTGTTTCTGCCGCCAGACGAGCGGGCTGTCTCCCCAGAACTGTTTGTACTTCCGCGAAAAGTGAAACGGGTTCTGAAATCCGCACTGCTCGGAGATGTGCGACAGCGGCAGGCCGGTGTGAAGCAGGAGGTCGGCCGCAGCCTCGAGACGCTTGCGGTAGAGTTGTGCGATTGGCGTCGCGCGGCCGCTTGCCCGGCAGATCTTTAGAAGATGCTGCGGTGATATATCAGCCGCGTCGGCGAGGTCCGGAAGCGAAAGCGGCCTGGCATAGGCGGTGAGGAGAAAGGCATCCAGGCGCGCGAGCACCGCATTGCTTGCCGTCGGCGCCTTGTTTCGGCCGGTTGCGGCGGACGCGAACTCGCAGAGCAGCGCGAGAGCCAAACCGAACGTCAAGCCACTCTGCAGCAGATTGGCTTCTTCTCTCTGCGGCGTAGGCGAACGAAGCATTTCGAGTTGCGCTGCCATGCGGCCGATACATGGCATGGGAAGCGGAGCATGGTCGAGCTCGTGGCACATTGCCGGCGTCATCGCGGAAGGCGCCACCGACACCCAGCTGTGCCGTGTCTCCACTTCTCGATCGAAGAAAAAGTGTTCGCGATGCCCTGGAGCGAGGAGTACCCCGTGATCTTTGGGCACATCAATCACCGAGCGATCGTATTCCAGCCGCAACGAGCCACGATGGATCACGACCACCTGAAAGTCGACTTCGGTGCGCGGGCCAAAGCTGCCTCCCGGCCCGTAGAGCACGTCCCCTACGACCACAGGCCCAAAGCGCGACCGCATGTACTCGTGGGACAGTTGCTTGGGTTTGGGAGGCATGGCCGTGTCCTTGAAGAAGTTGAAGGCGAGGCGAGTATTCCCGCGTTGGAACTTCGGCCTGAGATTGAGCCGGCGTAGGGCTGCCCCGCGTATCGTCGGCCTGGGCCGTGTTTCAAACATGCTCAAGTTATTTCTGGCGTATGTCAACGCTTGCACCGCGTGTGCTTCTGAAGTGGCGCCTGCTGTTGACTAAGTTGAGTCGTTCGCCCGTCTTCGTGTCCCATTTCGCGGCATATCGGTGCCGTTGTTGCATAAGGGAAACAACCGTTTGTCTTTGGAAACTGGCGGAGGATTGCCCTTGACAGTGCAACTTCTTGATCACTAGGATGTTGCAGGATCCCATAGTGGCTCTGAAGCGTATTCTTCTGGCGGCGCAAACGGGCCGCTGTGACAGGTGCTCTGAGGATGCAATCGGGAATGTTGAGGCTATGGCAGCGAGCAACCTGCCGGCGGAATGTCACTCTTCAACCTTCGATGCATCCATAGATAGAAGGCCGCCGCCGTTTCGTTACGAAACAGCATGCACGTAGAGCCCATTCACGAAGAGTTCGACACAGGCGCAAATTCTCCCAAGCGATCTGCGTCGTCACAATGAACGTGCAGGCCTGCCATGCAGCGATTCGCTCGAGCAAACTCACTGCAGGAGGAACGCAACACATTCCGTGTAAAACGGTGCTGGACTCGGACCGTTCAGACTCGGCTGTATCAACGCTGCACAACCGCAACACCAAGGATCACGACTCTATGAAGCATGCAGAGATGAAACAACAGAACCGCATAGGCCAGTGCGGACGCGCCATATACAAGGCATGGGGGCGGCCGCTCGTTCTGCTCGCCGTCCTGACCCTCTTCACCTCAGCCGCGTTCGCGCAGCTGACCACCGCCGACATTCTCGGTACGGTCACCGACGTTACCGGAGCTGTCGTTCCTAACGCCACCCTTACCCTCACGAACACCGGCACCAACCAGGTGCGCACCGTGCAATCGAATGGCTCGGGAGAATACAGCTTCAACCTCCTCCCTGTAGGCAGCTATGCCCTGGCCGTCAAAGCTTCGGGCTTCGAGTCCAGCAAGACGGTGGTTGCGGTAGAAGCAGGTGACCGCGCCCGCAACGACGTCCACCTTCAGACGGGCTCGGAAAACACCACCGTCGAAGTGACGGCGACGACGCCTTTGCTCCAGGCCGACAGCGCTACCGTCAGCTCCACCGTGACTGCCAAAGCCGTGCAGGACCTTCCCCTGAACGGACGTAATTTCGTTCAGCTCGTGGATCTGGTCCCGGGCGCAAACCCTGGAGCCGGCAACGGTCTCTCGAGCGGTGGCCGTCCTGACGACCGTCGTTCCAACGCGGCCGGTCTCTCTGTCAACGGACAAGACGACACCCTCAACAACTGGGTCGTAGACGGTATCGACGACAATGAACGTGTCATCGGCACCATCGGCGTTAAGCCGAACGTCGAAGGCATCCAGGAAATCACCGTGCAGACCAACAGCTATGCGCCCGAAGCCGGACGTACCGCTGGAGGCGTCATCAACATCGTCACCCGCTCCGGCACCAACCAGTTCCACGGTTCGGTCTACGAGTACTTCCGCAACGACATCTTCGACGCTCGTAACGTCTTCCAGACCACAGGACGCAAACCCGAACTGCGCCAGAACCAGTACGGCGGCAGCATCGGAGGTCCAATCTTCCGCGACAAAACCTTCTTCTACTTCGACTACGAAGGCTTGAAACAGGTGTTAGGCGTCACCCTTACCGGTACCGTACCAACCCTGGCGGAGTACAACGACATCAACAGCATCGGCGCAGGCAACAACCCGCAGGCGCTGCTTTCCACCAGCAACGGCACTCAGCAGGCGTACAACGGTCTGATTCCCGCAACCGGCAGACCCGTACCGATCAATCCGATCGCGCTCAATTACCTGAAACTGTTCCCGGCGCCCACCAACAGCAATCTCAGCAACAATTACACCATCAGCCCGAACAAGACCCAGAACTACAACCTCTATGACGCGCGTATCGATCACAAGCTCAACGACAGCAACCAGCTTTTCGCGCGTTTCTCCTATAACAATGTGAACACGTTCACGCCTCCCAACTTTGGAACCGTGAACGGCGTTCAGGTCAGCGGCGGCCGGTATAATTTCGACGGCCCTGCATCCGACTTCGCGACCCAATACGCTTTGGGTTTTACACACATTTTCAGCCCTAGCCTTGTGCTCGACCTTCGGGCCGGCTACACGCGCATTAACAACCTCTCACTGCCGCTCAACTACGGCACGGGTATCGACCAGAAGATCGGCTTCCCCGCGACCATGACCAACTTCAGCCCCTTTGCTGACTCTTTGACACCGGTCTCCATCGGACCCTTCGGTGACATCGGCGACGGCGCTTACGTTCCGCTGCAGGACATCGACAACACCTTCCAGTACTCCGGTGCGCTCAGCTGGACCAAGGGCAATCACAACATCAAGATCGGCCTCGGTCTGGTTCGTCGCCAGGCACGCAACGTGCAGAGCGCTTCCGCAGTCGGCGCATACGGTTTCAACCTGACAACCGATAGCGTCAACCTCTCAAGCAACACGTCCGATCAGAATCAGCTCGCCACGCAGAACAATCAGATTGCCTCGGCTCTGCTCGGTGCCTACAACAATCAGACTCGCAACTTCAACCTGACCCCACCCGACTATCGCAGCTGGGAGCCAAGTGGCTTCGCGCAGGATAGCTGGAAGGTCAATCCCAACCTGACGCTCATCTACGGAGTCCGGTACGACATCTTCACTCCGTTCACGGAAGCGCACAACCACATCTCCAACTTCGACTATCCTCAGGCTCTCACCCTCACCCCGTCGACTGTATCCCAGGCATTGAAGATTGCCAACGTAAACGGCGTCAACTCACAGGTCAACATCCCGACTGACTATCGTGACGTGGCCCCACGCGTCGGCTTCTCCTGGTCACTGCATCCGCAAACAGTCCTTCGCGGCGGTTACGGAATCAGCTACTTCCCTGGAAACTACACCTCGAACGCCGACCTCAAGAACGCTCCATTTACTTCGGTCTACAGTCCTTCCTGCCAGTCCACGCTCGCCGTTCAGATCGAAAACTATGCGAATGGCGGCACGCCACCCGCCGGCCAAAATGGGGATTGCGCGGCTCAAGGCCAACCGGGCAGCCTCAGCCAGGGAATACCACTTCCTGCGGCTGCCACAGCAGCACAGCTCGCGGACCTCTCTACGCTTCCCGGTCTCGGATTCGTAGCAGAAGCTCCGCACTTCAAAAATGCGATGATCCAGCAGTTCAACCTGCAGATCGAGCAGCAGTTCGGCTCCAACGTCTTCACCATCGGATACGTCGGCAACCTCGGCGAGCATCTGCCGGAGTCGATCAACAACATCAACCAGCCACTGCCGTATAACCCCCTGGCTCCCCTAGGAAGCGCGCAGAATCCCAACAACGGAGCACGAACAACTGCCACGTTGCTTCCCAATCTGGGTGGCTTCAGCTACATCGACAGCGGTGGTATCTCCAAGTACAGCGGTCTGCAGACCTCCTTCCAGCGCCGCTTCAGCAAGGGCCTGGCATTCGACGCCAACTACACCTGGTCCAAAGCGCTCAGCGACATCACTGGTTTCTCCCAGCAGGGAAGCAATCAGGGTTGGAGCAACGCTCTTCCGACCAACATCCGCTCCGTTGAGTATGGCAATTCAGAGAACGACATCCAGAATCGCTTCGCTCTCTCGCTGAACTATGAACTCCAGTTCGGCAAGAACTTCACCGGCATCAAGAGAGCTGCCCTCTCCGGATGGCAGACCAACATGATCGCCGAATGGCAGAGCGGCAAACCCTTCACCATCATCAACGGTGGCGGCGGCGTCGACAACCCGATCGAGAGCGACGGCAAAGCGCATGGCTTCAGCAACCGTGCGGTTCCCCAGAACTCCGGCGGAAATGATCGTCCCAACACCATCAAGGATCCGCGCCTCGGTCACAAAACCAACGGCAAGTTCTTCGATACCTCCGCATTCGCACCTCAGCCCCTCGGAACGATCGGCAACACGCAGCGCAACTCGCTGTTTGGACCCGACTATCGCCACGTGGACCTCTCCCTCTTCAAAACTTTTACCATTACCGAGCGCGTAGGAGTTCAGTTCCGTGCGGAGAGCTACAACATCTCCAACACCCCGAACTTCTACATGCCCAACGGCAACGGAGGCGATCAGTTCGGCAACTCGGCCTTCGGAACCATCTCGCAGACCGATCCCAACTACACTCCGCGTCAGTATCAGTTCGCCCTCAAGGCGCTGTTCTAAACCGGAATACCAACCAACAAAACGCCGGCGAAGAGAAGATCTCTTCGCCGGCGTTTTTTTGCGTTTTCACGTTGCTGTTTTGGGAAGGCCTGCGCAGTCCCGGCACTATCAGCCTGTCCAGCGGTCTCAGCAAGAACTTTGAACTGTCCGAAGGCATCCACCTGCGCGGTGAAGTAACGTTCACACATGTGCTGAATCACACCAACCGGCGGACTCGGTCCTCGACATCACCCAATCCAACTTCGGCCAGATTGCCCAGGCCCGCGGCTTCGATCTCAGCGGCAACCGAACAGGTCAACTCTCGTTGCGCCTTGAATTCTGACGAATACTCATCCGGTTGACCGGCTTTCAACAATCTACGATTCAACCGAATCCAGGCTTTCCTTTATGGTTTGCGCCACGTCTTCGATGGAGGTATGTTGGCTCAATTCCTTCGCTTCTGGATTATTCGCCGCCTTCTCCAGCCCAACCTGCAATGCAATCTGACGTTCCATTTTCAGCACCGCGGTAATCTCTTTTTCCGTGAGCAGGAGGACCTGCAGCATCAGGTGATCGCGTTCATCGGCTCGTCGGCCAAGTCGCGCCTGTCGCATCAGAATAAAACTAGCCAGAAGAATGGCTTCCAAGGCCACCAGGGTTCCCAGCAAAGAAAATGGCGCCGGATCAAAGTGCGTGAAGTGCCACACAGAGTTCCAAAGAATCCACGTCAAGAACAGAACCAGGTGGAAGCACACGAAACCGAAGCTACCGGCAAATGAGGCGATGGAGTCGCCAAGCTTCTCAGTGGAAGTACGCTTGGCTAAAAACTCCTGCTCATGTTTTGCGATAAGGTCGATATGGTCTTGAATATGCGTTTGGGACACAAGAGCGACTCCGTCTGACCAGGTTCGGCTTTGAGTTTACACGTCGCGCTGGGAGGCACGCTGCCAAGGTTTAGCATTCACGATAAGCCGGAAGGATCAGGAGAATACCCAGCTGGCGTACACACTCCGTGAGCTCACGCCCCACATCATCTTTCGAATTCCAGAGCAATACCTTCCATCGCTTTCCGAAGCGTAGACGTTAACTTACTTGGCGGCCAGCCCCCCGAAGCCGCCCGTCACTCTTGCTTGACGGCGGCTTGGGCATCCAGGGCAAACAGCAGAAGCGAGCGGGCTGTCACATCGTAGGTCACCCCTGTGGCGAATCTTGCGTCCGCGTCCGAACCTTCAACGTTGGTATCGACCAGCAGCACCCACTCGTTTCCTCCAACCGCCTCGGGCAACGTGAACTGCACCATGTCGTGGTGATCGTTGATCACAATCAGCAGTGTGGCTTCCCTGCCCCGCTGCCGCACTCCGCTGGTCTGCGCGCGACCGTCGATCAGCATTCCGAAGCAGCGCATCCCGTGATCGCCCCAGTTGTGATCTTCCATCTCGCGGCCGTTCGCGTTGATCCACGTAACGTCCTTCACCCCGAGCTCTTCGTTGTACTCTCCGGTAAGGAAAAGATTGCGCCGCAGAATTGGATACTTATGACGGTAGCTGGTCAGACGCTGCACATACTTGATCAGCGCCTGCTGCTTCTCGGTATGGTCCCAGTTCAGCCAGCTGATCTCGTCGTCCTGGCAGTAGGCATTGTTGTTGCCCTGCTGCGTCCGGGCAAACTCGTCTCCCGCAAGCAGCATCGGTGTACCTTGCGAAAGCAGAAGCGTCGCCAGCATATTCCGCATCTGGCGCCCGCGCAGACCATTCACCTCACCATTGTCCGTCGGGCCTTCCGCACCACAGTTCCACGAGTGATTGTCAGAGCTTCCATCGTTGTTGTTTTCGCCATTCGCTTCATTGTGCTTCTCGTTGTACGAGACGATATCGTTCAGCGTAAAGCCGTCGTGCGCCGTGATGAAATTGACCGACGCCCATGGCCTTCGTCCCTCGTAGTTGAAGACATCACCTGAGGCGGTAAGGCATTTGGTAAGCTGCGCCGCCGACGAGCCGCCCTTCCAGTACTCGCGTACGGTATCGCGAAATTTATCGTTCCACTCCGCCCATCCCGGAGGAAATCCGCCCACCTGGTAGCCGCCAGGTCCGCAGTCCCAAGGCTCCGCAATCAGCTTCACCGTTCCCAGAACAGGATCCTGACTGCACGCCTTCAGAAAGCCGCTCTGGTTGTCAAAGCCGTTCGGCTCTCGCGCCAGGATCGTTCCCAGGTCAAACCGAAAACCATCCACATGGGTCTGCTCCACCCAGTACCGCAAGCTGTCGGTCACCATCTGGATCACGCGGGGATGGCTCAGGTTCACCGTATTGCCTGTACCCGTGTCGTTGACGTAGTAACGCGGTCTGTCCGGCAGCAGCCTGTAGTAGCTCGCATTGTCGATGCCCTTGAACGAGAGCGTAGGCCCAAGCTGGTTGCCTTCCGCCGTGTGGTTATAGACCACATCGAGAATCACTCCCAGGTTGGCTTCATGCAGCGCGTCGACGGTACGCTTGAACTCCGTCAGCGAATCGGCGCGGTCGGCGGCATACCGGGGATCGGGTGCGAAAAAGCCAATCGTGTTGTAGCCCCAGTAGTTCGTCAATCCCCGTTCCAGCAGGTGGCTGTCGTTGACGAAGGTGTGAATCGGCAGCAGTTCGACCGACGTTACGCCAAGCGATCGGATGTACTCGATCACTTCCGGATGCGCCAGACCCGCATAGGTTCCTCGCTGCTTCTCCGGTACGCCGGGGTGCAGCTTGGTAAAGCCCTTGACGTGCAGCTCATACATAATCGTCTCGTCAAACGGTATCCGATACGTCATCGGCTTCACCTGGCCATGCCAGTCATAGTTCGGGTCGACGACGCTGCACTTGGGCATGTACGGGGCGCTGTCGCGTTCATCAAACGTCGTATCGTCCCCCGACTCCATCACGTATCCAAACAGCGCCGGATTCCAGGTGAGCTCGCCAATGTGCGCCTTCGCATACGGGTCGAGCAGAAGTTTGTTGGGGTTGAATCGATGACCGGCCTCAGGCTCGTATGGCCCATACACCCGAAGCCCATAGCGCGTTCCCGGACGTACGTTCGGGATGTATCCATGCCAAATCTGGTTCGTATACTCCGGCAGCTCCTGGCGATCGGTCTCTTTCTCTCCTGACTCATCAAAAAAACAAACCTCCACCTTGGTGGCATGCGCGGAAAACACAGAAAAATTTGTGCCTTTCCCATCCCAGGTCGCGCCGCGCGGATTCGGCGAACCTTCCTGCATCTGAATCGACATAAGCGACTTTCATCCTCCGTCCGCTTGAAGCGGACTGTGTCTCACTGCACTGTTATGAATGTTCGCTCAGTTGGATGCACCTGCCTTCGCGTAAGCTGGCGCACCGGATCATTTTTTTGAAATGACACAGTTATATTAGAACCAGAACGATCAACTGTTTGAGCAAACCCATGGATCACACTGGCGACGAAGCTGAATGCGAAGAGCTCCCATGACCTCGCGTCCAGCGCCCGCACCGGCGTGGATCGAAGCACAGGCCGAGGTCACCGCCTGCAAATACCAGTTCGCACGGATGAACACTCTCACCATGGGCTTGCCGCTCGATAGAAATCAGTTCCTCATCAGCTTCAGCTATCGTGCGCACGGCAAAACCTACAGCGGCGACTACACCTCACCGGCCTATGTCGCCACCGGCACCATCTTCCAGCTCACGTATGACCCGCTCGCGCCGCAGCAGAACAGCAAGTCCCTGTCTTCCTCTCGGGGACGCAGCCCTCTTATCGGCCTCGCGATAGCAGCATCGATTGTGCTCTCCCTGCTTTATCTCACGTTGCTGCGCGGCTGCAGTTAGACCGCAGCAGGGACGCCCGCCAGCCCAAGCTCCTGGGCCCGGGACTGCATCGCCCGCAGGCAATTTTCGACATGCTCCTCCACGCTCAACCCCAGCAGCTCCGCTCCGCCCGTGATGTCTTCCCGCAGCACTGCACGCGCAAAGGCTTTGTCTTTCATCTTCTTCTTCACGCCTGCCGGCTCCACATCGTGAATGGACTTCGAAGGCTTCACCAGGGCACACGCGGTCAGAAATCCCGCAAGCTCATCGCACGCAAACAGCGCCTTATCCAGGTGCGACTCCCGCGCCACGCCGGAGTACTCCGCGTGCGCCAGAATCGCATGCAGCACCTCCTCCGGCCATCCCAACTCCCGCAGCCGCGCCACGCCCACAAACGGATGCTCCTCCACCGAAGGATGCCGCTCGTAATCCATGTCATGCAGCAGCCCCGCGCACGCATACCGCTCGGCGAACTCCGCAGCCTCTTGGCCGCCTAGTCCCACCCGCTGCGCCTCACGCTCGCCGTACGCCTCCGTGCACACCGACACCGCCAACGCATGCTTGCGCAAACTCTCGCCGCGCGTCCACTCCTCAAGCAGAGCCAATGCATTCTCCCGCCTCAATCCATCCGCCACAGGTTCTCTCCGTTCCGTTCTTGCTGCACCCCTGGTCGCGATCATAGCGTCGTTGCGGCGATCATGGGAAATTACAGGCGAAGCCGGCATGCCCCCCGCGAAGTGGGCTCTGGGATGCGTCTCGTCATAGACACGCTGCACCTGCCCCACCGTCAGCTGCGTGTAGCGCTGCGTGGTCGACAGCCGCTCATGCCCAAGCATCTCCTGAATCGCACGCAGGTCCGCGCCTTCCTCGAGCATGTGCGTTCCGAACGCATGCCGCAGCGTATGCGGATGCACGTCCGCCGTCAACCCCCGGCTCAGCGCAATCGTCTTTACGATTCTGCCCACACTGCGCGTCGTCAACCGGCAGTCCCCACGCATGCGCAGGTTCGTCACCAGCGGGCCTTCGCTCACCAGCGCACCCTTCCCCGCGGCCCGCAACTTCGCTTCTCGCAAGGGCACATAGGCTCGCACCGCCGCCGCTGCCTCATCCCCCAGAGGCACCAGCCTCTCCTTGCGTCCCTTGCCGCGCACCAGCACCGCATCGTCGCGCCACTTTACGCTCTCCATATTCAGCCCCACCAGCTCCGAGTTCCGGATCCCGCACCCATACAGCATCTCGAAGATCACGCGATCCCGCTCCGGCCACGCTGCTGCCTGCGCCACGTCCTTCTTCGCCGCACCCTCACCCTCCAGCGAATCCAGCACCCGATTCACCTCCTCCACGCTCGGCACCCGCGGCAGATGCTTCGGAAGCTTCGGCGTACTCACCAGCAGCGCCGGATTCTGCGCCACCTTGCCTTCCTTCGCCAGCCATTTGAACCAGCTCCGCACCGCCGCCAGCGCCCGCGCCGCGCTCGCCTTGGTCAGCCCGCGCCCATACAACAGCCCCAGGTACGCGCGAATATGCAGATGCTCCACCGACCCCACGCCGGCCTCTTCCCCCAGCACTTCCCGCAGATATCCGGCAAAGGCGCGCACCTCCCGCGCATACGCCCGCACCGTATGTTCCGGCGCACCGCGTTCTCCGGCAAGCATCGTCAAAAATCGCTCCGCCAACACCTCAAACTCGCTCATGACCTGCAGCCCTTCCGCCGCCAGCAAACCGTGTGCTCCCTATCTCGAAATTCTCTGATGCGAGCATCGCGCAAAACAACCGGCGTCCCCGGCGAGCGCCTCTGCCCGTTGGGGTGGAAACCCCGCATCGCAAAGCCGCCACCGCTTCCCCCACCCATCAACCAGCCAACACCCGCCGCTTGCCTCGCGGATGATGCTCCCGATGCACCTTCTTCAAATGCCCCAGAGCCACATGCGTATACACCTGCGTCGTCGCAATATCCGCATGCCCCAGCAACGTCTGCACGCTCCGCAAATCCGCTCCGTGCTCCACCATGTGCGTCGCGCAGCTATGCCGCAGCCTATGCGGACTCGCCTTGCTCCCACTCACCGACGCCGCCCGCACCATCTCCCACACCCACTGCCGCGTCAGCGGTCTCCCCCGCACACTCAGAAACAACTCCCGCTGCAGCAGACCCCCCCTCCGCTCCACGCCGCGCCCCAGAAGCTCCGGCCTGCCCAACGCCATATACCTTTCGAGCGCCTCCACCGCAGCCCGCCCCATCGGCACAATCCGCTCCTTATCGCCCTTGCCCCGCACCTGCGCCCGCGCCTGGTCCAGATGCAGATCTTCCACCCGCAACGCGCAAATCTCC
>JALYVA010000131.1 GCA_030853485.1 Acidobacteriota bacterium
CCAGAATCGCCTCAAAATCCAGGCTGATCGTCGCCCCTGCTTTCTGGGTCACCTCATCCTCAATCGGCAGATCGAAATCATCCGCGCCGTAGTTCAACCCCTCCAGCGCCTTCTGATTCTGGGTCAAGACAGAGGTGCGAATACGGGGGATGTTGTCCAGATAAATCCTCGAAAGCGCGAGATGCCGCAGATACTCCGCCGTCGAAATCTCGATTCCACCAATCTGCGTGAAGTAAGGCTTGAACGTCCAGCACAGGAAGCTCGCAAGCCCTCCGGTCTCATCCTGGAACTGTCTCGTCCGTTCTAAATGCTCCAGCCGCTCCTCCAACGTCTCATCGAACCCGATCACCATCGTGGCCGTCGTCTTCAGCCCAGCGTTCACAATCGCCCGCTGCGCTTTGAAATACTCGGCAACCGTGTACTTGAACTTCGAGTGCCGCGCGCGAAAGTCCTCCGTCAAAATTTCCGAGCCACCGCCTGTGATCCAGCGCACTCCCGCCGCTTTCAACCGCGCAGCAGCCTCCGCGTAACTCAGCTTCGCATGATCGGCCAGGTACATGAACTCCGCAATCGTAAGTGCATAGAACTCCAGCGCATCTCCATAACGCGCCCGAATCGCACCGAATAGTTCACAGTAGTAGCTCAGCGGAAGATGCGGATTAAAGCCTCCATTGAACGCCGCCAGATCGCCGCCCAACGCCAGCAGCTCATCCAGCTTCGCGAACACCTGCTCCTGATTCATCACATAGCCGCCCTCCTGACCAGGCAGCTTATAGAACGCGCAGTAATCGCATTGCGCCACACAAACGTTCGTGTAGTTGATGATCCGCATCACCATGTAGGTGCAAGCATCGGGAGCATGAAACCGCCCACGCACCCCACGTGCCAGCGAACGCATCTCCTCGTCCGACGCGTTGGTCCAAAGCCAGCGAGCCTCGTCGCGGCTCACACGCCCTCCCTGCCCCACTTTGGCAGCCAGTTCCGTGTACGAAAGCTCCACCACAGCAGCCGAATCGCTCATACCCATAGTGTAGTCGCCCGCTTAGCGCTCTCTCCGCAAGGGCCGCAAAAGCGGGTGCACAAGGTCCGGTACCTTCGCCCTCCACCTCACAAGAAGACCCTATCCGCGGCTAGGACTCTTCCCCAGCAGCTCTCGCGCAATCACCATCCGTTGAATCTCGCTGGTTCCCTCCCCAATCGGACACAGCCTGACATCGCGATAGAACTTCTCCGCCGGATAGTCCTTGATGAACCCATACCCGCCATGAATCTGTACGCCTTCATCGCAGATCCGGCAGGCAGCTTCGCTCGCATACAGCTTCGCCATCGCACTCTCCAGCGTCACCTTCTGCCCCGCATCTTTCATCTGCGCGGCCCGCATCGTCAACAACTGCGCCGCGTCCCACTCGGTCGCCATATCCGCCAGCTTGAACTGGATCGCCTGAAATTCGCTGATCGCTCTGCCGAACTGCCGCCGCTCCTGCGCATACTTCATTGCCGCATCGAGCGCACCACGTGCAATACCCAGGCTCAACGCCGCGATCGAAATCCGCCCTCCATCGAGCACACGCATAGCATCTTTAAAGCCTTCGCCCTCTTTGCCGACCATATTCTCTGCCGGAATCTCGCAGTCCTCAAAGATAAGTTCCGCCGTATCGCTCGCTCGCAGCCCAAGCTTGTTCTCCTTGCGCCCTGGACGAAAGCCCTTCGTGCCCCGCTCAACCACGAATGCCGATATGCCCTTGGTCCCCTTCTCGCGATCGGTCACCGCCAGCACCACCGCGCAGCCCGCATAGCTCCCGTTGGTGATGAATGTCTTGCTCCCATTCAGCACCCACGTGTTGCCGCGCTTCACCGCAGTTGTCCGGGCCCCGCCCGCATCCGACCCCGATCCCGGCTCCGTCAGCCCCCATGCGCCCAGCCACTCGCCACTCGCAAGCTTTGGAATCCAACGCTTTCTCTGCTCGTCATTGCCGCCCAGCATGATGTGATTCGTACACAGTGAGTTGTGCGCGGCCACGATGATCCCCACGCTTCCGTCCACGCGTGAAAGCTCCTCGATAGCAAGCACATACTCCACATATCCCATGCCCGCGCCGCCCAGGTCCTCGGGAAAGATCACGCCCAGCAGACCCATCTCGCCAAGCTGTTTCACCACCTGATGGGGAAACTCGCTCTTCTCATCCCACTCTGACACATGCGGCGCAATCTCGCCTTCGGCGAACGCCCGCACGGACTGTTGCAGCTGTTTCTGTTCTCCACTTAGCTCAAACATGACACCCTCCTCGCATCATAACCTGCGCTAATACAAGTATCACATGGATGCATACCTCGGTAAGACTGTCGCGGCACATAACCTAGCGTCGCCAAATGCCCTAACAAGCAAATTCGCGACGTAGCAACGTGGACTGTTCGAGCTGCGTTTTACTTTCAGCGCGGCAGGAAACCATGTGCCGCAGGCACATCCTGTTCGATCTCGGCGGTGTAGATGGGACAGGAAACCAGGAACAAAAACTCGTTGAAATCCTTGCATCCTCTGAACTGAATGGGGCCGATCTCCAGCAGGGCAATCATGTCGGCACGATCATCTAAGTGTGGATGCGCATCGTTCCCCGAGGCCACTTACCCCAGTTCATCAGGTCGAGACCGGCTTCGCCTGGGAAGAGAATCATCCTCACCCTGCATTTTGCGTGATCCTCCGCATCTTATACTTGACCGCTGGTTGGCACCAAAACGCGATCAAGCTTGTCTCCGGGGGGAAGTCTCTTCGTGATTAGTTGTCTCGAACGAGAATAGCCACGGAAGATCCGTGCATTATCCTCGCCTCAACTACAGCTCTCAGTCTGAGATGCAGACAGTGCGCAGTACAGGCCGGGGCATGAGCTACAGTACCCGCAAAGATTAGAAGCGGCGCGCAACATACCTGCGATGCCAATAGAAGTGTGGCACCTTCTGGAAAGAACAATACGATACTTTATTCGTCCTCGGCGTTCGGCCGAGTGCTGCGGAAACGTTTGTCCTGGCAGAAGATGAGTCAGGAAGCGCTCGCAGCAAGGTCCGGGTTTGAGCGTGCTTTCATCAGCTTTATTGAATCAGGAACGAATAACGCTTCGCTGCGCACCATCTTCGACATCTGCGGTTCGCTCCAGATGAAGCCGTCCATAAATCTTCGTCAAGTGAAACAGTTCTCCGGCTTGACCGGATGAAGGGCGGAGACTCGGTCCGTCAATGTCAGACTCGGCGGTTCGAACTTCGCAAGAGCGTCATCCTCAATGCGGCGCGGCATCAGCATCGACTCTGAACGGGGTAATTTTCCTCCGGTGAGACGGGCGACATTGATACCGAAAACGGGATTCATCTGTTAGAATTAAGCTAGTCGTTGCCATGATGGTTTTGGTGTCTATCAACAAGAAGACCGAAAGCCAAAACAGCAAAAGATAGAAATGAGCGGAACAGCGAAAGCTTCAAATCGCTTTACGTGTGACTTATCAAAGTGTCTGAAAAGATTGGGGGGACGTAGCTCAGTTGGTTAGAGCGCTGCCCTGTCACGGCAGAGGTCGCGGGTTCGAGCCCCGTCGTCCCCGCCATACATTCTAAAGCACTTAGAGTGATATGGGACCTAAAGTGACACGCGAATCCGGGCACGATAAGGGCACAATAAGCCTAGAATTCAGGCAATTTGAGCTTTATCCGACAAGTCGTTTGTGCCTAGGTTTGCAGTTATTGTGCCCACGTTGGGAACCATCATCCTTACAACCTTGCTCTGTGCGGCTCGCTTGGTCGAGTTCACTGCCTGCGTGTAAACGTCAAGGGTGATCCGGCTATTCGCGTGTCGCAAGAGCTCCTGAACGGTCTTTACATCCTCTCCATTTGCTTTCAGCAGTGTGCCGAAGGAGTGGCGGAAGGTGTGCCAACCGATGTTCTTGTGGATGCCGGCCTTGCGTGCGACCGGCCGGATATAGCGCTTCATGAGATTGTCCGGCCAGTAGGGCTGCTTGCCCCGCATGATCGGGCTGGCGAAGACCCAATCCCCCGGCATCGCGTAGGGGCTTTTGCGACGCCAGCGCAGAAGGTCCTCCGCCATGAACTCGTCCATCGGGACGGGCTTGGCTGAGGCTTCTGTTTTGCAGTCCCCCACAACTTGATGCCAGATCGAACGGGTGACGCGTAGCTCCAAAGTCTCGAAGTCCACATCATCCCAACGCAATGCGAGCAGCTCGCTGACCCGAAGCCCGGTTGCGGCATCGAGCAGCGCGAGAGTGCGCTCACGGACGGACAGTTTGGAAAGGAGAAGTTGGAGCTCAGCCAGTTCGAGGATCTCTGGAACCCTCTCCCGCTTCGCACTCTGACGCACGAGCTTGATCGGATTTCGATCGGTCCACTCGTAACGCATCGCGTGATGGAAGAGAGCACTCATAAGATTTCGGATTTTCGCCTTTGTGCCTTTCGACCGCTTGATGCCGCTCAGCCACTCCTCTACCGCGACTGGCTTTATTTGATCGAGACGATGGGTTCCCCAGCGTGGCAGAATCCAGGTCTTCAGATTGCATTCGTAAGCCGCTCGGGTTGAGAATGCCTTGTGTCCCTGATCTTCATGCACCAGCTCCTTGAGTCGGTAGTGTGCGATCAGATCTGCCACGGTGCTCGGTCCGGCTTCGGTTTGCGGGGCTTGTTGGTTGGCGTCGATGCGCAATGCATGAGCTGCTTTGAGGGCTGCTGCTTCGTTTGCAAGTGTGGTGACGGTCCCGATGATGGCTTTGCGCTGCTTGCTGCTTCCATCGGTTCCCATTTCTCTCCACCTGAAAATCCAGACATCAGGCCCGCTCTGCCGCTTTTCGCGCTGCACGCTTCCTTGTTGATACCGTGTTCGCCTGTTCATAGTTCTCCGATTCCAGGCGGCACGAATGGCTTAGAACAAGAATACGCCGCCTGCCGCAGAGGTCGAAACTAACCAGCCATTTGTCCGGTGATCCAGGAGTCGATGACGGACGCCCTGAACCGCCAAAGCTTGCCGACATGAACACCCGGAATGCGTCCGGCCCGTGCGAGCTTCTGCAGTGTCTTCGGATGAATTCTCATGATCGCGGCAGCCTCGAATGTATCGAGCAATGGTTCGGGCACAAAGTTTGCCCTTACGGGTGGCTTCTTCGGAATCGATTCAATTGAGCCAAGTGCTGCTTCTATACGTTCTAACTGTTGCGCCATTCATGGCCTCCATTGAAGCGGACGGAGTCCTTCGCAGCCCGCTCAAGAGCAACTTCAGCGTTGCCGAGGAAGGGTGGTTCTGTCCAATGAAAGTTACGGATTGCACCATTCCGTTTGGGCATACATCCGCGCGTGCTTCTCTCTTCGCGTTAGCAATTGACGAGTTGAGTACATAAGGCGGATACTCCGAGAACTCCCGCGGAGGTGGAATCCCATGCTTCGTACTTGCCCTAGAAGAGTTCCAGGTTGGAGCAGGCCATGAATCTACCAGAGATACGGCTTATGCAAGCGGCGGTAGCGCTCGCCGAAGAGTTGAACTACGGGCGTGCGGCTCAGAAGCTGAACATTGTCCAGTCGACCCTGAGCAAGCAAATTATCGAACTGGAGCATCAGCTTGGATATCCACTCTTCATAAGGAGCAACCAGCATGTCGAACTTACCGACGCTGGGCGATTCTTTGTTCAAGAAGCAAGAGAGACATTGTTCCACGCGACTCGGGCAGTCCAAAGGTCACGCGCCGTAGCGCAGGGAGCCGGATCGATTCTCCATGCAGGGAAGTCACCGTACATAGACCCATACATCACGACGAGTCTTTCCTCTATAACTCTTCCACTCTATCCGGATCTCCGTATTGAGTTTCTGAGCGCCCTTTCCGCCGATCTGGAGATGAAGGTCATGGATGGCAAACTAGATTTCGCTATCGTCATGGGCACCTCTAAAGACCCCAAGCTCATCCAGATCGCATTGACTACGACGCCGTTCTACATACTCATGTCGTCACAAGATTCACTTGCGAAACGTTATGAAGTCACGCTTGAGGACTTAGATCAGCGTCGGTGGGCGCTTTTCGAGCGCCACGTGAACCCCGCAATTTATGACCGGATTATGGCAGAAGCCGATAGTCTCGGGGTGAGACCAAAATCAGTTCAGCATGTAATGACCGCTGAAGACGCTGCGCAAATGCTTGAAGAAGAAGGTTTAGTCGCGTTTCTCACTCGTGCTGGTGCATGGAGAGTAGCTCGGCACGGCCTCACGATGCGGCCACTGGGGAACAAGAAGCTGCATCTTCAAACTGCACTGGTCGCTAGGAGCGAAAACGACTCACGTCTTCTGAGTGAAGTCGTAAGAGCTCTTAAGAGGAAATTAGATGGGCCGAGTCCCCGTCAAATGACACTTCAAAGAGTGAGTTAGATGCTGGTCATAAGCCCTTATTCAAAAGCGCTTTGTCTATAACTTTTACATTTAACACGCCTTTGTGATGACAGTAAGGACATTCGAAGATACCTCGAAGAGTTTCTCGTCCATGCATTTGTTCGCTATCAATAAAGAGGTAACAGGCTTCGCACTGATGTGCATGAACAAGAAGAGGCTTAACTTGGCCTATTGAATCTTCTTCCATATTAGGTTCAACTCTCTTGGCTATTACGCACATCGTGGATCGAGAGCGTTGGGTTCTAGCCCCGATGATGAAAACGACAGTGGGTGAGGATCTCTTCATTGCCGTCCGCTAAGCGATACGGACGCGGAGAATAGCTTTGCTCGGCTTCAGAAGCGACCTTGACGGCGCGAGCGTCGACCGCTGCTTGCTTGAATGTCTCCTCTATCAATCCCAGCATCTGGTCCGAGTAAGGACCCTGCGCTCGCCAGCAGACTGCCCGCGAGCGCCATCGGGCAAATTGCAGGAAAGCGAAACGAGGCTCTTGGGAAACTCATCGATCCTTCCTCGCCAGACCCTTGGCCGGTCATTGAGGAGAAGCCGACTTCACTGGACCGAAAGCAAGTGGCCAAGGTCTTCGGCCACTTGCTTCAATCAAAAGCGGAAATAGCCGCTTGTTGAAGATCCTCGAAAAGATCAGGACACGTGGGTGCCATTCCATCCTCTGCTGGGTGAGTGCATTCGACAAGGGATTGTCCGCCAAACGAATGAGACCAGTAAGCTAAATTGTTTTGCGGCTTCTGCCGTAACCATGCTGAGCTAAGGGGCTGGCTCTCAGCCCAATGTCCGTCCGCCATCTACATGGATCACCTGACCCGTAGTGTAAGTACCCCGCATCAGGTAGAGATAGGCTTGCGCTGCCTCCTCTGGATTGCCTACACGCGGAATCGGCTGATTGGCTGTCATCTTCTGAATCTGAGCCTCCGGCATCCTGTTGCCAAGATTCGTGCGTATGGGGCCCAGGCAGACCGAGTTGACGCGCCTTGGAGCTAACTCCACCGCAAGGCCAAGTACGAGATGTTCGATCGCACCGCTGAACGCTGTCGTAAGCGGCATCCCCTTCGCGGGACGATGGCTAAGAATGCCGTCGGTCAGCGTGATGGAGCCCTCGGGTGCCAACTCGGACTGCGCATGTTTGATAGCCTTCAGTGCTCCCCAGAACCTGACATTCAAGCCATTGCCGGCCGTATGGAAGTCCATGTCGTTCAGGGAAACAGGTGCCATGTCGGGGCCGCCGTCTCCTGCGGTGAACACAAGATGATCGAATCCTCCTACAGCCGAAAAGAACGCATCCACGCTCTTCTCATCTTGTACGTCGATCACGCGTCCTTGCGCCTGTTGACCCAAAGGCTTAACAGCCGCATCGATCTTGGCTGCATTTGTCGAACCGATAATCACCACCGCACCTTCAGCGATGGCACAGGCAGCTACGGCGTGCCCGACGCCAGAGCTGCCGCCGATAATGACAATTCGCTGCCCTTTGAGAGAAGGAATTTGCATAGAAAGCTCCTTTTGCTTTGCCGAGTTGCAGGTGTACTTCGTGGAATGCCCACCGAAAGCAAGTGGCCGAACGTCATTCGGCCACTGCTACTAAGAGAGGAAGTAGCCGCTTTGTTGCAGGTCCGCGAAAAGGCCAGGCTGTGTGGGCTGCCATCCCATCCTCTGCTGCGTCAGTGCACTCGACACGGGATTGTCCGCCAAAGCGAACGGGGCCAAGAAACTAAATTGTTTTGCGGCGTCTGCCGTGACTTTGCTGACCGCCGGGAGCTTCAGGTTTTCCCCGATGGCTTGGGCGATCTCCCGAAAGGGTATGCCTTGTTCTCCGACGGCATGGTAAGCCGCGCCAGCGGAACCTTTCTCAAGCACCAGCCGGAAGAGGCGGGCTGCGTCCAGCTTGTGAACAGCTCCCCAACGGTTGGTTCCGTTGCCAAGGTAGGCCGACTGACCTTTCTTCCGGGCCGTCTTGATCAGCGTCGGAACAAAGCCGTTGCGGTCGTGTTCACCGTGCACGATGGGCGGCAAACGCACGATGCCGGTACGAACGCCCTGGGAGGCGAGTTTGTGCATGGTGGCTTCCGTACCGCCACGCGCCGCGCCCGCCGAACTGGGGTCATAAGCCTGATCTTCCGTGGCGACGATCCCCGGCTTCAACGCCATAGTGGCAAACGTGCCCACCAGGGGCCTGTTTCCTTCCCGCAAGGCGCCGCCCATGGTCTCCAAAGCCCGCCGGTCCGCATCGAGCGCGGCTTTCATGAAACGGTTGACGATTCCGGTCGGAAGCCCGCCGAGAAAAACTTCGAGCCGCGTCCCGAGCGGAAGGTGTGAAATCTGGTGGTAGAACGCCGTATGGATGACGCCGTCCGCGGCGGCTGCACCTGCGCGGAGAACGTCGAGATCTTCGATGTCCCCACGCAGGACCTTCGCGCCAGCACCGGTCAGTTTCCCGGCAGACGCGTCGGAACGGGCCAGGCCCGTCACTTGATGCCCTGCCGCGATCAATTCGTTGACGATTGCAAACCCGATGAGCCCTGTGGCTCCAGTAACAAATACTTGCATGGCGATTCCCGTCCATTCTGAGAGGCGCTTCTGTTTGTGCGCCTGTCATAAGAACAGATGAGAGTGAGGGGACTGGAATTACACTGAAACTCCGTCGTTCTGGTCTAATCATCCGGGAGTCACAATGGACCCTCTTTCAAGCGTACTTGCGTTGCTGAAGCCGCGTAGTCACCTGTCGGGCCGCTTCGACATCGGCAGCGAGCAGGCGATACGTTTTCCTAAATATGAGGGAATCAAGTGCTACGCCTTGCTCGCGGGCTCGTGCTGGTTGACGATGCTGGACGCTGAGCCGGTGCTTCTGCGAGAGGGGGATTGCTTTTTGCTCCCGAGCGGCCGGGCCTTTTCGCTGGCGACTCACCCTTCAGCCCGCCCCGTGGAGCTTCAGGCTCTACTCGCGGCCCTTTACAGCGGTCTGCCTGGCCTTTGTGACGGCGACCCTGATTGCACGCTGGCGGGCGGGCATTTCCTGCTGGGTGGCGATCCTGCGGACCTTCTTTTAGGCTTCCTTCCGCCGGTGGTGCATCTGCGCACGAAAGACGAAAAAGCGGCGATGCGCTGGTCGCTTGAACGAATGAGGGATGAGCTGCGCGAGGAACGGCTCGGCGGCTCCTTCCTGGTGCAGCAGCTCGCTTACATGATGTTGGTTCAGTCGTTGCGTGTTCACCTCGCGCAAGCCTCACAGGAGGCTGTTGGCTGGCTCTATGCGATGACGGACCCGCAGCTCAAAACCGCTATCGTGTCGATGCAGGCCAATCCTGCGAATCACTGGACGGTGAATGGTCTGGCGCAGCACGTCGGCATGTCACGCTCGATCTTCGCTTTGAAGTTCAAAGAAAAGGTTGGAGAGAGCCCCATGGAATACCTCACCCGTTGGCGGATGCTGCTTGCTGGAGATCGCCTGATGACCTCGCCCGAACCGATTCTTTCCCTCGCCCTTTCACTTGGCTACGAATCCGAAAGTGCCTTCGGTAAGGCCTTCAAGCGGGTAATAGGCTGCTCTCCACGGCAGTATAGCCGTGGGGGGAATTCACGCCACTCCGACATAGGCGAAACTGGCACGACTCGCTAACTATGCGACTCTGCAGCACCAGTGAAATAGAAGTGGCATAGTGTTGACTGATGCCGGAGGCTCAGATTCAGACGATGACAGCCAATCAGCCGATCCCACGTGCTGCTAATCCGGAGGAGGCAGCGCAGGCTATCTCTACCTCATGTGGGGTACTTACACTACCGGTCAGGTGATCCTTGTAGACGGCGGCGGACACTGCGTGAGAGCTAGGCAGTTTTGGGCCAACAAGCAGAGTTGGCGTCCTGACCTGCGGGCAGAGGAGCCGTTTGTGGCGACTGGAGATTTGCGAGGAGCCCTCTCGTTTCTGGGCACATTTCCGTCCAGACAACAGAGCGCCACCTCAGATGTAAAGAGCGACTCCGCACGCGGCTACTACAGGACCGGCTGGAGCCGGACCCTATGAGCAGCATCGCTCCTCCCTAGCCTCTCGCCGGAGGCCACGTTCCCAGGCGCTGAAACATTCCGAACCAGTCTTCAAGATGCCACGTGTGGCTTACTCGTCCCTCTCGAAGATGATGGAACTCGTGAAGACGTACCTCGATGGGCTGCTGCGATCCGGTCACGCCGAAGATCTCTCCCTGATGCGTTCCGACCATACGTGCACGCACTCCAGCCCTACCAGAAGCACCGACAATCTCGTCTACTTCAATCCTGAGATCTGGAAAAGCTGCAAAGTAAAGAGGCATCATCTTCTTGAAGCCGTTGGTGCCCGGTTCTTGCCCCGGCGCAAGCGGTATGTCTTCCCAATCGGGCCAACATGCCTCGTCTAATAAATCAGGGTTGCGCTCATTGAACGCTCGGTAGAGCTTCTCGATCGATTGTGTTTCAACTTCACTCAGTTCCGACGTTACTGCTGCCTGGTTCACGGACATAACATTCTCGCCTTTTCGAATCGCCTCTGGTTACCAATTCTTAGATCGTGAAGCTCCCACAAGCCGTTACGCGGCGGCAACCGGCTTGTGGAAGTTACGAATCGCAGACTCATCAAATCTGCGCTTGTCCACCGTCGGCAGAAAGCTCTATCCCGTTGACATAGCTGGAGTCGTCCGACGCGAGGAATGTGGCTACTCCTGCGATCTCTTCCGATCGGCCCATCGAACCGCGGGGGATTTGGCTTGCCATATATTTCTTCACTTCGTCGTCGAAGCCAAGACTATCGAGAGCTGGGGTGTCGATCACTCCAGGGCTTAGCAGATTTACACGAATACCTCGATCTTTCAGTTCTACAAGCCATGTGCGTACGAAGGACCGTAGCGAGGCCTTGCTTGCCGCGTAGACGCCGAAGCGGGGGGTGCCTTTTACGCTAGCGACGGACCCATTCAAAATGATGGAGCCGTTGGTGTTGAACAGCGGAAGGGCCTTTTGTACCGTGAACAGCGTGCCCCGCACGTTGGTGTTAAAGGTCGAGTCGAAATGCTCCTCGGTCACTTCCTCCAGCGAGGCGAAGGAGCCTTCACCGGCGCTGGCGAACAGAATGTCGATTTTGCCCTTTTCCCTCTTCACCGTCTCATACAGCTTATCCAGATCGGCGAGCTTTGAGGAGTCCGCCTGAACGCCGGTCACATTGCTGCCGATCGCCCTAACTGCTTTGTCCAGACGCTCCTTGTTCCGGCCGGTGATGAAGACGTAGGCGCCTTCTTCGACATATCGCTTCGCTGTGGCGAGAGCCATGCCGGAAGTCGCCGCCGTGATGACTGCTACTTTTCCGCTTAATTTGCCCACGAGTTCCTCTTCCTGCGCGTTGTGAGTGGAACTTGCCGCGCTCTGATTATCAGATAAGCGCACGCGTGGAGAGGATTCATTAGTTCTGATCTCTTGAACATAATACTCACAGGCGCTAGAGTATAGAAATGAGGGCGCTCATCCATCCTGCCATTGAAGATGTCCCGGTCCAGGCCATTCTTCACGCGCTCTCTGACCCGGTGCGCGTGGCCATCTACGCCGACATTGTGAAAGGCTGCGAGGAGAATTGTTCGAACTTCTTGACCGTCGGAGATCGGGACATTCCGAAATCGACGCTATCGCAGCATTTCAGAATACTGCGCGAAGCCGGACTCATCCACAGCGAACGCAAAGGCGTGGAGATGTTCAACACATCCCGTTACGACGAAGTTGACCGGCACTATCCGGGTCTGCTTGCAGCCATCGCAACGGCGCACGCAATCCAGATTCGCGCCAACAAACGCGGCAAGCACAAGCAGTGATGGAACCAACGTTGTAAGAGCCGAGGTGTTATTAGCTGGCTGTCACACAACCAAAACCAGTTCAGTGTTTGTGACAGCGTGACCACGAGAATGTCTTTGCCAAGCGCGACGATCCTCCCCGGGCCTGCACGCGCATAACCGCCAGCTCTCACGGGCGATAATACCCTTTGGAAGGGTTGCTCGCCGAGGACTTCGCCTCCGGAACGGGAGCAACCGACGTGATCTGCTGCTGAATGCTGTCGAGCCGCAACGCAAGATTCGGGCTGAACGAGAGACCGTTGAGCCGCAAACTTTCCGGCCCGCCAAACGCCACAGTCGTTCAACCGGCCAGACAAAGCCCTGGTCGAGGATTGAGCAGGCATTGCTGGTTACTGATCTGCTTTTGCAGGCGGGTGGGTTCAGTGCAATCGTGCTGGACTTGGGAAGCATTGCGCCTGAGCACGTCTCGCGCATACCGCTGGCGACGTGGTTCCGCTACGGCGCTGCTGCAGCACTGTGATGGCTTCTCCACCACACTAACTTGGTGGACGGAGGACGCAACGTAGGGAGGGGTGTGGGTGAAGGAACAGCCCCGCTCAACGCGCTCCGCTGCAGCGTGTCGAGC
>JALYVA010000152.1 GCA_030853485.1 Acidobacteriota bacterium
CTTCGGGTTGTGCTTGGACAACACCTTCGTGATCGCCGCAGTCAGCGTCGTCTTGCCATGATCGATATGCCCAATCGTCCCGATGTTTACGTGCGGCTTTGACCGGTCAAACTTTTCCTTGCCCATAGCGAATCTCCGTATTTCTGTGACTGATAAATCAAACTTGTTGGACTACCTGACTACTTCGCGTCCTTGCCCTGTACCTTGGCGATGATCTCTTCCGACACCGACCGCGGTGCCTCTTCATACTGCTTGAACTGCATCGAGTAGTTCGCGCGTCCCTGCGTCGAGGACCGCATGTGCGTGGCATAACCAAACATCGTGCTCAGAGGAACCGTTGCCTTGATCGCCTGTGTCCCGCCGACCATTTCCATGCCTTCAATCCGTCCGCGGCGAGAGTTGAGATCCCCAATAATGGTCCCCATGTACTCTTCTGGAACCGTGACTTCGACATCCATCACAGGCTCGAGCAGCACGGGCTTAGCTTTTCTGGCCGCTTCCTTGAACGCCATCGAGCCGGCAATCTTGAACGCCATTTCGTTCGAGTCGACGTCGTGATAGCTGCCGTCGTACAGCGAAACCTTGATATCGACCATCTCGTATCCAGCCAGAATGCCGCGCAGCATGGCATCCTGAATACCCTGGTCAATCGGCTTAATGTACTCCTTCGGAATCGATCCGCCTTTGGTATCGTTGCTGAACTCGTATCCCTTGCCGGGCTCATTCGGGCTGATGCGAATCTTTGCATGTCCGTAGTTACCCGAGCCGCCGGTCTGGCGAATGTACTTTCCTTCGGCTTCTGCGTTTGAACGAATTGTCTCGCGGTACGCCACCTGGGGCTTGCCGACGTTGGCTTCCACCTTGTACTCACGCATCATGCGGTCGACGATGATCTCAAGGTGCAGCTCACCCATTCCGGCGATGATCGTCTGGCCAGAATCAATGTCCGTATGCACATTGAACGTTGGGTCTTCCTGCGCTAGCTTCGCTAACGCCATACCCATCTTCTCCTGGTCGGCCTTCGTCTTTGGCTCAACCGCAACTTCAATTACGGTCTTCGGAAAGTCGATCGACTCGAGCACAACGGGATGCTTATCGCTGGAGATCGTGTCGCCGGTAACGAGGTTCTTAAGACCAACCGCAGCGCAGATATCTCCGGCAAGAATCTCGGTAATCTCTTCTCGTTTATTGGCGTGCATCTTCAACAGGCGACCGATACGCTCCGTCTTGCCCGTACGAGGGTTCAGCACCGAATCGCCGGTCTTCAACTGCCCCGAGTAGACGCGAATGAAAATAAGCTGACCGACGAAAGGGTCCGTCATGATCTTGAAGCCGAGCGCCGCGAAGGGCTCGCTGTCGTCCGCCTTGCGGATGATCTTCTCTTCCATGTTGTCGGGGTTCGAGCCGATAACAGCAGGAATGTCGAGCGGGCTCGGCAGGTAATCGACCACAGCATCAAGCAACGTCTGCACACCCTTGTTCTTGAACGACGATCCGCAGAGCACCGGGAAAATCTTCATCGCAATGGTAGCCTTGCGGATGCCGGCCTTCAGTTGCGCCTCGGTGGGCTCCTCGCCTTCGAGGTACATGTTCATAAGCTCGTCATCGTGCTCGGAAACTGCCTCGACCAGGAAGTGGCGCGCCTCCTTGGCCGTCTCCAGCAGAGCGGCCGGGATCTCTTCCACTGAATACTCAGCACCCATGGTCTCGTCATGCCACAGGATCGCCTTCATCGTCACGAGGTCAATCACTCCAAGAAACTTCGCCTCGGCCCCAATCTGAATATTGATCGGCACCGCGCGCGCGCCAAGGCGATCGACAATGGTCGAGGTCGCATACACCGCGTCCGCGCCAGCCTTATCCATCTTGTTGATAAAGCAGATGCGGGGAACCTTGTACTTGTCCGCCTGGCGCCACACCGTCTCGGACTGAGGCTGCACCCCGGCGACTGCGTCGAAACACGCAACCGCGCCATCGAGCACGCGAAGCGAACGCTCCACCTCGGCGGTAAAGTCGACGTGGCCCGGTGTGTCGATGATGTTGATGCGGATGTTCTTCCAGGTGCACGTGGTCGCGGCCGACGTGATCGTGATACCGCGCTCCTGCTCCTGCTCCATCCAGTCCATGGTCGCAGTGCCCTCATGCACCTCGCCGATACGGTGCGTGATGCCCGTATAGAAGAGAATGCGCTCGGTCGTCGTCGTCTTGCCGGCGTCAATGTGCGCCATGATCCCGATGTTTCGGCAACGATTTAGAGGTGTAGTGCGTGCCACGTTCGTGTCTCTCGTCTGCGAGCGGATGCCCACGGTATAAAAAGCGTTGAAGCAAAAATCTAGAATCTAATTCGCTGAAGAGCTCGTTTTTACCAGCGATAATGCGCGAAAGCCTTGTTTGCTTCGGCCATGCGATGAACGTCTTCCTTCTTCTTCATCGCGGCC
Source organism: Acidobacteriota bacterium (assembly GCA_030853485.1). Taxonomy (GTDB): domain Bacteria; phylum Acidobacteriota; class Terriglobia; order Terriglobales; family Acidobacteriaceae; genus Edaphobacter. The sequence goes on from JALYVA010000152.1 coordinate 2,439, forward strand.
CCGCGTCCATTCGCAGCATCGAGCAGCTCCGCAGTCAGCTTCTCCACCATTCCCTTTTCGCCGCGGGCCCGGCCATACGTCACCAGCCAGCGAATCGCGAGCGAGGTGCGGCGTTCCGGAAGCACTTCGATCGGCACCTGGTAGTTCGCGCCGCCCACACGACGGCTCTTGACCTCAAGCAGCGGCTTGCAGTTTTCAATCGCCTTCTTGAACAGCTTCAGGGCCTCGTCGCCGCCCTTCTGCTCCAGATTGGTCATGGCGGTATAGAAGATTCCCTGCGCGGTCGACTTCTTGCCGCCCCACATCATGGAGTTCACAAACTTGGTGACTAGGGTGGAGTTATAGACAGGGTCTGCAGCAACTTCACGCTTCGCAATGTAGCCTTTTCTTGGCATTTCTCTTCTCGTCTTCCTCCAGGGCCGTAAACCTCTCAAGCCCTGAACCTGAATGTATGCGGCCAGCCAATTACGCTAAACCGTCGTTTTGATAGAACCGCAATCTACTTGGCGGCAGCCTTGGGACGCTTCGCCCCGTATTTGGAGCGGCTCTGCTTGCGATTGGCCACGCCAACCGAGTCCAGCGTGCCGCGCACAACGTGGTAACGCACACCCGGCAGGTCCTTCACACGGCCTCCGCGGATGAGCACAATCGAATGCTCCTGCAGGTTGTGGCCGATGCCCGGGATATACGTCGTCACTTCGATCCCGTTGGTCAGGCGAACGCGTGCGACCTTGCGCAGTGCCGAATTCGGCTTCTTCGGAGTCTGCGTATAAACGCGGGTGCAGACGCCTCGGCGCTGGGGGGAGCCCTGCAGCGCGGGGCTTGCAGTCTTATAACGTGTGGGCGTGCGGCCCTGCTTGACGAGCTGATGGAACGTAGGCACTAGGACTCCTTGAGTTACGGGCAAAGCCGTACAGCAAAACTTGCGTCAGGCGCACAGAAGGGAGTCGGGCTTCGCTTTTGCGCCGTACACGCAAAAAATTGAGAACGCTGAAGCGTCTCTTTTCCCGAAATCCGGGACGAAGTTCTTCCCTGCTGTTGCGTCTGTAAACCGGTACAACAAACCAGACGTTAACAGTCGACGGTGGCCGAGCGTCTTTCTCTAACCTTCAGAGTGGAGCCGACTCCGTTTCGCTGTCCCGGCCCGCATAGCCCATCCAGGTGGAGGGTGTCGCAGGCACGATTGCGATAGGCCGCAAACTTACAGCATCCCGACTTTTAACCCATCTCGTACTTAAATAGGGCATAGCCAGAGTGCATTGCGGTGAATCTCTTGCATTCAGTGTAACGCAAACCGGTTCTTCCTGTCTCGCAACAGGGCTCAACCTTAGACTTGCGTGGGCTTTTCTCCACCCTCCCAGCCTCGAATGTTCCCGAACGGCAGGGGCTGAATACTCGCGGAACCTTCTAACCATATCAACCTGCCCGTCACCCGTCAACCTCTTGTGGCAATTTCCTCAGACGATTTACGTATTTTTTCGAGTTTCCCCCCGGGGTTCGCAGCCTGCAAAACGCCAAGGGTCGCATGCTAGGCTTTCCGAATGACTTCCGCTCAGCGCCGCGCCTGCTTGTGGCCCCTTCTTCTCCTTACCTTTTTCGTAGGTTCTGCTTGCTCTCGCGCCGAAAACGCAAAGGCCCAGGCAGCCGCTGCATCCGCAGCCACAGCATCAACCAAAGACCCACGCATCGGATCGCTGTTCGAGACTCTCGGCAAAACCAGGACTCCAACCTACGCTGCCCTCTCGCCCGATGGGACCACCGTAGCCTGGACAGTGCGGACCGGGGAAGCCTCCACCCTTCATCTCACCTCCGTCAATGATCCCGACCAGGCCAAAGAAAGAATCATCGACACCGGTTCGAGCGGCACCAGCTGCCAAAGCTCCAACCCGGTCTGGTCCCCTGACGGAGACGCCTTGGCCTTCGTCTCCGACTGCACCTCGAGCACCGACAAGCCCGGCCAGGACCAGGTGTTTCTCTGGGCGAAGAAGACAGCCCAGACAAAACAGCTCACTCACCTTACGGGCGGCATCGAATCCCTCGAGTGGTCCCCTGACGGCAAGTCGATCGCCTTCCTCTTCGTCGAAAACGCCACGCGCAGCGCAGGTGCCCTGGCCGCGATGAAGCCATGGTCCGGCGTCATTGGCGAAGATGGGATCGAAGTGCAGCGCGTCTACGGCATCAACGTCGCAGATGGCAAAGGAGAATGGTTCACCCCCGCAGACCTCCACGTCTACGAGTTCGATTGGGCTCCCGATTCGCATCTCATCTCCTACATCGGCGCAAAACCACCCGGAGAAAACAACTGGTGGGTAGCACAGCTTTTTATCGAGCCGGTATTCCCGCCCGCTCCCACCAAACCGATTTCGCTCCTCGACACCACCAAAGTCACCGGCCCCCTCCACAACCTCCAGCTCGCCGTTCCCCGCTGGTCTCCGGACGGTAAACAAATCGCCTTCATTGGCGGCCTGATGAGCGATCAGGGCGCAACCGGCGGCGACGTCTACCTCATCCCATCCACAGGCGGTGAGCCGAAAAACATCACTGCGGGCCGCAACGCCTCGGTCACCTTTCTGCACTGGCTCGGACCCGACATGCTGGGTCTGGCCGAGCACGTCGGCGGCAACAGCCACATCACGGCAATTAACCTGAACTCCGGTCAGGACATCCCCCAAATCGACGCCACGTTTCCTGAAACCATCGGCGCTGGCGGCATGGCGATGAGCGTCTCTGTCTCACGCGACCAGCAAAGCATTGCACTCATTCGCAGCTCCTACGAGCATCCTCCTGAGGTCTGGGCTGGCCCCCTGGAAGACCTCAAACAGATCACACACCTCAATGACGGCCTCAAACCCGCCTGGGGCAAGACCGAAAGCATCGACTGGACCAACGACAGCTTCAAGGTCCAGGGCTGGCTCCTCTATCCCGCCAACTACGATCCCGCGAAGAAATACCCTCTGATCGTCAGCGTCCACGGAGGCCCCTCAAGCGCTGTCACCCCGCGCTGGCCCGCCGTCGGCTACGGCGGCGTGCCCTTCTCCGCGCTCGGATACTTCGTCTTCATGCCCAATCCCCGCGGCAGCTACGGTCAAGGTGAAAAATTCACCCAGGCCAACGTCAAGGACTTCGGCTATGGCGATCTCCACGACATCCTCGCCGGCATGGACGTCCTCGAAAAGCGTCTCCCCATCGACAAAGCACGAGAAGGCCTCACCGGCTGGAGCTATGGCGGCTTCATGACCATGTTCGCCGTCACCCAGACCACGCGCTTTCGTGCCGCGGTCGCCGGCGCCGGCATCAGCGACTGGAAGAGCTACTACGGCGAAAACTCCATCGATCAGTGGATGATTCCGTTCTTCGGCAAAACCGTCTATGACGACCCGGCCGTCTACGCGAAAAGCTCCGCCATCGAGTACATCAAGCAGGTCAAAACCCCCACCCTGGTTGTCGTCGGAGACCGCGACGGCGAGTGCCCTGCGCCACAGAGCTTCGAGTTCTGGCACGCGCTGCGGGCCGAAGGCGTCAGGACAAAGCTCGTCGTCTACCCTAACGAGGGCCACGCCTTCCACGATCCCGCCCATCGCCGCGACGTGCTCGAACGCGCGCTCAACTGGTTCGAGACCGAGATGCCCGCGAAATGACAGCCGGCCGGCCGGGCCGCCTGCGCGGCGCGCGGTCACTTCGTGACGGGTATACCCCTCCGGTCGGCGCTCCCGTTGGTCGCGAGCAAAGATCTTCGTTGCCGACCAACGGGAGGCCCGAGGCGAAGCCGGTATACTCCCCACGAAGTGGGCGCGGCCCGCGTAGGGCGCCCGCGCGGCAGCGCACTCGCCGAAATCCCGCGAGCCGCGTCCAACAGAAGTCCAAACGATTTGCTTCCCGTGTGCGCAGCTTTTACACTAGGGTTTCAGCTCGAACTGTCTCCTGCAGGCGTACCCCCAGGCGAAGAACGGTACGCTGCCTCGCACAGGCGGCCTTCGACAAGGTATCCCGAGCAGAAGCAGGAAATCAGCTCAACTCAGCGGTTGCGGTGTGACCGTTCAGCTTGTGTTCCGGTTGGACGGGGAGGTTCAATGCGTCGGTTCGTTACGTTCGTCTTTTTGCTGCTGTTCACCATTCCTTTTGGCGTTTCCATCTCGGGCTGTTCGAAGAAAGCAGCGACGGAGTACTGCAATGGGCAGAACTCCGGCGTTCCCGTCGGACAGGTCACCACGATCACGCTGCAGCCGAAGATCTACGGCCTCTCGCTGAACTTCGCGCAGATCGGTAACACCCCGACCCCAAGCGCGACCGACTGCAAAGGCAGCTCGGAGTCCGTCTCCAAGTACACCTATGCGACGTTCGACGCCAGTGGAAAGCCCGACATGACCATCGCCGACGTGAACCCGAGCAACGGGGCTCTCTGCGCCGGCACCTGGAATCGCAACACCGGCGGCGGCATTGCCGACTTCACCACATGCAATGCGACCGGCAAGCCGGGCACCGCCTACCTGGTGGCGAGCGCCGAGGGAGCAAGCAGCAACCCGCTTCCCATCTACGTCCATCCCGTCGTCACCAGTGTCGTACTCGGGCCGTTAGCGACAGACTGTATCAACAATCCGTCCACCAACTGCAGCCCGGCCGCCTTCATCAACTCCCAGACCAGCTGCACCATCAACCCAGCGAATGGATGCTGCACCACGCCTGTCCAAACCGCAACCATCGCCGCCGCAAACAACGCCTGCATCTCGCAGTCCGTGACCAGCCAGCTTGCGGCTCAGGTATTCGCCGGCGACGGGAGCAATATCAGCTGCCAGGTCGGCCATCTCAACTACACGGCCCAGACCGCGTCCGTCGTCACCATCGACCCGAACGGCGTTGCCACCGCGCAGCAGCCGGGCTCGACCATCATTACCGCCGGCATCTCAAACGCTGGCAGCTCGGCCGGATTCTTTTCCACCTGCCCGCCGGTCTCGATCCAATTGAGCGTGCCCGGGGGCAGTACCGCCTCGAACTCCACCAGCGTCGTCGTCAACCAGAACTTCACCCAGCCCATCTCGGCCGTCTCCACCGACATCAACGGCCACGTCCTCACCGGGCTCGCGCTCACCTTCGAATCCACCACCCCGACGACGATCCCGGCCGGAGCAGGAACGGTCACGCCCCCCTTCCCCGGCGCTGCCGCCATCACCGCTGTCTGCCAGCCGCCCGTGTGCAATCCTGCGCCGTTCAATCAAATCGGCCTTTTTGGCAACGGAAAGCCCGTCACTTCGAACGAGATCAACGTCACCACGCCAGGAACCAACAGCACCAACCTCTACATCGCAAGCACCAACTCGCTTTACCTGGTGCCCGTCGACTTCACTCAGAATCAGCTCGGCTCTCCGGTGCGCCTGCCTTATCTGCCCAACTCCATGGTGATCAGCAACGACGGCACCTCGATCTATATGGGCAGTTCGTTCGAGCTCATGAGCTTCAGCACGGGGAACAACGCCCTCAGCGGGCAGAACACCTCCGTTCCAGGCAAGGTGCTCGCGATCTCGCCCGATGGAACGACGCTGGTGATCACCGATCCAATCCGGCAGCTCGTCTACCTTTTCTCCACTGCAAATAACGGCGTGACCACGCAGTACGGCGGCGTAGGCACCCACGCGGCCTTCTCGCCCGACAGCACGACCGTATACATCACCCTCGGTGACTACAACGCCTCAACCGGCGTGACCACACCAAATAACGCACTGCTGGTGCACTCCACGTTTACCGGCTGGTATGCCACCTCCTCGTCGCAGCCCACCACTGACGTGGTCCTCGCGGTCCCGAGCGTAGGCGCTTTCTTCGGCGGGGTTCCCACCACGGCGCGCTCGTACTGCCCGGTCACCTCCATTTCGAACACTGGTGGCCAGACGACCAACGCATCCACGACGTCCAACACCTTCTATCCCGATGCGCAGGTCACCGGACCGCAAACCGACCAGGTCGCCACCACCAACGACGGCCTCCACCTGCTCGGCGCAACCGCTACACCCGCGGCCACCTTCACCGACCTGCTGCTTTCCACTCCGCCGAACGGGCCCAACAACCCCGCACACCCCGGTCTTCCCGTAGGTGCCTGCCCCAACAATGCCCCGCTGACCACGCCTGTCACCTTTGGCGCCACAACCGCCTTCTCCGGTGCGCTACCCGGGGTGTCCGCAACGGCCATCACCAGCGTCGATCCCACCTCCGATTCCAAGATCGCCTTTGTCACTTACACCGGTACCGGGGGCGTCCTGCCCACCTACACCCCGCAAGCGACAGGGGCAGGCGCTCTGGGCAGCATCCCCCTGCAGAAGTCGAGCTTCGGCACACCCATCGCACCTGTCGCCGGCGTCGTCAGCGCAGACAACCAGACGTTCTACGTTGGAACTTCAGGAGACAACGTCGTCCATCTGGTCACCAACGGAACTAACGGTTATACCGACACTTCGACTCCAATCGCGCCAAAGCTTCCCGACGCGAACGGAAACATTGTTACGCCTGACCTGCTGGTGCAGAAGCCACGCAAGGCCACCTCGTAGGAACAAGGCACATTGTCAGACACAAAAGCCCTCCAGCGAGAGGGCTTTTGTCATAGTCCAGGTGGCCGGGGAAACTCCTTCAGGCCAGCCGCTTCTTCAGCAGATCGCGCGCAATCGCATCCAAAACCCCGTTCAGAAAGTGGATCGACTCCGGCGCAGCATACCTCCGCCCGATCTCCAGCGACTCGTTGATAATGATCGCTGCCGGAGTATTCGGAAATCCCAGCATCTCGGCAACCGCCGTCCGCAGCAGATTCCTGTCGACCACAGGCATACGCTCAATCCGCCAGTTCTGCGCGTGAGCTTCAATCAACGTGTCGATCTCTTCCTGGCGCGTCGAAGCGATCCGGTGAATATCTTCGGCAAATCCCCGGGTCTCCAGATCGACATCTTCCACAGAGGCCCAGAACAGCTTCGCCACCTGCTCGGGCGTCTGCTTGCCCAGGTCTCCCTGGAACAGCATCTGCATCGTCAACTCGCGAGACTTGCGCCGTGTGCCCATCAGCGTTCCCCCCGCTCTGTGCCCGCGGCCAGCTGAGCTTGTCCCCGAGCGTCAGACCGATCGCCATCCGCAATCTTGCGTTGCACCGAGACCATCTCGATAGCCGCAATAGCCGCTTCGAATCCCTTATTTCCCGCCTTCAGCCCCGCGCGGTCCAGCGCCTGCTCCAGCGTCTCGCACGTCAGCACCCCAAACGCATGCGGCACCCCCGTCTCCTGCTGCGACTGGCCGATGCCGCGCGCCACTTCGTTGTAGATCGCCTCGTAGTGCGCAGTCTCCCCGCGCAGCAGGCAGCCGAGCGTGATGATCGCGTCGAACTTCCTCGTCTCCGCCAGACTGCGTGCAGCCGAAGGCACCTCCCACGCTCCCGGAACCCGAACAATCTCGATATCCGCCGTGGCTGCCCCGCTTCTCCGCAAACCATCGAGCGCTCCCTGCAACAGCCGGTCGGTGATCACCGTATTCCAACGCGTCGTCACCACGGCGAACCGCATCCCCTCAGCATTCAAATCACCTTCAAGCGCAGGGGGCTGGTTGTGCAGCGGGTTCTCCGATTGCCAGAAACCAAGCCGCAGCTCCGGAGCAAGCTCGAGCGTGAACAGCCGGCTATTCCAATGCGTCAGCTCAACCTCCGAAAGCAAACCGGGAATCTCCTCCGTGCGATGGTCGGTCAGCAACCAGTGTTCAACCAGCGTGCGAAGACGATCGAGCTGCGTCACTTCGACAAGTATTGGCGGCACCGCCGGCGGACGGCCCGTAACAAACTCCAGATTCCCCAAAGGCGCGAGAAACGACGCGCCGCGTCCCTTGGCATCCTGCCAGCCCCTGCCCTGCTCAAATCCAAGAGCGGCAAACAGGCTGGCCAGCCGGTCATACACCGCGCCCGAAGCAACCGGGCTGACAAGGGTAATTCCTTTAATCATGATTCGATTGTATCGTCTGGAGTGCAATGGGCGATGTCCGCTCGAGCGGAGGATTTGACCGTGAACTACGAGACGCTGCTGTGCGAGATAAACGACAACGTTGCGCGGGTGACGCTGAACCGCCCGAAGGTGCTGCATGCGCTCAACGCGCAGCTATTCGATGAGCTCGACCACGCGTTCGCGGCACTGTCCGCCAACCTCGAAGTCCGCGTCATCCTGCTCACCGGCGCGGGCGAAAAGGCCTTTGCCGCAGGAGCCGACATCGCCGAACTCGCAGCCCTCGGCGCCATCGAAGGAGAAGAGAAAGCACGCCGTGGCCAGCAGGTCTTCCGCCGCATCGAGACCTCTGGCAAGCCCGTGATCGCCTGCATCAACGGCTTCGCCCTGGGCGGCGGATGCGAACTCGCCATGGCCTGCACCTTCCGCCTGGCAAGCGAAACCGCGCGGTTCGGTCAGCCTGAGGTCAAGCTCGGGCTTATCCCCGGCTACGGCGGAAGCCAGCGTCTACCCCGCCTCGTCGGTCGTCCCGCAGCCCTCAAGCTTCTCCTCACCGGCGAGATCATCGGAGCCGCGGAGGCACTGCGGCTCGGTCTGGTCGACGAAGTCGTCCCCGCAGACAAGCTGTTGGAACGCGCCGCCGCCCTGGCGCGAACCATCGCCGGCATGGCCCCACTCGCCATCACGGGCTGCCTGGAGGCGGTCCGCCGCGGCAGCGAACTCAGCCTCGACGCGGGGCTCGACATCGAGGCCGAGATCTTCGGCAGGCTCTGCGGCACAGAAGACAAGGCGGAGGGAACAAACGCATTTCTCAGCAAGCGCCCCGCCGCATGGACCGGCCAATGACCAGGCCCTGCACGACGAGCCTCCTGCACTCATCCAACCATCGTGCTGCATCACTCTTCCGCCAACCTTCCGCTCCAGACAAGTCTCCCCGCCGACCAACGGAAGGCCCAAGCAAAGCGGTATACACGTCACGAAGTGACCGCCCCGCGCGCAGCGGGCCCGTCCGGCAGGACACCTTCGTAACAAATCGAGCGGACACCCTCGAACAGACACCTTGATATGCTGGTCATCGTGCGTAGACTCCTTGTCCTCTTCCCTACTGCCGTTCTTACCCTGGCGCTCACCGGCTGCCCGCGTACCCCTGCCCCCACCACCTCTGAAACCAAGGCACTCGCGGCCGAACAGCAACAGGAGATCAACGTCGCGCGGGAGCAGATCCAGCTGATCCCCCCGCCCTCGAAGACCCGCTACATGGCCGTCAAGAGCCTCTCCGTCTGGGAAAACCCCTATCTCACCGTCCAGGGCGGCATGGTCACCCTCCACGTCACGGCGGCCGATGCAAACAAGAGCGACCTCGGCGTTGGCGGTATGCTCCGCCCTGTGGGAGCGCGCCGGCAGGACCTCAACGTCCGTGTCAGCGATCTCCCCACCGCGCTCAATGCCGTTCCCGAAAGCTCCTGGCCCTACGGCCGCGTCATCGCCATCGAGGAAGCCCACGAGGTCCCCATAAGCGCACGGCCCGAGGTACGGCGAAACATGGAGAGCGTCATGAAGACCCTCGGCGATCTCGGCGTCGTCGTCTACGAATGGGGTGACAGCGGGCGGAGCTGAGATCCCCAGCTGGCGCAATTCCAGATTCGATCTCCCGATCAGGTGAACCTGTGCACTTGCATACGACCGCGCTCGCGGTGTTCTGTTTCTTCTTTGCGCTCGTCACCGTTGCCGGCTTCTGGGCAGCGCGCTGGCGTCGTCCCGCAGCCGGCATGGGTTCGCTCGAAGAGTGGGGCCTGGCCGGTCGCAGCTTCGGCACTTGGATCACCTGGTTCCTGATCGGCGGCGACCTTTACACCGCATACACCGTCATCGCCGTTCCCGCGCTGCTCTACGGTGGCGGAGCCATGGGCTTCTTCGCCGTGCCCTACGCAGTCATCGCCTACCCCTACATGATGCTTGTGCTGCCGCGGCTCTGGACCATTTGCCACCGTCACGGTTACATTACTTTCGCGGATTTTGTCGGCGGCCGCTACGGCAATCGCTGGCTCACCATGGCCATTGCCCTCACCGGCGTGCTTGCACTCATGCCTTACATCGCGTTGCAGCTTGTCGGCATCAAGGTCGTGATCGGCGCAATGGGGATTCAGGGCGAGTGGCCCCTAGCCGCAGCCTTCGTCATCCTCGCGGCCTACACCTACTCAAGCGGCCTGCGCGCCCCTGCCGTCATCGCCATCGTCAAAGACGTCATGCTCTACGTCATGGTGCTGGCCGCGCTCATCTACATCCCGGTCCGGCTGGGAGGCTACGCGCGTGTCTTCGAAACCGCAAACCATCTTCTCCTCTCGCATGGCGCCACCATCTATCTCAAGCCCAGCCAGTTTCTCGGCTACTCCACGCTGGCCATCGGCTCGGCCATCGCCCTCATGCTGTATCCTCACACCGCAACCGCCGTGCTGAGCGCCGGAAGCGCCAACGTCGTTCGCCGCAACGCAGCCATGCTTCCCGCGTACAGCTTCCTGCTCGGTCTCATTGCGTTGCTCGGATATCTCGCCCTGGCTGCGGGCGTCGTCACCAAAGACAACAACATGGCCGTGCCTCTGCTCTTGCTCAAAATGTTTCCGGAGTGGTTCGCAGGCTTCTGTCTCGCAGCCATCGCCATCGGCGCTCTGGTCCCAGCCGCCATCATGTCCATCGCCGCGTCCAACCTGTTCACCCGCAACCTCTACGGAGCCCTCGCTCGCCGCAAAATGCTGCCCGCCGACGAAGCCCGCATGGCCAAGCTGGTCTCGCTCCTGGTCAAATTCGGTGCGCTCGTCTTCGTACTCAAGCTACCCGCCACCTATGCCATCGAGATGCAGCTTCTCGGCGGCATCTGGATGGCGCAGCTCTTTCCCGCCGTAGTCGTCGGAGTCTTCACCCGTTGGATGCATCCCTGGGCTCTACTCGCCGGTTGGGCAGCAGGTATGTTTTGGGGAACAGCCATGGCCTGGGCACTCGCCCTCAAGAGCTCGGTCTATCCCCTGCACTTCGCCGGACACACCTACGCGATGTACGCAGCGGTCCCGGCCTTGCTTCTGAACCTGGTGGTATCGACCGTGTTGACCCCGGCCTTTCGTCTGGCAGGAGTGCCAGGCGGAGCGGACGAGACCGATGCCAAGGTCTACGCAGGATAGGCACGGCATGGAACTCCCATACCGCCGCCTACCGTTCAGATGCAGACGTTGTTCGCGGACGGCCTGCCAGCCACTTGTTGAAGGGAATATTGAAATCGAAAAGCTGCTTCTTTCCATCCAGCGTGCGGACCATTTTCACATACAACTCCGCGCCTTTGAGTGCAGGCTCATCCAGCCCGCGAACGTCGTAGAACAAGTATCCCGCCAACGTACTGTGCGCATTGACCACCGTGCCGGCAAAGCCGAAGTCATCGTCATCTTTGATGATCTGTTTATCCACCGGTTTGCCATGAATCGTAATCGGCGGCAAAGGCATGGGCAGAGGAATCTTGTGTCCCGTCGCGCTCTTGAAGTTGAACAGACGCCGCTGGAGATCGTCTTCGCTCGCCGCCGGAATCTTGTCGTTCTCCGCCGAGATGAACTGCATGCGTGCGTCCTCAAGCGAAAGCGCCGTGTCGCCGTCGTTCGTGAAGATCACACGAATAGGAATGAAGCCATGCTGAAGGTAGGGCAGACGGAAGAAGTCACATTCGCTCGCCCGATCGCATGGCTCCGCAGCCACCGTGACGTGCTCGTTGGGGTGCGCCTCAAAGGCAAGATACTCGCCCGCTGGCTTGGCCGGAGGAGCTTTCTTGTCCGCCGCCCACGTAGGCGTTGGGACCAGAAAGGCAACAGTCGCCAGTGCAATAGTTACCAGTACAGCGGAAATCGAGCGGAAGGTATGGGACTTCATGGCCAACTTGATTATCATCTTCGCTGGCGCACCCGGTAAAGCGACCGGCCGAAGCGAACCATAACCGAAGCGAATCATAAAGGATGCCCGTGATGTTGGTTGCGTATAGCTCGCTGGTGCTTGCCGTGCTGATCCTCGGCTCGCCCTACTGGCTGTTGCGCATGGTCACCAGCGGACGCTACCGGGCCGGCCTGAGCCAGCGGCTGGGGCGCGTGCCGGAGAGCCTAAAGGCGGCCATCGCAGGCCACGACGTCATCTGGTTGCATGCTGTCAGCGTAGGCGAAGCGCTTGCGGCCACAAGGCTCGTCCACGATCTCGAACAGGCGCTGCCCGGATGCCGCGTCGTCATCTCCACCACCACCGTCACCGGGCAGTCCCTGGCACGGGAGCGCTTCGGAAGCGAACGCGTCTTCTTCTATCCTCTCGACCTGCCCTGGGCCGTGCGGCGCTTCCTCGGTGCGCTCCAGCCGAAGATGCTGGTGTTGATGGAAAGCGAGCTTTGGCCGGCGATGCTCGACCAGTGCCGGCGCGCCAGAATCCCAGTAGCTGTCGTGAACGCGCGGGTGAGCGATCGCTCCTTCCGGCGCGGTTTGCGGCTGCGTCCCGTCTGGTCCCGCGTTCTGGAGCAAGTGCGGATGTTCGCCGCCCAAAGCGACGAAGATGGACAGCGGCTCATACAGTTGGGAGCGCGCGCCGACAGCGTTCACATCGCAGGAAACCTCAAGTACGACGTCCGCGCGCCGAAGCAAAGCCGCGCCGCGGAGTTGATTCGCAACGCCGCCGGCCGAAGGCCCGTCGTAGTCGCCGGAAGCACGACCGCGGACAACGACCAGGACGAAGAGTCTGCGCTTCTGCATGCCTGGAATCAGGTCTTGAAGTCCGTTCCAGACGCCGTGCTGGTAGTCGCGCCGCGCCACCCGGAACGATTCGGCCTCGTCTATTCGCTTATGCAAAAGTATGGACCAGTGCGCGCCACGGAACTGATGGCGGGAACTCCGGCCCCTCTCCAACCCGGCAGCTCGATCCTCCTCGATACCATCGGCGACCTCGCTGCGGTGTACGGTGTATCCGACGTAGCCTTCATCGGCGGCAGCCTCGTCCAGAAGGGCGGACACAATCCGCTCGAACCCGCGCAGTTCGGCGTCCCCGTGGTCATGGGACCTTCCTATCAAAACTTCCGCAATATAATCCGGCGAATGCGCGAAGCCGACGCCATCCGGATCGTGCAGGACGGCGACCAGCTGGCGGCCACACTCATCGGGTGGCTCCAATCTCCTGCCGAGTCACGCGCCATCGGAGAGCATGCCAGGTCCGTCTTCGAGACCGAGTCTGGGGCTACGGCGCGGACCATAGAGATGCTTGCCGCCGTGCTGCAGGAGAAGGCGGTGAGCCGATGAGGCCCGTCCGAAGCTCTGTCGAAAGCTCGGTCGGAAGCTCGGTCAAAAGTCCGGTCCGAAGCCCGCTGAGAAGACCGCTCCTGCTTCCGCTCGTCCCCTTGTACGCCGCCGCCGTGCGGTTCAAGCGCTGGATGTTCCGGCAAGGCTTGCTGCAGCAGCGAAGACTCGAAGGCCCCGTCATCAGCGTCGGGAGCGTCTCGGCCGGAGGCGCCGGCAAAACGCCCATCGTCCTGATGCTTGCCACCATGCTGCGGCAGCGCGGCTACGCGGTGCGCATCCTCACCCGAGGCTACGGGCGCACCGCAAAGCACGTCTCGCGGGTGCAGGCGTTCGACGATCCCAGGTGCTACGGAGACGAACCTGTCCTTCTCGCCCAACGTTCCGGTGTGCCCGTCTACGTAGGCGCCCAGCGATACGATGCGGGCGTTCTGGCCGAGCAGCAGGAGCCCTCCGGAAAAACAATCGTGCATCTGCTCGACGACGGATTTCAGCACCGCCAGCTCGAGCGCGAGATAGATATCGTTTTACTCACCAAGGAGGACGTCGACGACCAACTGCTTCCGGCGGGCAACCTGCGAGAGCCGCTCTCCACTCTCGCCATAGCCGATGTCGTCGTCCTGCGCGAAGATGAGGCCGCGGCGCTCCGGCCGATCGTCGCAAAACTGTCGAGCCCGGACAAAAAGCCCGCGGTCTGGGTCATACGGCGGCGGCTTAGTTTAGGCGTGGGCGGTGAAGTAGCCCTCCCGACAATGCCCCTCGCCTTCTGCGGTATCGCCCGTCCAAAAAACTTTCTCAGCATGCTCGCGGGGGAAGGCTACGAGCCAACCGCAGCCATGATCTTCGCCGACCATCAGAATTATGGCGATCAGGAGATCGCACGTCTGTTGACGGAAGCCCGGCGATGCGGCGCAAACGGGTTTGTGACCACCGAAAAAGATGCCGTCAAGCTGACTCCGATCCTGCGCGACAGGCTCGCAACCATTGGACCCCTCATCGTCACCCGCCTCTCGGTCGAATTGCTTGGAGAAAAAGACGCCCTGCTGGAACTCGTAGGCATGGTAGGCCGGCTTGACCGCCGCAAGCGCTAAGACCTTCCCACCGATGCTTGTCGAGTAGTCCCCTCGAGAGACTTGCTCTCCATTACAGCAACCAGTTGCGGTTGCTTTTCCTGTTGTCCTCCCCGAAGGGGATCTGCTGTTGGATTCGCTCTCCCGCAAAGAACCGCGTGAGAAGATGAATCCTTGGCCATGGACCCCACGCGCCCACAAACATCTTCAGCCACAGGAGAAATGGATCGCCCCCTGCGCATTTTGATCGTCCGCATCGGAGCCATGGGCGACGTGCTGCATGCGCTACCCGCCGTGACCGCATTGCGCAATCAGCACCCGGACTGCTTCCTCGGATGGGCCATCGAACCCAGATGGCGCGATCTGCTCGAGTCCCCAACCAGCCCTGCGCACCCAAGCGGCCCGCGTGAACGAACCCCCAGCAAGCCCCTGGTCGATATCGCGATCCCAGTGCCCACGCAGCACTGGAAGAAGCGGCCTCTGGCGTTGTCCACCTTGGCAGAGTTGAACAGAACCCGCAGGACCCTGCAAGAACTCCACTTCGATCTCTGCATCGACCTGCAAGGCTCGATCAAGTCCGCCGTCGTCGGACGCATGGCCGCAGCGAAAGCATTCTTCGGCGCAGCCCACCCCCGCGAACAACCGGCCGCGCACTTCTATCGGCACACCGTCCCCTTGCACGCCGAACACGTCATCGATCAGGCATGCGAACTGCTCGGTGCCGCCACCGGCGAACTCCTGCAACCCGCCAGCATCACCCTGCCATTCGACAGTGCAGCCCAGCAGTGGTGCAACGCCTCCCTCACCGAGCTTCTGCCCCACGGAGAAAAGTTCGCTTTCCTCGCCCCCACGGCAGGCTGGGGAGGGAAACAGTGGCCCGCAGACCGCTTCGGCGCCCTCGCAGCAAAGCTCGCCCACGCCGGCATTCGCACCTTCGTCAACGCCTCCTCGCCCGGAGACCCCCTCGCCCTCAAAGTCGTCGCAGGGAGTCACAATGCAGCGACCCTGATTCCCTCCAGCCTCCCCCAGATGATCGCGCTCCTCCGCCGTGCCGCACTCGTCATCGCTGGCGACACCGGCCCGCTCCACCTCGCCGCAGCGCTCGAGCGGCCCGTCGTGGCGTTGTTCGGCCCCACCGACCCCGCACGCACCGGCCCCCGCAACACCCGCGCCGTCGTCTTGCGCCACCCCTCCAGCCAGCGCAACCACAAGCGCCTCCAGGACACCGAACCCGGCCTGATGCAAATCACGGTCGAAGAAGTAGCCGAAGCCGCCCTCAGCCTCCTCCACGACGCGCCCAGCAGCAACCAGCCCACCGAACCGCCCAGCACCCAGCCCAGCGCACAGCCCAGCAACCAGCCCGCCGAACAGGCTAAACTTAACCCGTGAGCCAAACAGCTTGAGCCCAGGCAACAGAACCGCGTGGCAGACCATGGCACGGCGCATCCGTGTGCCGCTCGGCTTCGTCTTCGCCGCGGTCTTCCTCTTCCTCGCCCGCCCAACCCTTCGAACCCTCGCCGCCAGCCTGCTCCTCGTGGTTCCGGGCGTCTGGCTGCGAGCCTACGCCGCCGGGTACGTACGCAAAAACGCCGAACTCACCCGCACCGGCCCCTACGCCTACACCCGCAACCCGCTCTACCTCGGCTCCATGATGATCGCCTTCGGCTTCGCCTGGGCCTCTGCCAGCTGGATCCTCTTCGCCGCCCTCGCCGTGCTCTTCGCCGCCATCTATATCCCCACCATCCAAGGTGAGGAAGCCTACCTCCGCGTGCACTTCCCGGACTTCAACCACTACGCCGCCAAAGTTCCCCGCCTGCTCCCCCGCCTTACCCCCGCCGCCTTTCCCGCGCACCAGAACGCAAGCCTCGGACGCTTCTCCTCCGAGCGCTGGCGTCATCACCGCGAGTACAATGCTCTTATGGGTGCCGGCGCAATTTATCTCGCGCTCGCAGTCCGGCTCTGGCTGCATCACCACACGGCCACCGCAGGGCTGCGCTGAAAGCGCGGAGCTGGTCGAACGGCCCACAAAATTTCGTCTCCTGCGAGTGCTTCCCTTTGCCCAAGCATGACCGGCTTCTCCTCCCGTTCTCCGTCTTCCTCGCGCTTTGTTTCGCAGGCTCGCCGGCAACCAACGCACAGTTGCTCAGGCTCGGCCCCAAACCTCCGTCTCAGCCCGTCGTCATCCCCACCTTGCAGCCGCCCCTTCCCGGCTTCGTCTTCCCCACCCGGCAAACCCTCACCTTCACCGTCGACTGGCGCGTCTTCACCGCCGGCACCGCGGTCTTTCATCTCGAACGCGACGGCGACATCGGCAAGATTACCGCCACCGCGGACACCATCGGTGCCGTCACCATGCTCTTCCCCGTCATCGACCGTTTCCAGTCCGGCTTCGACACCAGGACCGGATGCTCCACCGGATTCAGCAAACAGCTCCAGGAAGGACGCCGCAAGATCGCAAGCGAGCTCTCCTTCCACTACGCCCAGGGCAAACAAACCCAGGTCCAGCACAATCTCGTCAAAGGCACCTCGACCGAACAGACCGCAGCCATTCCCGCCTGCGTCACCGACTCCCTCTCCGCCCTCTTCTACGCCGCCTCCCAGCCCATGGCCGTCGGCCAGCAGATCCGTTTTCCCCTTGCAGATTCCATGCGCACCGTCACCGTCGCCATGAAGGTCGAAGCCCGCGAAGAGATCAGGACCCCAGCCGGCACCTTCCAAACCCTCAAGGTCGAACCCACCGCCGACGAAGGCGTCGTCAAGAACCGCGGTCAGATCTGGGTCTGGTACACCGACGACCCCCGCCACATGCCCGTCCAGATCCAGGCACGCCTCTTCTGGGGAACCATCACCTTCCACCTCCAGTCCTTCGACGATAAGTGAACGCCCGCAGGTGTAGGGTGGGCAGGTCTAGGGTGTATCGACATACAGCCGAGCGGAAAATGACGGAATTATCAGGAAGGTGTCATCCTGAGCCAAGCCTGTCGTAGTCTTATCGCGACAGGCACAGTCGCAGAGCCTGCATTTCGCTCGCTGCAACCACCCTCTCGACCCATTCCGGGCACATTCCATCTGCAGGATGGCCGCTGCATAGGTCGATACAACCCAGTCAGGAAACAAGCATGACCGACACCCTGGTTGATCCCGACAAGTTCGTCACCGTAGGCAAGTTCATGGAGCCCGTCAACGCACAGATGGCCAAAGGTGTCCTCGAGTCCGCCGGAATCGAGTGCTTCCTCCAGGGCGAAAACGCGAACAGCATGCTCCCCCTCGCCTTTCGTGCCCGCCTGCTCGTGCACCGGCAGGATGAAGGGAACGCGCGCGAAATCCTCGGCGGCTCAGGCGACGAACTTACCGAACAGGAACAGCGCGAACTGGAAAGCAACTATGACTGGAACAAATAGCGGCCCCGATAAAATGCCCGCCCCCGGCACCTCCCATCGTCCCCGCGCCGTCGTCTGCCTCTCCGGCGGCATGGACTCCTGCCTCTGCGCCACCCTCGCAGCCAGGCAGTACGAGACCTACGCCGTGCACTTCAGCTACGGCCAGCGCACCGAGGCCCGCGAGCTCGACTCCGCCCGTAAAATGGCCGGCATCCTCGGCATTCGCCAGCTCCTGCACCTCAGCATCGACCTCTTCCGGCGCATCGGCGGCTCCGCCCTTACCGACCCTGCCATCGACGTTCCCCCCGCACCCACTGCCCAAACCAGCGGCGACATCCCTGTGACCTACGTCCCCTTCCGCAACGCCCACTTCCTCTCCGCCGCCGTTAGCTGGGCCGAGGTCCTCGGGGCCGAAACCGTCTCCATCGGCGCCGTCGAGCAGGACAGCTCCGGCTATCCCGACTGCCGCCCCGCCTACTACGACGCCTTCAACCAGCTCATCCGCCAGGGCACCAAAGAAGGCCGCATCCGCGTCGAAACCCCACTCATCCACATGCGCAAAAGCGAGATCGTCCGCCTGGGAGTTGAACTCGGCGCGCCCTTCCATGTAAGTTGGTCATGCTACTCCGGAAGCACGGAGGCCTGCGGCGTCTGCGACAGTTGCGTTCTGCGCCTGCGCGCCTTTCACGAAGCCGGAGCAGTCGACCCCATACCGTATGCCGCCCCCCGAAGCAACGTTTAAGCATCAGAAGTGTTTGAGTATTTGGAGCATGGAACGTATCTGGATTTTGGAAGCCGCCAGTCCGCCAACATCACGTTGCGGAAGGCGTCCGACGGGTTTTCGCTTTTGCACTAGACAAGTCAAGCCCGCAAGCAGGGGCAGGAGAAGAGAACAGCATGAAACGTGACATCATTCAACGTATGCACATCAAGACAAGCAGCACCCTGGCCGTGGCCCTGCTCCTCGTTGCCGCCATGGCGCATCCCGGCCGCCTGCTGGCTCAGGCCTCGGCAAGCATTCACGGCCACGTCAACAACGCCGCGGGCGTCGCGCTCACCCACGGCGACATCAAGCTGACCACCGACCGCAGCTCGCAGCCCAAAGACCGCAAGTACGCCTTCACCTTCCCCATCGGCGCCGACGGCGACTATAAAGGCACAGGCATCACCCCCGGCAACTACGTCGTCATCGTCTTCATGGACGACAAGAGCCTCGACTTCAACGACAACGTCGATCTCAAAAACGGCGACGACAAAGTCCTCAACTTCGACATGTCGCGCCCCGAATACATCAACAAGATGACGCCCGAGGAGAAGAAGACCCTCGAAGAGTACAAGAAGAAGAACGCCGAAGTTGTCGCCAACAACTCCAAGGTCGCCAACCTCAACGCCACCCTCACCCAGGCTCGCGCCGACATGAAGGCCGGCAACTACGATTCGGCCGTCACCGCCATGCAGCAGGCCACCCAGTCCAAACCCGATGAAGGTCTGCTTTGGATCACCCTCGGCGATGCGCAGCTCGGCAGCGCCGACGCGGCAGCCAAAGCGGCCAAGACAGCAGGAACGTCTCCGACCGACCCCGCCATCACTGCCAAATACGGCGACGCCATCACCTCCTACAAAAAGGGCCTGGAGCTGAACACAGCTTCCAAAAAGCCCAGCCCGGAGATCGCAGGCGCTGCCTACAACCAGCTTGGTGTCGCCGAAGCCCGCTCAGGTAACGTCAAGGAAGCAAGCGATGCGTACGACAGCGCCGCCAAGGCACTTCCCGCCAACGCCGGCATGTACTTCAACAACGAAGCCGCCGTGCTCTACAACGCAGGCAAACTGCCCGAAGCCGGAGCCGCCGCAGACAAGGCCATCGCCGCAGACCCCAAGCGCGCCGATGCCTACTACATCAAGGGCCAGGCCCTGATTCCGCAGGCAACCGTCGACCCGAAGACGCAGAAGATCGTCGCGCCTCCCGGATGCGTCGAAGCCTATCAGCAGTACCTCGAACTAGCCCCCGAGGGCTCCCACGCCGCCGACGTCAAAGGCATCCTCACCGGCATCGGCGCACAGGTGAAATCAACCTACAAGGCCGGCAGGAAGTAACCCGCCTTTCCCCCAAACAGGCCCCGAGCAACCCACGCTCGGGGCCTTTCTCTTCCCATTTCGCCGCCGTCGCAGAAACCATGCGTCGTCGTCCTTGCGCCAACGGCGTAGAATCCAACTCCTCACACACGCCGTGCGATTGCAGCAAAAGAGCAAAAGTCCGGCGAACCCGATTCCGCTGCCCCTCAGCCTGTGGAAAAAACCTTGTCAAGCCCCAAATCGCTAAAACCCGCGTCAATCCAGCACATTCGCGTGGCGTACTAGTTTGTGTCCATGTGGTACAAGTAATACATAGTAGAAACAAGCCCCGGGCTACCCGGGGCTTGTTTTATTTGGCTCAACAACCCCTTTGTTATGACGAATTTACCCGTAACCCTTTTGTTTGGACGAATTTGCAACACCAGAAAAACGTATGCGCCTGCATCAAAATGACTTAGATACCCCACCCCCGGGGGGGGTGGGGGGCCTGAAGATACACAACTCAGAGAGTTGGAAGCAGAGAAAGGAAAGCTATGACCGGCACCGTGGATTTCGACCAGGCACTGGAAACCGTCCTCCAACACGCCTCCGCCCTCGCCGGCACCTCGACCGAAACCCTTCCTCTCCTGCACTGCCGCGAACGAGTCTTAGCCACCTCCATCCGCGCCGACCGCGATCAACCACCCTTCGACCGCGCCACCCGCGACGGATTCGCCGTACGAGCCAGTGACGAAGCCGGCGCGCTCCACCTCATCGGATCGGTCCGTGCCGGAGAACAGTGGCAAGGCCCAACCCTTACCTCCGGCCAGGCCATCGAGATCATGACCGGAGCCCCCATGCCCCCCGGCTCCGACGCCGTCCTGATGGTCGAGCACGCCGAGCAGCAAGCCGACACCATCCGCCCCATCGATGGCCGCAAGCTGCATCCCAGGGAGAACGTCGTCCCTCGCGGCAGCGAAGCCCGCGCCTGCCAATCCCTGCTCACCCCCGGCACCCTCCTCGAGGCCGCCGAAATCGCCCTCGCATCCTCCTGCGGCTACAGCAGCCTCACCGTCTTCCGCAAACCAAAAGTCGCCATCATCGCCACCGGAGATGAACTCGTAGAACTCGACACAGCCCCCGAGCTCCATCAGATACGCAACTCCAACAGCTACAGCCTCGCCGCACTGGCCGCGTCCGCAGGAGCCGAACCCATCCGCCTCGGCATCGCCGCCGACCAGCGGGCCTCCCTCCTCGTAAAGATCGCCGCCGCCCGCACCTCCAACCTCCTCCTGCTCTCCGGAGGAGTTTCCATGGGCAAATACGATCTCGTCGAAGAGGTCCTACTCAGCCTCGGCGCGGAGTTCTTCTTCACCGGCATCCGCATGCAGCCCGGCAAACCTCTCGTCTTCGGCCGCCTTCCCGCCACCGAACGCTTCCCCGCCCTCTACTTCTTCGGTCTGCCCGGCAACCCCATCTCCACCCAGGTCACCTTCCACTGCTTCGCCGCCCCCCTGCTGCGAGCCCTCGCCGGCAGCCCCGCTAGATCGCCTCGCTTCGCGCAGGCCACCCTCTCCGAAGCCGTCGAAGGCAAACCCGGCATCATGCGCGTACTCCCCGCTCATCTCACCTCTAGCCGCAGCCTGCCCCAAGTCAGACTCGTACCCTGGCACGGATCGGGCGACTTGGCTGCCAACGCAAGAGCAAACTGCTACGCCGTACTCCCTCCCGGCAAATCACACTTCGCCCCGGGAGAAGTCATCACCATCCTGCTCCGCTAGGTTCAACATTCTTCCCCGCGACCAACGGGAGCGCCAACCGAAGGGGTCTACCCCCCACGAAGTGGGCGCCGCCCGCGTAGGGCGCCCGCGCGGCAGCGCTATTCCTTATAAACCAGCCTCGGTCCACTGACCTGCTTCACCGCAAGATCCACATTCACCTCCACGCGGTCCGCAATCTTGACAAACGGAATCCCGCTGGTCATCCCATACTCCTTGCGATCGAACGCCATCGTCCCTCTGATCGTCCCCTTGCCGGTCCCCTTGCCCGTAATCGCCATCTTCAACGTTTCCGTCCGCGAAACCCCGCGTATCGAAAACGTCCCCACGATGTCGAAAGTATCGGGCCCAGTCTGCACCACCTTCGTCGAGTGAAAAGCAATGAACGGGTTCTGCTCCACATCGAAGAAGTCCTTGCTCTTCAACTTGCTGTTCTTCATCCCGCTTCCCGTGTCTACCGTAGCCGCCGCGATCTTGATATCGAGCACACCGGACGTCACATCGCGAGACTTGAACGTCAACGCCGCATTCCACTTATCGAAGTTCCCCACCAGCGCCACGGAAGCCTTCACGTGAAACTTGATCGTGCTGTCCTGCGGAACGGTCTGAAACACAGGCACCTGTGCACGGCTGGATATCGGCAGCGCAGTAAGCGCAAGGAAGCAAAGAATGACGAGTCGCATGGGCCGAGTCTCCACTCTTCCCCACAGCGTGTCAATCCAATCCTGCGTTCTATCTAGGCGCACGCTACCGCGTGATGCCGGTTGCGCACCCAAGCACTCGCTAGCCAAACTTCGAACCTCTATCCAGCAATCGCTCTCGCGTGAACATCTGAATCTGCTCCACGCCTGCTGACGCTTTCTTCAAGCGGTAGTCTTGAGAGAGTTGATTCGGCATCTGCGTCGAGAACTTCGAGTGTCCGGCTGTCGTTGACTGGGGACTATGAAATCTTTTTGCGCATCCGGAATGACCGAAACTTTTCTTGGAGAAAAGGACATTGTAAAAGTTCCTGGGTAACCCTGATGGCTCCTGAGCTCAATCTCTGCTATGCCATCTCAGCTGCAGCCGCTCGTACTGCCGCAGCTCATGCACCGATAGCAGCTTCCGCTCCGCGTCATAATTGCCCCACACGTAGCGCACGACGGCGCGTCGCCCATGTCGTACATAGACTTCATCGCATCGGCCGCATGATAGATGCCCCGATCTTCCATGGACATGCTCTCCGTCACGGCTGACCCGCTCTCACTCAGGCCACTGCGAGCCGCCAGGTCCGGAGCGATTCCCTGCTGTGGTGGAGTCGTGATGTAGAAGTCATCCGGCGCCGAAACAGCAGACGCCTCCGCTCCTCCACGCGAAGACGCGGAAGCGCCCATCGCGGAAGACGCCGACAGCGACTCCACAATCGTGTTCCCGGGCGCATGCACCGTACCCGCCACCGGGACCGAATGCTGCGGCGTGAGTCCCGCGAACAGATCGAGCTGCTGTCCGGACAGGAAGCGGATTTGGATCCAACGGAAGATGTAGTCCATGATCGATTTCGCATAACCGATCTGCTCATTGCCCGTCCAGCCCGAAGGCTCAAAGCGCGTATGAGCGAACTTCTCGCACAGCACACGCAGAGGCACACCATGCTGCAGCGCCAACGAGATCGCCGTCGCGAACGAATCCATCAAGCCCGAAACCGTCGAGCCTTCCTTCGCCATGCGAATAAAGATCTCGCCCGGCTGCCCGTTAGGATACAGCCCGACCGTGATGTAGCCCTCATGCCCGGCTAGCGAAAACTTGTGCGTCACCGAAGCCCTCTCCCCCGGCAGACGATGCCGCACAGCGCGTGGCGGAGCCTTCGAATCCGCCGCATCCGAGTTCTGCAGGGCAGCCTCTGTAATCTGACGCATCTGTGTCTCCAGCACAGCCACCTTCAACTCCGCGGCTTGCGCAGCAGCCTTCGCCGCCACGACAGCCTCTTCAATCTCAATCGAACCAGCCGCCGCAGGAGCAACCGCGTTCGTGCTGCGCGTCCCCTTCTTGTCCGCGTCCGTCTGCGCCGTGACGTTCAGCGGCTGCGTACCCTTCGAGTTGTCGCGATAGATCGCCACAGCCTTCAACCCCTGACGCCAACTCTCCATATAGGCTTCGGCAATATCATCCACACTGCAGTCCTGCGGCAGGTTCACCGTCTTCGAGATCGCTCCCGAAAGGAACGGCTGGGTCGCCCCCATCATCTTGATGTGGCCCATGTACGAGATGCTGCGCGTCCCCTTCGACGGCTTGAAGCTGCAATCGAATACTGCCAGGTGCTCCGGCTTGATCGACGGCGCGCCTTCGATCGTGCCGGTCGCGTCGATGTAGCTGACGATCGCGTTCACTTCGGACTCCGAATATCCAAGCTTGATCAGCGCCGACGGAACCGTGTTATTCACGATCTTAATCATCCCGCCACCAACCAGCTTCTTATACTTCACCAGCGCCAAATCAGGCTCAATGCCGGTTGTATCGCAGTCCATCATGAAGCCGATCGTCCCCGTTGGCGCAAGCACCGTCACCTGCGAGTTGCGATAGCCGTGCTTCTCCCCATGAGCAAGCGCACCATCCCACGCGTGACGGCTCGCCTCGATCAGGTTGTCGAGCTGCGGCACCGAGAACGGTTCGGCGCTGTTCTTCGACTTGCCGATATGATTGACCTCCGCCCGATGCATCCGGATCACATCCAGAAACGGCTCGCGATTCACATAAAACCCCGGGCACGCTCCACCCTCGATCGAAGCCTGCTGCGTCAGGGCTGTCGCCGCACCCAGCGCAGGGCACGACTCCGCAATCCGCGATGACTGCCAGTACGCATCTCCGCACAAAATCGACGTCAGCGTCGCGGCAAAGTCCCGTCCCGCATCCGAGTCATACGGCAGACCGAACGCCATCAGCAACGCGCCCAGGTTCGCATACCCCAGCCCAAGCGGCCGATAATCATGCGAGTTCTTCGCAATCATCTCGGTCGGATACCCAGCCGAGTCCACAATGATCTCCATCGCCGTCGTCACCACTTCGATCGCATGACGATAACTCGGAATATCGAACTGCCCGCCCGGCGTAAAGAACTTGATCAGGTTGAAGCTCGCCAGATTGCACGCCGAATCATCCAGGAACATGTACTCCGAGCAAGGATTGGACGCATTGATCCGCCCCGAATTCTTGCTTGTATGCCACCGGTTGATCGTCGTATCGAACTGCATGCCCGGGTCGCCGCACTGCCACGTCGCTTCAGCAAGGTTATGCATCAGCTCACGCGCCTTGAATTCCTGGACCGGCGTGCGCTCCTTCACCGTCCGCGTCGTGAAGCTCCCATCCGACTCCACCGCATGCATGAACTCATCCGTCACGCGTACCGAGTTATTTGCATTCTGGAAGAAGATGCTGCTGTACGCCTCCGAGTCCGGGCCCGAGCCGTCATAGCCAGCCTGCATCAGGTGCCACGCCTTCTGTTCTTCCTTCACCTTGCACTGAATAAAGTCATTGATGTCGGGATGGTCGACATTCAGGATTACCATCTTCGCTGCCCGGCGCGTCTTGCCGCCACTCTTGATCACACCCGCAAATGCATCAAAGCCGCGCATAAAGCTCAACGGACCCGAAGCCGTGCCACCGCCCGAAAGGGTCTCCATGCTTCCCCGAATGTTCGACAGGTTCGACCCCGCACCCGAGCCCCACTTGAACAGCATGCCCTCCGTTT
Source organism: Acidobacteriota bacterium (assembly GCA_030853485.1). Lineage (GTDB taxonomy): Bacteria > Acidobacteriota > Terriglobia > Terriglobales > Acidobacteriaceae > Edaphobacter. The sequence continues at coordinate 27,698 of JALYVA010000152.1, forward strand.
TCGCCAGCGTCAAAATCGAGTCCAGCGAGTCCTGCACCGAATTGATAAAGCACGCCGAGCACTGCGGCTTGCGATACCCCGTCACCGAAAACTCCACCTTGCCCGCAACCGCATCCCAATGCCAGTTTTGCGCATCCGAGTTCGGCTCCAGCCGGTCGCAGCCGACGTTGAACCAAACCGGCGAGTTGAACGCGACCTTCTGGTTCAACAACAGGTGTGCAAGCTCCGCATAAAAAGTTTCGGCGTCCTGCTGCGTCGCAAAGTACCCGCCCGCAATCCCCCAGTCGCGAATCGACTCCGCCACACGCGTAATCAGCGCCCGCACCCCGGACTCCCGGTCACTGGTCCCATTCAACCCATGCAGATATTTGCTCGCCACAATGTTGGTCGCCGTCATCGACCAGTCCGCCGGCACCTCCACGTTCTTCTGTTCAAAGATGATCTTGCCTTTAAAGTCTTGGATGATGGCATCCCGCAGCTCCCACACAACCTCGTTGTACGGCGATACCCCCGGCCTGGTGAAATGCCGTTCAAACTTCAACCCCGGCGCCTTCGAGGATGAGGACGGCACGGGTGCCTTGTAAGAGGCCGCGGCGGGGCCGCTACGAGTTGCATTCGGGGTCTGGTTGGGGATGGTGGCCATGGAGAAACTCCTTCTTATTCGATGAAAATATACTGCGTAGGTCTCGCCACTGCAGTCAGTCATGGGCTACGTCTGCGACGCTTTTCGTGCTTAGAGCGCTGTTCGATCGCACCGTCCCGGGGGGAGGGGTAGGCGGTCTGCGGGCGGGTCAAGCCAGAAACCAGCGGGAATGTCTGGGGTATTGCAGTCGTGAAAGTAACGCCCCCTATAGGGTGTGTCAAGTATAAAGCACAACATGTTGTGTTAGTCGTGTGAATACCCCTGTTCACGCGGTGTTCATGCGGCGGGCCCGTGAAAATCAGCCGTTTTGCTGTGGAAGTCTCCATCGGGGCGCGTCCAAGGCCGACAATGCCCCAGCTACGCACCTCTGAGCCTATGCCGAACAGGGTCACGCAGCAAGGGACGGAAAGGTGCAAAAGACCGGCATCTGGTGGAAAAGAGAGCCGAGTTCCCAAACGGCGTACCTGCAGGCGTACTGACTTTCGCCGAGAAGCTGAAATTTATCGCCACCTTCAGCGTGTCTTAAGGATAAGGAGCTACGCTCGAGAAATTCTGAACTGGTTTCGGCCGGCAACGGCTGCAAGCGCCTGCTGCTGCGGCGGCGCTTTGATGCGGATTCAATCCTTGCCGGAAGATCTCTCCCTCGATTCTTCAGACGTTAACCGAAAGCAAATGTTCAAGTAATGCGACGCGCGCATCCTGAGGAAGCCCAATGGGCACTTTCATCTGCGGGGTTGCAGCTACGTCTGGTTACGTTCACCAGAGCGACCGAGGCTCGCCAGGCGCCCCCAGATATTCGGAGGATTTTTTGGTACATCGATCGAAGTTGGTTCATTATTTCGTGGTCCTATTGTGCTTGGGTAGCTGCTTCATGCAGATGCACGCACAGGACCGCAGAGGCGTCGTCGCCGGCACTGTAAAAGATGCCTCGGGCGCCGTCCTATCAGGAGCGCTGGTTGAGCTACAGCCGACCGGCAAGCGCGCGGTGTCCGACGCGCAAGGCAAATACCGCATCGCCGACGTATCGACCGGCGACTACTCGGTACTGTGCAGCTATGTTGGGTTTCGCGCAGCCAATGCCGACATCAACGTAGCCGGGGATCGCGTCGAGACGGTCAACCCCGTCCTCGAGGTTGCAGTGCAGGGCGACACCGTAATGGTGACTGGAGAGCGTCTGCGCGGCGAGGCGGAAGCGATCAATATCCAGCGGACATCAAACGACATCGTGCAGGTGCTGCCATCCAAGGTCATCAACAGCCTTCCGAACACCAACATCGCCGATGCGGTTGGCCGCCTGCCAAGCGTCACCTTGGAGCGCGATGAAGGCGAAGGTAAATATGTTCAAATTCGCGGCACCGAGCCTCGCCTGAGCAACACCACCATCGACGGAGTCAACGTTCCTTCGCCTGAAGGCAGCGTGCGCAACGTCAAACTCGACGTCATTCCCGCCGCCCTGGTGGATCGCATCGAGGTGTTTAAGACGCTTTCGGCAAATCAGGACGGCGACGCGATTGGCGGCTCCGTCAACCTGGTGACCAAAACCGCGACCGAGCGCCCAACCTACGAATTCGGCATCCAGGGCGGCTACTCGCCCATCCAGAATGGCCGCTGGCTCAACGGCTTCGATGGCACCTACGGAAACCGTTTCGGAACTGAGAAGAAGCTCGGGTTCCTGCTGGGGGCCACCTACGACCATAATGACCGCGGCATCGACGATTTTGAACCGCTGCCCCTGGTGATCCCCGGAGCCGACGGCACAACCCCGATTGCCGCCTTCACCACCGCGGACCTGCGCACCTACAGGTACTACCGAACGCGGTACGGATTCGCCGGTGGCACCGACTATGTGGTTCGCCCGGGAACCCAGGTCTATATGAAGGGCCTGTTCTCGGACTTCCACGACTACGGCGACGCATGGGTCTACACGCCGACCTCCTGGGTCAAGGGAACCTCCACCAGCCCTGGAACCGCGGTCACCGGGCAGAGCGGAACCGTCACCACCTTCGACAACACCGGGAACTATAAATACCGGCAGTATGTCCGGCGGCCCGATCAGCAGATCTTCAGCGTCCTCACCGGGCTCGACCAGACCTGGAACTCGGCCCACCTGGCAGTCGAGTTTGCAGGCGGCCGCTCCCACAACATTGGGGCGCAGGACTTTGCCACTACCACATTCAACGGCCCCACAGGGCTTCAGTTCAGCGTCGACGCCAAAGACCCATACCGTCCCCAATTCAACGTGCAGACCCCAAACGTCAACGTGCTAGACCCGAAGCTCTATTCCATGTCGAGCGTTGTTTTGCCTAAAGCGCATTCGACGCAGCTCAACTTCCAGGGCGGAGCCGCGCTCTCGAAGCTCTACAACATCGGATCCCACTTCGGCACCTTTGAGTTCGGCACGAAAATCCGCAATGCCAACAAGACTCAGAATCAGGACGATCAGAACTTCGTCCCACAGCTCGATGGTTCCGGCAACAACGTCCTCACTCCGCTCCTCTCCGACGGGCTAAGCACCCAGACCAATCCCAACTACTACGACGGCAGCTATGCCTTCGGACCGTTGTCCGACTACACCAAGCTGCAGAATCTTTTCCAGAACAACCCGGGTTCCTTCATGGCCGACACCAGCACCGCCATGATCAACTCGCTCGGCGCGACCTACACTGCAAACGAACGTATCTATGCCGGCTATGTGATGAATACCATCACCGTCAGCAAGTTCCGCTTCGAGACTGGATTGCGGATCGAAGCCACCGACGCCCACTACACCGCGAACCAGGTCAACCTGAACAACGGAAACTTCGATTCTGTCACTCCAGTCACTGGAAGCTCGGGTTACATCAACCTGCTGCCCAGCGTCCAGGTGCAATACCAGATCGAGCCCAACACCAACCTGCGCGCGAGCTACGGACGCGGACTCTCCCGCCCCAACTTCCAGGACATCGTTCCTTCCAACCAGACCGACCCCAATACCACGCCGCCATCGATCGTCAAAGGCAATCCCGCGTTGGTCGCGACGACGGCCAACGACTTCGACATCCTCGCCGAGCACTTCTTCAAGGGGCTCGGCGTGGTGCAGGGCGGCTTCTTCTATAAAAAGCTCGCCAACCCCATCTACAACACGTCCACCACGATCCAGGGCGGACCGCAGGACGGATACCAGGTCAAACAGTCGGTCAATGGACCGAGCGCTTACATCGCAGGCGTTGAACTCGCGTATCAGCAGCGCCTGTCCTTCCTGCCCGGCATGTTGAATGGGTTTGGAGTGGATGGCAACTATAGCTACACCACCTCGCAGGTCACCTTTCCCGTTGCCTTCGGCCGAACCGATAAGGCCGCGCTGCTCCGGCAGGCTCCCAACACCTACAACGTCGGCATGACCTACGACAGAACCCGCTTCTCGATGCGCTTCGGCCTGAGCCACAACGACGCGAACATCTACTCCTACGCCTATGGCGGTGGCGACGCCGTAGCCAACAAGGACCCCATCATCGGGCTCAAAGGACCCGGTGGCGACCAGTACCTCTACGCCCACACTCAATATGACATCCAGGGAAGCTACCGCGTAGCCAGGCACCTGCGCGTCGTCGTTTCGGGGCTGAACCTCAGCAACGAGGTCTTCGGCTTCTATGTCGGCAGCCCCGTCTATCCCATTCAGCGGGAGTACTACAAGCCAAGCCTCCTGTTCGGCTTCCGCTGGGACAGCTCAGGTTCGGAATAGCTCCATTGCGAACCCGGACACTATGATGCGTGGCCGAGACTCTGGCCACGCATTTCATTTCAACCGCCAGCTCTGCTGAGCCGCTGCCGCAGCTGTGCCGTCGCGTCCCGATGGCACAGCAGGCAAAGCGTCCGCAGATTGTCCAGATCACACTGCCCTCCGCCCTCCGCCACTGGGCGGATATGGTCGGCATCCCATAGACTCCGACGCGAAGCAGCGGACTTCATCCCATATAGCCGCTGACCCGCAACCCGAGCCGCCCCCCGCGCACGTTTCAGCGCGCTATAGGCTTTCACCGCATCGATCCCGCATCCCGCACACATCCCGCGATCGCGGGCAAAGACCTGGTCGCGCAGATAGCCCGGGTCGGTGCGCAGCCTCCACTGGTGAACACAATAGTCGCTGCAAAACGTCCGGCGCCGCTTCGCCAGAATCTCCAGATCGCACCACCGGCAAAGCCGCAGCCCATTCGGCCCGACGCCCAGCCCGGCAACATCAGCACGGCCACCGGCGAGGGTACGGGGAACAAACATTGTCCCTCCAGCATAGAGTCCTTCCCACGGACGCGGAATTACCCAGCGAGATGCTCGCCCTCTCAGGCTTCGAAGTCCAACTCCACTGGATCGATCAAAGGTTTCAGCCACGAAAGTAGCTTCTGATGCACTGGGTGGTCGGCATAACTCTCAAGCGCCGCACGGTCCGCAAACTTCATTATGCCGCCAAGCTCATACCCTTGCGAGCGCGGCGAAAAATTCACCCCTACCAGCGTCTCCAGCAACCCCGGAATCTGGCCCTGTAGGGCTCGAATCTCAGTCTGTGCCCGCTGCTTCTCGGCCGGTGTCGTCGCCGGCTTCCAACGAAAGTAAAATGTATGAATGACCATCCGGTTATTGTAGTAGGGGACCACTCCACGTTCGTCCACAAACCCAGTTTGACTATCATCAACTAAGCAGAAACACCCGGAGAAGCAATGGCAAACACGCAATCCACCATGGTGGCGCTCGGAAGCTTCGCCCCGGCCTTCGAGCTCGTCGACGTGGTGACCGGCAAAGCCATAGGCCGCGATGACGTGTTCGCCACGGCATGGGACGACGACCGCTCCGACGCCGCCAACAAGATGCCCGGCGGCGGTGCCTCGCCAACTGGCCGCCACGGCCTCCTCGTCATGTTCCTCTGCGTCCACTGTCCCTATGTCAAGCACGTCGAAGAGGAACTCGCCCGTATCGGCCGCGACTACGAAGGACGCATTGCCATCGCGGCCATTTCCTCCAACGACGTCGAAGCCTACCCCCAGGACGGCCCCCAAGAGATGAGGCAGCAGGCCAACCGCCTCGGCTTCCGCTTCCCCTACCTCTACGACGAGACCCAGGAGGTCGCCCGCGCCTACAACGCCGCCTGCACCCCAGACTTCTTCCTCTTCGACGCCGAAATGAAGCTCGTCTACCGCGGCCAGCTCGACGACAGCCGCCCCCGCCGCGGCACCGCAGGCAACGACATCCCCGTCACCGGCAAAGACCTCCGCACCGCCATGGACGCCGTCATCGCCGGCAAACGTCCCGACCCCAACCAGCGCACCAGCCTCGGCTGCAACATCAAATGGAAGCAGTAACGATCCCCACGAGAAAAGGAATCCACATGGACGCGGTGCTTGAAGAACTGAAGACCGGAATCCGGCGCTTTCGCACAGAGATCTACCCTCAACACGAAGCTACCTACCTCAAGGCAGCCAGCGAGGCCCAGCGTCCCCACGCTCTCATCGTGACCTGCGCCGACTCACGCATCGACCCCGAGCTCATCACGCAATCCGGCCTGGGCGACGTCTTCGTCACCCGCAACATCGGCAACCTCGTCCCTCCATACGGCGAAATGCTCGGCGGCGTCAGCGCCGTCATCGAGTACGCCGTCTCCGCACTCAAGGTCCGGCACGTAGTCGTCTGCGGCCATACCGACTGCGGCGCGATGAAAGGCCTTCTCGCCCCCGAATCCCTCGAGTCCATGCCTACCGTCAAAAACTGGCTCAAAAACGCGCACGCCGCCCTCAGTGTCGCCCGCTCCCTCGCCCCGCACGACGAGCCGCCCGCAGACCTCATCCGTCGCCTCACAGAAGAGAACGTCCTCCTCCAGATCCAGCACCTCCGCACCCATCCCTCCGTCGCCGGAGCCATGGCCCGCAAGGAGCTCACCCTTTCCGGCTGGGTCTACGACATCGGCAAAGGCCAGGTCCGCATCTCCGCAGACGGCACCGGTCCCTTCACCCCGGTCACGCTCGAAGGCGAACACGCGTGATCGTTCCGCAGGCACGACAGCTCAGCCGCATGCTCTTGTACGTCGGCAGGCCGCTGCTGATGCTCGTCCTCTACGACCTGCTCGTCGTCCTCGGATACAAGGTCATGCACTGGAACTGGATCGCCCTGCCCCACATCCCGCTCGCTCTCTTTGGGGGTGCCATCAGCATCATCGTCGCCTTTCGCAACCAGTCCTCCTACGCCCGGTGGTGGGAGGCGCGCACCCTCTGGGGAGCCATCGTCAACAACTCCCGCAGCTTCGCCCGGCAGGTCGTTACCGTCATGCTGCCCCAGCACAACACCGACCACGCCTCCCTCAAGACGATGCAACGCAAGCTCATCTATCACCAGATCGCCTATGTTCACGCACTTCGCCAACAGCTTCGTGATCTCTCTCCCTGGAAAGAACTTGCGCAGGTCCTAACCGAGCCGGAAGTAGCAGCCCTGCGTGAGCAAAAGAACGTCCCCTTCGCCATCCAGCGGCACATCTCGTCCCTGCTGCGCGAGTGCCAGGTCCACGGCTGGGTCGACATCGCGCACTGGCGCGTCATGGACGGCAATCTGGACGATCTCATCGACGCACAGGGCGGCGCAGAACGCATAAAGAACACGCCCATGCCGAAGCAGTACGACTACTTCCCGCAGCTCTTCGTGCAGATCTACTGCATCCTGTTGCCGCTCGCCCTGGTCACAAGCATGGGCTGGTTCACACCGCTCGGCTCAACTCTCGTGGGCTTCATCTTCCTCGCCCTCGACAAGATCGGCCGCGACCTTGAAGACCCCTTCAACAACACTATCTACGACATTCCTCTCACCGCGATCACAACGACCATCGAAACCGACCTTCGCCAGCTCCTCGGAGAGACCGTCCTGCCCGCGCCTGCCGCCCCCATCCAGGGCGTCCTCTGGTAGCAGATTCGATCGTCACCATAGCCCTTCCTGAGCTCACTCCACAGGGATCCAGGTGTTTGATGATGCCTGTGGCTGTCATTCCCCGAAGAAGATCTGCTGTTGCCTCTTCTCCGTCGCTTGTGCTCAACAACCAACAAGGCCCCTGCTTAGGGGCCTTGTTCGCGTCATCCAATGCTCTCGTTGCTGGAATCAGTATGCCTGGTGCGTGCCCGCATCTTCTTCTGACTCGCTCACCGAGCCATCTGAACCATGCAGCTTCACCAACTTGTTATAGATCCCCAAAATCAGGAATGGAGCGGCCCATTGGCCCACAAACAGCGCCTCGTGCTTTTTCTTCGCAGCCTGAAACGCCACCGATACGGCCATCGATCCCAAGGCAAGCGCAAGATAGGCGCTCGATGGAATCTGTGAAGTGAACTTTTCAATGGATGCGGTGATCTGGTCTTCCTTAGCTTCACCCTTGGCTACGCGATAGTCGGTCATGTGCAATCTCCTTGGCGGCATTGCCGTCCATGGCTAGAGAGATGCGAAAACTACGCAGTGGGGCCAGTCCCTTTTCGTTTCTTTTCGCAAGATCAACACCGCATCCTGCCGATTTGACCCCATGACCGGCGCGCTTGATAGCCACTGCAGCCTGCGCCTTAGGATGGTCGATGCTAAAAAGTCGATGGCTGAAAAGTCCTGGTCAACAATCATATCCAGAATCAGGTAAGCCAATCGGGCCGAATGTTCCTCATACCCATCACGTCGCGCGCGTCCTAACGCCTCCCGGCTGACTAGCAGCCTGGGTCCGAGAACGAAGTCAAGCGATGCTTGCACGCAAGACATAATTGTAGAAAGCGGGCATCTGTTCCGGCTTTGTCCGGGTCGCCACCAGATGCAACGGGGGCAACCCAAGGGTATACCTGTCACGATGTGATCACGCCCCGCACAGGCCCAACCCGCAGGCCACGTCTCTTCAAAATGCACTTTGACCGAAGTATAATTCGATGTCCAGACCATTCTCCATCGTCGAAAGGCTGCTTTGAAACTCCACCTTCTTTGCTCCGTTTCCGCCCTCGTTCTGTTCACCACTGGTGGCAACGCCCAGATCCCCAAAAGCTACCAGGGAAAACCCTACCACGACGCCACCCACACCTCCGGTCCACAGGTTATTCCCGGCCGCCTCCAGGCAGTACTGTACGATCTTGGCGGTGAAGGGGTCGCCTATCACGACACCGACAACATCAACCACGGCAGCGGCGAGCTGAACTACACCGCCGGCCATTGCGAAACGGGCGTTCCCCTTACCGTTTGCCATTTCCGGGAAAACGAAGGCCCCGACATCTCCTACGTCAAAAAGGGCGCCGACCTCAACCACCCCAGCCCCTTCGAACCTGACTGGCAGCAGCTCTATCTCGGCTGGGAAGAGGCCGGCGAGTGGACCAACTACACCGTCGACGTCAAGAAAGCAGGCCGCTACAAAATTGCTGTCCTCTACACCCACACCGCCCAGACCATCCAGTTCTCGCTCAACAATCAACCCGCCGCCGACTGCAAACTCCCCATTGACCCCTGGACTCTCTATCCCGACCGCCACGACCCGCCCTGGATGATCTATCACACCTGGAACAAGGTCGACTGCGGGGAAATCACCTTCCCGAAAAAGGGCCTTCAACTCCTCACCCTCAACTACAAGACTGGAAACAACCTCGCCTACTTCGACTTCATCCCCGCTAGATAGATAAAGGCCGACTTGGGCCGAATCAGCTAAGGGGTATACGGGATCTTGGTGCCCGTAGCAATCTACCCATCTCGCCACTCTTGACGCTTTATTCCAGGGCATCCTTTACACGTTTCATGCAAGCCCACACTGCAAAAGACTGCGCAGAGCAGCAGCAAGCCAGGCGTCGCTCTCGCAAAGTCTGCTCTGAGCGGAAGTTCGTCAGATCCCGAGTTCTGTTCTGATCGCGTCGGCGATGGTGTCGGCGTGGCGGCGCATCAGCGGCTCGGATTCTGCCTCGATCATCACGCGCGCCAAGGCTTCGGTGCCGCTATAGCGGATCACGACTCGACCTGAGTCGGCGAGCTCAACTTCAGCCGCTGTTATGGCCGCGGCGACCGTGGGCATCTCGGCCAGCGGGCGCTTCTCGCGCACCTTGACATTGACGATCACCTGAGGAAAGACCTTGAGGTCGGCGACGAGTTCACCAAGTTTTCTGCCGCTGCGGTGCACAATGTCGAGCAGCAGAAGCGCGGTGAGCAGGCCGTCCCCGGTGGTGCTGCGGCCGGAGAAGATGATGTGGCCGGACTGTTCGCCGCCCAAAGCTGCGCCAGTTGCGATCATCTGTTCGAGCACGTATTTGTCGCCCACTGGAGCCCGCAGCATCTGGATTCTGCTGCGCTTCAACGCTGCTTCCAGGCCCATGTTGGACATAGTAGTGGCGACGACGGTGTTGTTGGTGAGCAGACCACGGGCCTGTAGATCACGCGCCGCCAGCAGCAGCACTGCATCGCCATTGACGACATTGCCGTGTTCGTCCGAAAAGAGCGCGCGGTCCGCGTCGCCGTCGAATGTGATGCCCATCGAGGCGTTGTGATGGCGGACGGCACCGGCGACGATTTCTGGATGCAGCGCACCGCAGAGTTCGTTTATGTTGCGACCGTCCGGGCTGGCGTGGGTGGTGATGACTTCGCCACCGCCGTTCTGGTTGAGCTGCGAGAAGAGCTGCGGCGCAACGCTCGACGCGGCCCCATTGGCGCAGTCGACGACGATGCAACGGCCATCGAGCGACAGCCCGGGCGCGGCATCGAGAAGAAAGCGGACGTACTCGGCGCGGTCGGCGTCGTTGACCTGAGGAGCGCTCGACTGCGAAGGCGCCGCGGTGTTGCTGCTGAGCTTGCGGAAGATCTCGTCTTCAATGGCCAGCTCGAGTGCGTCGGGGAGCTTGTATCCATCAGAGCCGAAGAGCTTGATGCCGTTGTCCTGCCACGGATTGTGGGAGGCGGAGATGACGACGCCAGAAGCGAAGCCGTGAGCGCGGGTGAGGTAGGCGATGGCAGGCGTGGTGATGACGCCCGCGCTTTCTACTGAAGCGCCGCCCGATACCAGGCCGGATGTTAGTGTGGCTGCGATCCAGGTGCTTGACTCGCGAGTATCCATGCCAAGCAGGACACGCGGATGTGGCGTTTTTTCGGCAAGGGTGTGGGCGAGCGCGAGACCGATAGCGTACACCGTGGGTGCGTCAAGCGGGGGCTGGCCGGCAACTGCGCGAATGCCATCGGTTCCAAACAGCTTCTTCATCGGTTACTTTTCTCCGGGACGTCGATTGCGTGGTTCGGGTGCGTGGGATCCGCCGAAGCACCGGGTGTTATATGCGTGACACGCGCTTCCAGTGAGCCTTGGCTCAGACGTGCGTGGATGGTTTCCCCAAGGGATGTTTCGGTGGAGGCGCGCAGCAGCTTGCCTTCTGAGGAGTAGAGCAGCGCGTACCCCCGCGACAGCACGGCTACCGGCGATAGAGCTTCAAGGCGGGTCGAAGCTCGGTTGAGGCGAGTAGCGCGCCTGGCGACGGAGGAGGCTGCCAGGTGCTTAAAATGCTGTGTAGCGGACTGCAGATGACGATGCATGGTCGCGATCCGTTCCTTGGCATCTTGGAGGTAGAGTCCCCGACTCACAAACGCAAGCCGATGCGCAGAAAGGCGGCGCCGCCGTTGCACAGCGGAATCAAGACGCATGTGCAGCTCGTCCATGCGCTGCTCGCGTCGGTTCACGGCGTCTCGTAGGCGAGCCAGAACAGCTTCTGACGAGAGCTGCCCGTAGCGCTGGCGGGCATGCATCAGGTGATAACGTCCGGCGCGTTGGGTGCGAAAGGCGAGGCTCTGCACGCGCTCCTCCACTCGATGTTGCGCGGCGGTCACAAGCTCGGCGGCGGCGGATGGAGTTGGTGCACGCAGGTCGGCGACAAAGTCCGCAATCGTGAAGTCCGTCTCATGCCCAATGGCTGAAACGACGGGAAGGTGCGACGACGCAATCGCGCGAGCCACGACCTCCTCATTGAAGCACGCGAGATCTTCCATGGAGCCGCCACCGCGGGCAACGATGACGAGGTCCGCGCGGTCGGTATGTGCGTTGAACCAGCGTATGCCGGATGCCACGGAACCAGGGCTCGAAGCCCCCTGCATTACGGCTGGATAGACGAGTAGATTCAGACGCGAATGACGCCTGCGGATGACCGTGACGATATCACGGATGACAGCGCCGCCGGGCGACGTGATGATGCCGACACAGTGAGGAAACGGAGGTATAGTGCGCTTACGAGCTGCGTTGAAAAGGCCTTCTGCGAGCAGGCGCGCCTTGAGCTGCTCGAATGCAAGTTGCAGGGCTCCTGCGCCGCGTGGCTCCAACGTGTCTGCAATCAGCTGCAGTTGTCCACGTATCTCGTAGACGGAGACGCGGCCGCGCACCAGCGCCGCAAGTCCGTCGGCTGGCCGAAAGCGAAGGAGCTGCGCCTGTCGCCGGAAAAGCACGACTGGAAGCTGCGCCTCGCCATCCTTGAGAGTGAAGTAGATATGTCCAGAAGTGGCCGGGCGACAGTTTGAGATCTCACCTTCCACCCAGACGTCGGCATAGTGAACCTCAACGTGCTGACGGATGTCCGTCACCAGCGCACGAACGCTCCAGATGCGGCGCCCAACCGGAGGCGCGCTCGCCAATTCCTTTCCGAACTGCACCTCTGCTTCGGCGCGAGCGGGACTGTCCGGCTCCTGCATAGTCGCCAGACTCTCGGTGTGGCCTGAAAACGTTCGATCTTCTCCGTTTGGCGAGAAAAGGCTGGTCGGGAAAGACATTTCCCTCGCGGGTGAAGGGGACAAAAGACGCCTGACGGGCCGCAGTTTCGAGCTGCGGGCACGCAGACTAGCCAGCGTCGGCGGTTTGTCTTCCAATTCAGACATACCGCCTGAGTCTAGCATCTGGAGGGGAGTCTTCCGGGCGTGCCAGTGCCCCGAGTTAGCACGGCGGAATCTTCTCCCAGGTACTTCGATTAGGGACGAAAATGACGAATGATCCAGAGCAGCACGCTAAGAACGACGCTGATTAGAAAGCAGGTAGCAAGCGGGAAAGAAGCCGACCAGCTGCGCCCGTTTTGCCAGTTCAGGTCTCCGGGGAGCCAACCAAGCGGCAAATGGAGGCGACCCAGGCCTAACACCAGGGCTCCTGCAATCAGCAGGAGAAGTCCAACGGAGAGGAGAGCGCGGCCGAGCTCAAGCATAAGTGGAACGGATCAGGCGGTCGCCAGCAGCGCGTTAGCTTCGCGGAGAAGCTCTGCAGGCTGGCAGGGTTTGGTGAGAATAGTCATAGGGCGAGACAGCTTTTGCGCCTGCTCTCGAACCTTTTTCAGATTCGAGTAGAAGCCGGTGAGCACAAGGATGCGGCAGGCCGGCAGTTCGCGCGCGACATCATTCACCAGGGAGAGACCGTCGCGGCCAGGCATGGTGACATCACACAGCAGCAAGTTGGGAGAAAACTCGCGGCATTGCACTAAGCCCTGTTCTGCAGAGTAGGCAGTCCTGACCGTGTAGCCGCTCTTCTCGAAGATCAGCGAAAGCGTGTCGGCAACCAGGTGATCGTCGTCGACGACTACAACTTTCTGCATGGCAACCTCCTTCATGAGATCGGCGTTGAATGTAAGCGAAGCATGTTCGTTATCCACAGAGTAGGCGTGCAAATAGAGAATTGTCGAATGAAGAAATCATGTTTTTACGAAATGAACGCTAAATCCTCCTTGGTGCACGCCAGCGAAATGCGAGCAGGTACCCCGCATGCAAAGGATTGCAGAGTTTTGCCGTAGACCTGCGTAGGCCTCTGATAATGTTGGAATCAGGTTTGCGTGCCAGGACGTTTTACGTCACCGAGAGGCTACTTCTTTGCACCTCTTTGCCTTTATCGCCGGCCTGGTCTGTTGTCTGGGTGTGGCGCTCGATGCGTTTCAGACGATTGTTCTGCCGCGTCGTCCCACGGGAAGATTTCGGATTACCCGGTTGTTTTTTGTCGCAACGTGGAAGCCCTGGGTATTGCTAGCTGAGCGTTCGGGCAAGAAGAAGGTCCGCGAGCAGATTTACAGCATCTACGGTCCTCTCTCACTTCTTCTGCTGTTGCTGTTGTGGGCGCTCCTGCTGATATTCGGCTTCGCGCTAATCTATTTTTCCATGCACTCTGCTTTCGGGGATGCGATGTTGGAGCACAATGCAGGCGCGCTGGCGGAGTTCGGTACGGACCTGTACGTTAGCGGGACGACGCTGTTCACCTTAGGCCTTGGCGATGTCGTTCCACATCGCCTGCCAGCACGGGCCATTGTCATCGCTGAATCCGGTTCCGGCCTTGGCTTTGTCGCGCTCGTAATCGGATACCTGCCGGTGCTCTACCAAGCCTTTTCTCACCGGGAGGTGAGTGTGGCTTTGCTGGATGCGCGCGCGGGCTCGCCGCCCAATGCCGCCGAACTCCTACGCCGACACGCCTTTGAAGATGGACATGAGGCCCTGAACGCCTTGATGGCGGAGTGGGAGCGCTGGGCCGCGCAGATTCTCGAGTCGCACATTTCGTACCCGATCTTGTGCTATTACCGCTCCCAGCACGACAACCAGAGCTGGCTCTCAGCTCTTGTTGCAATCCTGGACACTTGCGCGCTGCTGATCTCGGTGGTTGAGGGGACCCCGTCTCGGCAGGCGCAGCTGACGTTCGTGATGGCGCGTCACGCGTTGATCGATCTCGGCCATGTGTTTCAGATCGAAGAGAGTCCGAGCTGGGCACGCGGCAACGAAGTCGACCGTCTGCCGCCAAGCGAATTCAACCGCCTCTGCCAGTCCCTCGGTGAAAACCACCTGCGCCTTTGCGGGGATCCAGCCTCAGCCCGCCGCCTGAACACAATTCGTGCTCTGTACGAACCGCACGCTTATGCACTTTCCGACTATCTGCGCATGCCGCTACCGGTTTGGGCTGCGCCGCCCAAGCTCAACGATCAGTGGAGTGTTCTGAGCCGTCTGCGCACAGATGCAGAAGCAGCGATCAAAGGTGCAGACGGTCGCCCATCCTTCTCTCACGACGAAGAACATCCCGCCTGACTGGCTCCGTGCTTAAGCAGAGAAGTGGCTGGGAGCGGATTCGCCCGCCGGACCGAGGTAGTCTCAAAGACAAGGCTACATGCCCGCCGGACCGACCGGGCCCGGAGCCGGTGTCGGATTCAGCTTCTGCGCCGCAATCTGCCCGGCCGTTCCTTTGGGGTCTTTGTCTTTCAGCGCGGCATAGATCTTCTTGGCCTGCTCCGGCTTGCCCTGTGATTCGTAAAGTTCCGCGAGCTGCAGCTGTGCCAGCCCTGCAGGAACCGTGCTAGCCGGCTTCACGGTCAGATCGTTATAAATTGCAATAGCATCGGCATCGCGTCCCGTCTCACGATAGAGCTGCGCCAGGGACATCTTCGCCAGCGCGGCGAGGTCGGCGTTCCATCCTCCAGCCACCTGCTTGAGCGTGCTCTCGGCCTGCGCCGTCTGTCCCTGTTCCATCAAGGTGAGCCCCGCGAAATATCGTGCGTTCTTACCATCGGGGGTCATGCTGTATTTGTCGGCCACTCCGCTGAAGAGCTGATTGGCCGCCTTTGCCCGCTCCGGCACGGAGGCATAGGTCTTTACACCCGGAGGCACCGGCTGTCCCGGCGACGCCAATGGAGTCTGGTACGCCTGCATCGCGGCTCCGAAGGCCACGGACGCCTGGTTCGCGCGGCTGTTGTAGAACACCACACTCCCAACCGCCACCACAATCACCGCAAGCAGGATAGCGCTGGTGACGATAACCGAACGGCGGTTTTCGCTCGCCCATTCAAGTCCGTGCTGCGTCGTATCAACGAACTGGTCGTGCTTCAGAGCTGCTTTGGTCTGCTGGTCCACTGGTTCAGTCTTCCTTTGTGCTCGCAGCGGGCAAACCCACTTTGAGAGATCTCGGCGCACTGCTTTCCTCGCGCAGAACTTCAGTCTACCAGCGCGTGCGAGGTCTGGGTAAGCCCATTCGCGACCCGTAAATTAACTCACGAAGTGCCCCGCGACACCCACTCTGCCCAAACCGATCACTCGCGGGCTCCTTGCCATGCTGCTTCTCGCGCCCTATGACCCGTTCAAGCAATCCAACAAAAAAATATCTCGCTCAATCCATCTCCTCAGCGCATTCGTATACATCACACGATATGTAAGCCCGTCGCACCGACACGTCCATCTCCAAGATACGGTTTTAAGAACGACCGCTCTTCGGTCTGTTTTGCTTAGCTCGACTCCTTCGGGTGGGCGCCCGACGATCAGCCGTCCACGACGTCGATTCCTCCTTTTCGGCCGATCCGTTCGTCAGGTCACCGCCCATCCCGAGCACCGTCATGCTCTCGAATCGGTGCACGCCCGACGCAAATCCGCAACGTCGCCCTCAAATCACCCAGGAGTCCACTTAATATGACATCCCTCAAATCCCTGCCCGGGTTTCTCCTGCTTTCGTGCCTGTGCGTGGCAGCAACTGCCACAGCTAAGGCCGACGGCGTCACCTACACCGGCACCTTCGCCGCCGACAACAGCATCGCCACATTTAACCTCAACCCCAATTCGGCCACCGACTACACCTTCTACACAACATCGTATGGCGGAGGCGCCAACGCCAACGGTATGTCCGTCTCTCTCCCCGGCGGCTTCGTTCCTGTGCTCACGCTCTTTTCTGCGACCACCGGCAACGTGCTCGGCTTTGGAGGCGGCGATGCCATGTGTCACGGCTCCTCCTCCGCCGATCCCTCCACGGGCCTCTGCGAAGATGCTTCGTTTTCCGAGGTGCTTGGCCCCGGCAGCTACGTCCTTGACCTAACTGAGTTTCCCAATGTGGCTAACGGCAACCTGAGCGATGGCTTTCTGTTCAGCGGAAGTCCCAATGCGACGGGCGATGTCTGCGGCGTCAGCGGGGGCACCTTCCTTCAATCTGACCTTGCGCCTTGCGTTCAGCGCAACAACAGCTACGCCGTCAATATTTCGGCTTCACCTGTACCCGAGCCAGCCACGTGGCTCCTCGTGTTTCCACCCGCAGCCGCACTTGCTCTGTTCGGTCGCCGCCAGTTCGCCTGACCGCCAGATCCCGCAGTAACGGCTGCATGACAAACGACACGTCTGAAGAAGCCGCCCGGTACACCTACCCTGCGGTTACCAATCCCGCACGCCTGAAACCCGAAGCATCTCGGAGACTCACCATGGCTAAGAACCTCATCAACGACCTCTACGAAGCATCTCCCAACCGCCGCAGCTTCCTCAAGAAGATCGGTATCGCCACTGCAGCCGTTAGCGCTCTGAGCGTCGCCTCCGTTACCCCCGCAGAGGCACAGTCGAACACCGAGATTGAGATCCTCAACTTCGCCCTCAACCTTGAATACCTCGAAGCCGAGTTCTATACCTACGCCTATTACGGCACGTCGATCACCAGCTTCGGCATCGGCATCAACGGCGTCGCTAACCCGGGGAATCCCTCCACCGGAGGCGCTGTCACTGGCGGCAAGAAAGTCACGTTCTCCAACAATCTGGTCTTTACCCAGGCCATCACCGCGCAGATCGGATCGGATGAACGCGCCCACGTCAAACTGCTCCGCTCCGCGCTCGGCTCGTCCGCTGTCGCTCAGCCCAACATCAACCTCAACGCTCTCGGGTTCGGTTTCGACAACGAGAACGACTACCTCAAGCTCTCACGCATCTTCGAGGACATCGGTGTGAGCGCTTATGCAGGAGCGGCCGGCATGCTCACCACGCCCGCAGTCATCACAACTGCGGCGCGGATTCTTGCCGCCGAGGCCGAGCATGTCTCGACTGTCCGCACCCAGATTGCGCGTCTTAACGTCCCCACAACCCCGCTTGACGGAGCCGATCTCATTCCCCCGCCCAGCGGTCCCCAAACACAATATTTATCGATCAATACCAGCAACGGACTGCCCGCCACCCGCACCCCAGGAGAGGTCCTCTATCTCGCCTACGGGGGCATGGCCGGCGCCACCTCGGGCGGCTTCTTCCCCAACGGTGTCAACGGAGCCATTACGATGAGCACCGGCCCCGCCACTGCGGCCAACCTCTCATAAAGAAAGTAAGAAATAGCAGTAGCAGCAAACACTCAAAGCGCCGCAAACCTTCACCGTGGTTGGCGGCGCTTTTGTATGTATGGGTTCTACGCTGTTCGACGCGTCCACTATTCCATGTCGCGCCAGTTCGCTCCCACTCCAACCTCGGCCACAATGGGTACGGAAAATTCCGCGACGCTTTCCATCTCGCGCTTCACCAGCTCCCGCATCTCACCTGTCTCTTGCGGCACTACATCAAACAGGAGCTCATCGTGCACCTGCAGGGTCATGCGAGAGCGCAGTCCGCGGTTCAGAATTGCCGCGTCGATCTTCAACATTGCCAGCTTGATCAGGTCTGCCGCTGTGCCCTGCAGAGGCGTATTGACTGCCGTCCGCTCGGCAAAGCCACGCATGTTCGGGTTGCGCGACTGGATATCGGGGATCGGCCGCAACCGTCCGAAGTGCGTCTTCACTGCCTGATCGCGTCGCACGGTCTCAAGCGTCTCGTGGATGAAACCCTGCACTCCCTTGTAGCGTTCGAAATAGGTTTCGATGTAGGTCTTCGCCGTCTTCTGGTCGATGTTCAACTGCGCCGCCAGCCCGAATGGACTGATGCCGTATACGATCCCGAAGTTCACCGCCTTGGCTCGTGCGCGAGTCTCTTTGTCCATTGTCGCTGCGTCTACGCCGAATACCTCGCTCGCGGTCAGCGTGTGGATGTCCTTACCCGTCCGGTATGCATCGAGCAGCAGCGGGTCCTGTGAGAAGTGCGCCATCAGCCGCAGCTCGATCTGCGAGTAGTCCGCCGACATCAGCACGTTTCCGGGAGCCGCAATAAACGCCGCGCGAATTTCGCGCCCCAGCGCCGTGCGCACCGGAATATTCTGCAGGTTCGGATTCGTGCTCGAAAGCCGCCCGGTCGCAGTGCCCACCTGGTTGAAGGTCGTATGCACCCGGCCTTCGGCATCCACCAGCTGCGGCAGGGAGTCGAGATAGGTAGACTTCAACTTCGAAAGCTGCCTGTATTCGAGCACCAGGGCAGCGACTGGATGGTGTTCAGCGAGTTCCTCCAGCACATCCTGTGCCGTCGAGACCACCTTGCCCTTGCCGTACTTCATCGGCTTGGGAAGCAGCATCTTGTTGAACAGCACTTCGCCAAGCTGCTTGGGCGAGTTGATATTGAAGCGATGCGCCGAATCGTCTCCCATGGTCTCGCCAGCCATCCCGTAGATGCGCTCGGCGAGATTGTCGATCTCGACCGCGAGCCGGTTTGACATATCGCCCAGCACCTTCGAATCGATCCGTACGCCGGCCTGCTCCATCCGCAACAGCACTGGCACGAGCGGCATGTCCATGGTCTCGTACACATCGCGCAGTGATACGGCTGCCTCAGCCTTGGTCGCGGTAGTCGGTGCGGCGAACAGCATCTCCGGCGTCATTGCGCCGCCGAGCGCAGGGTCATCCGTCGGGATCACGTGCTCGAATCGTCCAGCCTCCGTCACCTGCACGCCCAGCGCCGCCGCCAGTCGTACGATTGCTGCCGCGGCTTCTGCCAGCCGCTTCGGATCGGATGGATTATCTTTCCTTACCTGATGCACCAACGCGCGGCTTGTTGTCCTTGCTGCGATGTCGGGCAGCGTGTGCGACCCGTGCGTCGGATTGACCAGGTAACTCAGCAGCATCACATCATCGCGAACCCCGGCTAGTTCGACATCATGCGGTGCCAACGCACGCAGAATGGCTTTCAGGTCGTGCACATCTTTCGGCAGCGCCGCATCGGCCAGCGCCTCCTTCACCCCCGGGGCGTCCAGCGACACCTCTGCCGCAACGCTGTCCGTCACCGCCAGGCCAAGCCGGCAAGCAGGGTCTTGCTCGCTTACCGCCGCGGGGTTGGCACTTACAGCTTCGGGTGCGCCGAAGAGCAACATGCTTTCGGCTGGCGGCGGCTCAGCCTCGGCACTCTCCTCGGAAGGCTCCGCTGCCACCTCCTCTGCAATCGCGCGCGCATCCTCGAAGATGGCGATTGCCAATCCGTTCGGTTGTCCGGTTGCCGGATTGATCGCGCGGGCATTCTTCAGAACCTCCGCAATCTCCTCGCGCGTGGGCTTCAGGTTGAAGGACGTTACGGTGTTGCTTGCTGCCGGCGCAAGCTCCTTCAGCAGCGTCGTAAATTCCAGCTCCGAAAACAGCACACGGCACGCTTCGAGGTCTGGTGGCTGTGTCCGCATCTCCACGAGGTCGTACGCGATTGGGACGCTTGTATGGATCGTCACCAGCTCTTTCGACAGCAGGATATTGTCACGATTATTTTGTAACGATTCACGATACGTTTTCTTCTTCACCTCGTCCGCCCGGTCGAGCGCAGCCTCCACCGTGCCGAACTGCTGGATCAGTTCCACCGATCCCTTGTCGCCGATTCCGGGAGCGCCCGGGATGTTGTCGATCGAGTCGCCGCGCAGCGCCATCACATCCACCACCCGCTCCGGCGGAACGCCCAGCACGCCCTCCACTCCGGCTGGGTCGAGAATCAAGTTGTCTTTGGTCGGGTTCAGAATTGAAACATCCTGATTGACCAGCTGCATCATGTCCTTGTCCGAGGACACTACGTATACCTTGTGCCCCAGCGCTGCCAGCTTGCAGCTCAACGTGCCGATCACGTCGTCGGCTTCGTATCCTTCGTAATACAGAATCGGAATGCGGAATGCTTCGAGCGCGCGCCGGATGTACGGCTGCTGCTGGATCAGGTCGGGCGGGGTTTCGGTGCGGTTGGCCTTGTAGCCGCCATACTCCACTGCTTCGAACTGCTGGGTCTTAATGTTGAACTTCTTCACATTCTTCATCTGAGCGGCCATCTCGTTGCGGTGCACGGGCGCGCCGACGTCATATACGGCGGCCATGTACTCCGGTTTGAAGTCCTTCCGCAGCTTGTTGATCATGTTGACGAATACATAGGTCGCTGCGGTAGGGACTCCGGTCCGCGTCGACATCGGCCGCGACCGCTGCATCGCGTGGTACGCCCGAAAGATGAAGGCCATGCTGTCCAGCAGATAGATAGGGGGCTTTTCGTTCGAAGCGGAGTTGGCCATGTTGATTTGATGGTAGAACGAGCGGGCAGGATTGGGGCCCGCACGGCAGCGCTCCGTGATTAAAGAACGAGCATGCAGTCGCCGTAGCTGAAGAAGCGGTATTTTTCGCGCACGGCATGCGCATAAGCGGCGAGCACGGCTTCCCTGCCATCTTCTTCTGCTGCGAAGGCGCTGACCAGCATCAGCAGCGTGGATTGAGGGAGGTGGAAGTTGGTGAGCAGGCCGGAGATGATTTGGAATTTATGGCCGGGGCTGAGGAAGATACTGGTGGTGCCGGAGTGCGGCTGGAGCGGTGCGCCGGGGGAGATTTGGGCGATATGCTCGAGTGTGCGTGTGGTGGTAGTGCCGGCGGCGATGATGCGGCGGCCTTCGCGGAGTGCACTATTGATGCCGAGGGCGGTGGCGGCGGGAAGCGTGTAATGTTCGGCGTGAAGATGGATATCGGCGAGGTTTTGGGCGCGCACAGGTTGAAAGGTGCCCAGGCCTACATGGAGCGTAAGTGTCTCGATCTGCACGCCATTATGGGAGAGTTCGGCGAGGATTTCGGGGGTGAAGTGGAGGCCGGCGGTAGGGGCGGCGGAGGAGCCGGGCTGGTGGGAGAAGACGGTCTGGTAGCGTTCGCGGTCGGCAGGATTGTCTTCGCGGTGGATGTAGGGCGGGAGGGGGATGTGACCTATCTTGTCGAGGATTGCGAGGAAATCTGGGGCGGGGGCAAAGCGGAGGGTGCGTTCGCCGAAGGCTCCAGTGGAGATAATTTCGGCTTCGAGGACTACTTCGCTTTCGGCGTTTTGATCATGGAATAGGAGGCGTTCGCCGGGTTTAATTTTGCGGCTCGGGCGGACGAGGGCGGTCCAGTCGTTGGGCGCAAGTTGCTGGGTAAGCAGGACTTCGATGCGGCCCGACGGGTCGGGGGATTTGGGGTGGGTTTGTTCGCTGCGGGCGCGGCTGGCGTAAAGGCGGGCAGGAATAACGCGGCTGTCATTGAGGATTAAAAGGTCGCCGGGGCACAGGATTTGGGGTAAATTGCGAAAAAAATTGTCATGGTATTGGCCGGTGGCGCGGTCGAGGAGGAGCATGCGGCTGGAGCCGCGAATCTCCAGTGGGGACTGGGCAATGAGCTCTTCGGGGAGGTCGAAATGGAAGTCGGATACGAGCAAATCGGGGTGTTTTTAGCTTCAAATACGTGTCATTTAGGACGCTTTTAAGCGCGTTTTGACGTCATTTGTCGGGGTCTAATTTGGTCTCCAAAAGTACGCCACTTTTCTGAACTATTTTTTCAGGGATCGAGCGAGTTGGACAGAGAGATCGAGGGCGGACTGGATGGCGGGCAGTTCGGCGGGGACCTGGCGGGTCCAAGCGATGGTGACGCGGGAGAAAGGTTTGGGGATGAGGAAGCGGTCCCAGGAACGGGCCTCCCAGGCGTGGTGGGGGTGGGCGTAGAAGGCGCTGACCGGGCTGGCGGCGAGGCGGGCGAGCTGGACGACGCCGGATTTTGCGACCAGGGCGGGGCCGCGCGGGCCGTCCGCGGTGATGGCGCAGTAGTGGCCCTCGAGGAAGGCGCGGTAGAGGTTGCGCAGGCCGGCGGCTCCGTCGCGCGAGCTCGAGCCGCGGATGGCGATGAAGCCGAGGCGTTCGACAGTGCGAGCGACGAGTTCGCCGTCAAAGCTGCGGGAGATGAGGATGGTGACGCCGTGGTTGCGGAAGCGCCAGGCGCAGGCGAGGAGGCAGCGATGCCAGAAGGCGTAGACGGCGGGGGGCGGAGAGTCGTAGCCGGGAGTGGCGCCGGGCTCGCTTACGTCGGTGTAGCGGAGAGTGACGCCTAGGCAGCAGATGGCCATGCTCGCAAGGCGGGGGAGAATGGCGAGGGCGATACGCTGCTTGAGGGTGTAGGGGCTGGGCACTCTGGTTCGAGTTTACCTGTGTGTGATGGGAGAGAGGGCCTGCCGGCCGGGCGCGCTACGCGCGGGGAGGTCACTTCGTAACTTGTATACCCCTTCGGTGGGCGCTCCCGTTGGCCGCGATGAATATCGATTCCGACCAACGGGAGGGCCAGCCGAAGGGGTATACCCCCACGAAGTGGTCGCGGCCCGCGCAGGGCGCACTTAGAGAGTCATTGGAGTAGGGAGATGTTCGCGCTGCTCTGCTAACATCGCCACGCATGTCAAACATTTTTCACCATGATCCTGAACCGACGTTTACGGACATCTACAACCCTATGTCGGATTTGGAATTGCAGAGTCTTGCTTCCGATTTAGCCTCGCTTCTCCCGGACGCGCAGACGGCGCTTCTTGCGGAGATGAAAGCGCGTGGCCTCGATCTGCTTCCACCGGTCGAGCGGGAGGAGGGGTCTGCGTTTCGCGATCTAACCACAGTGCGTCGCTATCGCGATCTCTCGGAGGCGCTGGTTGCTCGCGGGGCGGTAGAGTCGGCCGGGATCTTCTGTTTCCTGACGGATGAAAACCTTGTGCGGCTGGATTGGCAGATCTCGAACTCCATCGGGGGCATTCGGCTGCAGGTAGCTGCAAATGACGTGGAAGCTGCGGAAGCAATTCTGGCGCAACCGGCACCGGATAGCATCGCTATGCGAGATCAGCCCGACTTCCGACAGCCTCGTTGCCCGCGATGCACTTCAACGGACATTGCGTGGGAGCGTCAAGGCCGTAAGGTCGCGCTCGCGGCGCTGTATCTGTTCTCGCTTCCCGTTCCTCGCGGTTCCGAGCCGTGGCACTGCAACAGCTGCGATCTGAAGTGGCAGCAGGACGATTAGCAAAAAAACAAGTAAGGACAGCAGGAGATCTCTTGCGGGGAGGACACCCACAACGGCGGGTGCAGGAGTAAGACGAATCGCAGCTAACGTAAAGAGGAGAAAGGAAGAGTGCGAGATGGTCGATCCAGAACTTGTCGTTGTGCTGTCTGAATTGCTGGCATCCTTGGCAGATGTCACTGAACAAAAGACCGTTTCGCACGTGACGTTTTATACAGAGGGTAAGGTGTTTGCGTTTACGCGAGCGACGGGACAGGGCGTTGCGCTGAAGCTGCCGAAGGAACGGATTGCTGCGTTGTTGGAACAGCGGGACGACATCACTCCTCTGAAAATGGGCAAGCGGACGATGAAGGAGTGGGTGCTGGTGGAGCGCGCAAAGCTCTCGGCTTACAGGAAGGATCTTGCGTTGTTTCAGGAGGCGATGGCGTTTGTGGGTTCGACAGGGGAGAAGAAGTAAGTGCGTGGGTCCCGTGTCGGATGATTGAGTCTTGCTGTGCGTGCGAAAAGAAGCGGCGGCGTATCGACTAAAGCAAACAGCAGATCCGCTGCGGGGATGACAGCCAGCATGACAAGATTGTCGATCCTTCGATGTGGGCCTGGAGCTGCGAGACAGTTTCCCTGTGCCCGCGCGCTGAACGCCAACACGGAATGCTCCGTCGCAGCGCGCCCGCCAAGACCTTGCCCTTCCTTCAACCCTGCACTAAGCTTGAATCAATCATGTATGAAGACTTTAAAGTGACCGACCGCTGGACCGGCGAAGCACTCCACTGCACCTGGAAGGGGACGATGGTGGCGATTGCGACGCGTCACGCGGATGCGACTGATGTTCGCTTCGCGGTGAACGGCCGCCCGGTGTGGATCGCCATGCCTAACCTCGCGTGGGTGGAGCAGAAGCGCCGCACCGGCTTTGTCATCACGGACTATCTCGCCGCGCAGACCGCTGGACGCTATCTCCAGCACGCGATCCTGTCCGGCTATGACAACGGTCGCGAGATGTACACGATGACTGTGGACGAAGTGCTGGAACATGCATCGGCTGTGGTGAAAGAAGCAGGCCGCACGGACAACCTGCCGAGCCTTCCTGTGATCAACGACGACATTCGCGCCGAAGACGAGATGGGCATTCATCTCCCTGGCGAGCCTGCGTAGACCGATTCTCCGGCAGACCTGTTCGAGGGTGTTACGCAGCTATGGACAGGTCTGGTGCCTAGGCCCGAAGCAGATGGTCTACCTGTACTCCGCTGCGAACGATTTCGCCTCTCCATTCATCTCCTCTACGCCTGCCGCATGAGAGAACAGCACGACACGGTAGCGAAATGTAGCCGAGTCGCCTTTTTGAAGGGTGTAATTGAAGGCCGGCTGCTTAGGATCGAAGATGCTCCGGCCCAGCGGATTTGCTGCGAACAGCCCATATCCGCGCGCATGCCAGTAGGTCGGATAGCCGGGATTTTCGGCATGATCGACGACGCCGATTGAAACGACATGGTTCGTGGCATCATGGCCGGTGAGAACACACCACTGTCCTCGGGTTCCCCACACTGCAGCACCCTTTACACCTTCGCTCGTGAGATAAACTCCAGTTGCCCCGCTGGTATCGACATTCGCTACCTGCGTGGGGCGGCCGCTCGCGTCCATGAAGGTTCCTCCCTTTTCCTCTGGCGACTCAAGCCAGTGAGCGACTCGCATTCCGAGCAGCCCCTCCTTGTCGTCGTGGAACACAGCTTTATCCTGTGCCTGCAAGGTGGTGATCTGGTCGATCACACGCGCACCTTTCTGCCGGCTGAAGACGTACCGCGTTCTCTCTGTCAGGATTTCCTGGTTCTGTCCGGTGATCCAGACAGAGTCAACTACCAGCTCTCCCTTGTCTGGCCCGCTTGTGGCAGAGACGATCTTCTTTTGGAGGATCGTTCCCATCTTCGCCCGGCTCTCCGGCTTGATGGCGTCCGAATTATTCCAGAAATCGAACCCGTTCACGTTGCCATAGTTGAACCACATCCCTGCGTGATGCGGGTGATCGACGCGCTCCCCTGGCCGGGGGTCCAGCGGAAATCCGCGCGTCACCGTAACGTCCTCGTCAGTAATCAGCGGATAGAGCACGGGTTTTTTCAAAGAGGCGGGCCACACGTACGAAGTAAACGATTTGCCATCGATGGTGACGTCGACTCGCCGATGTGCCTCGTCGGCAATGACCTGGACACCCTTGCCATGCGGAGCGATCTCGCCTGCATGCGCACACGGAATCGCGCCCAAACTGAAGCCTCCAATCAAAAGGGTTAACGCCAACAAGCTACGCATAAACCTTGCCTCCGACCATGACCTGCTGCGTTTTCTCATCGAAGGTCACCTTCTGGCCCGTCTGGATGGCGGCAACGTTCATGCAAAGTGCGATGGAGTGGCTGTAGCCTGCTTCGATGCTGGCGTTCGGGGTTTTCCGGCTGCGCACGCACTCCATCCAGTTGCGCATGTTCGCCGAGGTCTGCGGATCGCCTTTCATATTGGCAGATGTTGATACTGCTTCCGATTTCTCGCCCAGTGACATGCTCGGCAAGAGATTGGGCTGCATCTTCATCTCGGCAGCGGACCTTGCGGTCAAGCCACCGGTCGGCGTGACCGTCTGCTTGTCCATGTCGATCATTCCGCCGTTCGAGTAGTAGAGCTCTTTGACTCCGCCGGCCGAGTTGGTAAATCGCGACGTGTACTGGACCTGAAATCCTTTGCTGAGATCGTCGAGCGGGCCATAGTCGAACACCGCGGTCATGGTGTCCCAGTTCTTGCGCCCGTCCTTCCAAAGATAGATGCCGCCATTCGCGACGCAGCTGCGTGGATGCGGCAGTCCGGTAAACCAATGCACTGTGTCGATCTGATGTACCAGCCATTGGTCGGGAATGCCCGAGGAGTACGGCCAGAAGAGGCGGAACTCAAGATATTTTCGCGCATCGAAGGGCTCATGCGGACGGTTCATCAGGTAGCGTTTCCAGTCGGTGTCCTCTTC
Source organism: Acidobacteriota bacterium (assembly GCA_030853485.1). Taxonomy (GTDB): domain Bacteria; phylum Acidobacteriota; class Terriglobia; order Terriglobales; family Acidobacteriaceae; genus Edaphobacter. The sequence goes on from JALYVA010000152.1 coordinate 54,198, forward strand.
TTTCAAAAGCGGCACAACGTCTGGGCGGCGCCATCTTCCGGGCTGGTTGACGTTCCACGTCATCTCCACCATGACGATGTCGCCGAACTTGCCGGATTGAATATATTCCGCGGCTCTCTGGTAGCTGGGTGTGCTTCGGCGCTGCGTGCCTACCTGCACAATTTTGCCTGTCTTGTGGACCGCTGCGCGAAAGAGGCGGGCGTCGTCCATGGTGTGCGCTGTCGGCTTTTCGACATAGGCGTCGCGTCCGGCATTAACTGCTTCTGCTCCATGGCGCGCGTGTTGGAAGTCTGCGGTGGCGATGAGCACGGCATCGACGTCTTTTCGCGCATACAGTTCGTCGTTGTTACGCACCGGGACCACGGTATTGCCGCTCACCTTCTGTATGTAAGCTGCACCCTCTTCGCGTCGACGATTCCAGATGTCGGAGACGGCGACGAACTCAAAGTTCATCTCCTTGGCCTGTTGCGTGAAGGCCGGGATCAAGGCGTCTTTCATGCGGTCGCCACACCCTATGACTGCGGTGCGAACGCGATCGTTTGAACCCGCGATCTGCGCATAACTTGATGCTGTCCAAGCCGTGACCGCTGCGCCGGCTGCAGCCACTCCGGCACCTTTCAGAAAGTCCCTGCGATTGCTCTCTTGTGCTTTCATTTTTGAATCTCCTTGATGAATCGAAGTGATAGGTTGCCGTTCTAACAGAAGCCAGATCAAATTTGTTAAGATCATTCCAGTAACTGCGGCCGTGTCAGCATCGTTTTGCCGATGAGTTCTCCAAATAGTGTGTTGGCCCAGGCAAACCAGCTTCTCGTGAAGATTTTTGGGTCGTTCGCCTGGTAGGACTCATGCATGAAGCCGGTGCCTGCGGAACCTATTTTTAACATCTGGATCGAATGTGAAATCTCCGCGTCTGCGTCGCTTGTCATGGCGTAGGTGATCTGAGACATAGGCCAGATGCTGCCGCGTCCTATGTGCGGGCCGCCGATGCCTTGCAGTGCTGCTGCGCGAAAGTACCAGGGATTATCTTCGCTCCACACAAAGCGGCGAGTTCGTGCGTAGAGTGCGGCGTCGGGAGAGCTTTCAAGATACGGCAGGCTGAGAAGGCTGGGAACGTTGGCGTCATCCATCAAAATCTGGCCGCCAAAACCGTCGACTTCATAGGCCCAGATAGTCCCGCTGCTGGTTGAGGCAATCGCATATTTGCGCAGCGCGAGCGCGACCTCGTCGGCCAGTGTGTTTGCCTGCGTGGCCATCTCTGAATCGTGGAGAACAGCTTGCGACATGGCCGCGAGTTGACGCAAGGAACGAACCGCGAAGAGATTGGATGGGACGAGAAACTGGAAAATGCATGCATCATCTGAGGGGCGAAAGGCAGAGGCGATCAGGCCGACCGGCTTGACTGGATTGCCGATGCCATTCACGAGCGTGTCGGTGGGGGCGAACGCTTCCCGTTCGAAATGATAGGGGCCGGGGCCGTTTTTTTGCTGCTCCACGTGCATCGTTTGTAGGACGACCTGCATTGCCTTCTGCCATGCGGAGTCGAAGGGGCGAGTGTCGCCAGTAGCTTTCCAGTAACCGTGTGCCAAACGGATCGTATAGCAGAGGGAATCCAACTCATATTTGCGCTCCGCGACACCTGGTTTCATTGTGGTGCGGTCTTTGCGGCTCCACTCCAGAGGCGGGGCATCCGGGTCCGTCATGAAGGCATTTGCGTAAGGATCGATCAGCAAGCAGCGCGTCTGCCGGCGGATTACGCCCTCAAGGAGAGCCCGCAGTCGCTCATCCTGCTTTGCCAAAGGAAGATAGGGCCAGACCTGCGCGGAGGAATCCCGAAGCCACATTGCGGGTATGTCTCCGGTCACCACGACAGTGTCGGGCTTGCCTTCGAAGCTCCCCGGACGAACGGTAGTATCCAATGTGCTGGGAAAGCAGTTCGCGAAGAGAGCCGCCAACTCCTTGTCTCTGATGCGACGAGTTATCGAGTGGATGTATTGTTCGACGGCGTCACTTCGAAACTTCCGATCAGAGAGACTGGGACGTCGCGATTCGGGCGTTATATTGATCTGTCCACTTATTGCATGAGGAAGCGCTGAGAAGGTCGCCGCTCCTAGCGAAATACGTCCCATCTGGTTCAAGAGGGCTCTACGGCTCAAAGCGGCGCGCGTGGTATCAGTGTCACCACAGTGCTCGGTGCGTAAGCTCAAAATTCTCGATCTCCTGAATATAAGTTACGAACGGACGAGCGGCTCGGCGAACGGTACAACGAGCATATATGGTCAGTCCTAAGCTGACAACGTTGTCCGAGCAGAGTAATCAGAGCGATAAATGAGACGCTGCTTGTGCTACCTCCGGATTCACGCTCTTCGCATTTCGTATACGCTAACGCACGTATAAGTCGGTATGCTTGTTTGATTCGAATCGAGAGTCTCACAGCCATTCGTTGGGGGTATATGTTTCGCAGGCCTGGGGTATTGGCTGCAGGGATCTGTTCGCTAGGAGGTCTGGTCTTCGGGTACGATCTGGGCGCGCTGTCCACTGTGGCCCCGAGCCTGAGGGTGGCGTTCCACCTCTCCCCGATGCTTTTCGGCATAACCGTAGCTGCATCGCTCTGGGGAACTGTCTGCGGCTCAATCCTGGCAGGCCGCATTGTGGACAGGATCGGGCGGCAAGCGCTGATCGGAAGTTGTGCCGCACTGTATCTTCTCGCAGTTGGAGCGCTTGTTTTACCCGAGTCTGCGGGAAGCTGGGGCGTGCTTGTCGGGATGCGTTGTCTGTGCGGCGCAGCGATTGGGGGCTTGACTGTAGGTTGTCCGCTCTATCTCGCTGAAATCGCTCCGAGATCATCGCGGGGCTTTTTTGTTGGCTCATTTCAACTGCAGGTCGGCCTGGGCGTGTTGCTGGCGTTTGTTTCAGGGACCCTCAGCATGCGCTTCACGGGGGGAAGCATGTACTGGAGAGTGTGCCTTGGAGTGGGCATACTCCCTGCGGCCTTATTGCTTTTGCTTTTGAGGTGCATGACGCCTGTGCCTTACTGGCTTGAGAGCAGAGATGGCTGTGAGGACGCGCAGGTGGCCGCAGAGAATCTCGGATTCTTGGATCCTGAGTCGAAGTGTGAGCAGGCGACTCCTCTTAGAGACCGCCAGACCAGCCATGAAGAGAGGTTATTTTCCCGCAAGTACCGGCGTACTCTACTTCTGGCCACCAGCATCGCACTTTTTAATCAACTCTCTGGCGTAAACATTATTCTCTTTTATTTGCTCGACTTACTTTCCAGTGCTGGACTGACGGTGGTGTTAAGCCATCAGTACACGATCTTCATCTCCGGACTTAACCTTGGAACAACGCTTCTCAGCATGGGCTGCGTCGACAGGTTCGGACGCAAACCCCTCCTTCTGGTCGGCTCCCTGGGCATGGCCCTATGCCTACTTAGCCTTGGGGTCGCGATTCCTTACCACGCGAACCCAATCTGGTATTTGATCATTCTCGTGGCCTATAACGGCTTTTTCGCATTCTCACAGGGAACTATTGTTTGGATTTATCTGAGTGAGTTGTTTCCGTTTGGGGTTCGTGGGGCAGGGCAAGGGTACGGCGCCGCGGTGCACTGGATTGCCAATGCGCTTCTGGTTCTGGTATTTCCGCTTCTGCAGCGGTCAGAACCTATGAAGAGCTTCTATTTCTTCGCCTTGATGATGGTCGTGCAAATTGGTGTCATTCTGCTGTGGTACCCGGAGACCAAGGGCATCGCGCTCGGAGCTTCGGACCAGGTTACATAAATGCGTTTCCTTAGGGAAGAAACTAACGAGCTACCAAATGATATTGCTCCGCCCTTACTACGGAAGGAGCAATATCACCGGACTTATGTTGCGATAGACGAATGTATTGCAGCTAGAAGGACACTTTGACAGCACCCTGGAAGACCCGGGCGCCGACCGAGGTACTTGTGATCTGGCCGAATGATCCACCATTGAAGGTTGGACCGCCGCTGCTTGGGTTGCTGAATGATGGATGGTTCAACACGTTGAACGCTTCGAGGCGAAGATCCAGGTTATATCTTTCACGAATGGGAAAGATGCGCGAAATCTGCGCGTCGTTCTCGAAATACATAGGACCACTGAAGGTGTTCCTACCTATATTTCCCTGCGTTCCCGGAACTGTGTTCAGGGTGAAGGCGGCCGAATTCAGATACGACCGGTCAGCATAGATCGGAGTTTGCCCTGGCTTGTTGTCCGACTTGATTTTTGTGTAGTTGAACGGGTTCACACCGGGCACGAAGTTCGGCCGGTCGCCCCCGTTTGCGGTGAAAGATTGATCCTGACCTTGCGTGACGGAGAATGCCGTTCCACTGGCCAGACGGATGAGGGGAGCAAGCTCCCAGTTGTTCACCAGATAGCCGGTGATCCCATGGAGCGGGAAGGCGCTCTTAATAACGGCGAAGGTGTTGAAAATGTTGCGGGCGTCCTGGTTCTGGCCACAGCGACCATAGTCCGTACGGGGATTGTTGGGATCCGAGAACTGACCTCCGCTGATATCCGCTTGAGGGTCAGAGACATTCAGGCACTTGGACCAGGTGTAGTTCGCCACTAAGCTGAATGTGGACGACTGGCGATGCTGCACGCTAACGATCACACCGTTGTAGTTAGCATAGGAAAAACCACCCTCAACGAGGGATCCGCCGTTGCCGCCTGAATACAGATTCCCCTGGGCTGGATTTGCGTTGACAAGCGCAAGACGCGCCTGCTGGTTGTTGTAGATACCATGCTTCGTATCCTGGTTATTGCCATTGACAGAGCAAGGTGTTCCGGCAGCGCCGAAGGGGTGTGAGGCGTTTACGCCCGCTCCGCTGGTTCGTACACCGGCGCACCCGGTGCCACCGGCTCCCCACACTCCGGGAACGAAGACTGCCGGGTTTAATGGGATTCCAGCGAGCAAATGTTGCGTGCGGTTACCCGTGTAAAAGATCTGGCTCGACCAACCATGCGCGTACTGCTGCTGAATGCTGGCAGTCCATTGCAGCGTATCGGGTGCCCGGTACTTGGATTCCAACACGATGTATTGACTTTGCGGCGAGAAGGTGGCATTCGCCGGGGTTGGAATGTCAGGTTGCGGAAAGGGAGAGACATCCGTGCCGCCAGTCTGACCGCATCCCGCATTGCCGGTTCCTCCAATGAGCCATGGATCACTGAAGCAAAGTTGTGCGGAAGTGTTTGGAGCCACCAGGACAGAGAACGGAGGGTTTTGTTGCACGCGCTGTTCTACGAAGAAGTTCGGTTGGTCGTACGCATACGCGACACCAGCCCGCAATACGGTGGAGCCGGTTCCGGAAAGATCGTACGTGAGGCCAAAGCTGGGATTGAACTGCAGGAGTGAGTTTTTTGTGAAGGCGGGAGTGACACCCGGATCTCCATAGAAGAAGGTTCCAGCGGGAGCGTTGGGATACACAGAGCTGTGCTGGTTGGCGAGGAACGCGGCCATGTTGAAGGTAGTTCCACGGTGGAAGTAGTCGACCGGAAACAGCAACGGCTGCCATCGAAGGCCAGCCGTGACGGTCAGTCTAGGTGTGGCATGGAAGGTATCCTGCGCATACAGGGTGGGGATCGATCCACGTAAGGCGTTCTGCTGCGGCTTGGTCTGGGAGAAGCTATTCATCGCGCCCTCAAGAAGGTCAAGATTCGCGTCTCCAGGACTGCCTACCTCACTGAATTGCCCATTGAAGCTGAAGTTACCGTTGGAAGAATAGCCATTGTTGAGGTTGAGCTGATTCCGGACGAACGCACCTCCAAATGCGAGTTGGTGCTTGCCTTTTACCCAGGTCACATCGTCGGAGACGTCGATTGGAACGTTGTCGTTGATCGTGGCTAACAGGTTGGATCCGCCGCCTACCGTGTTCCCATGATGTTTCGAGTTAGTTCCGATATTGATCCAGAGACCGGAGGGGACAGGTTGATATACCTTGATCCCAAAAGCAGAGGCGTTGGGGGTGGCGGCATTGAAACCGCGACTCAGTTGCCTTCTGGTCGCCGTAAGATGCAGCGAATTTACGAGGTTGGAACGGATGACATAATTCTCACCGATCGTGATCGACTGCCACCGAATCTCGGGGTTTCCGGATTGACTCGTGACCAGGATATTTGTTGGGGAATAGAAGCTCGGAATCTGTTGGCTGTCGAGAAAGTAGCGGACATACATGTTGTTCTTGCTGTTGATGGTGTAATCCACCCGGGTATCGAACTCGTTGTCGGTCTGGATAGACGGGATGGCATAGGAGACGTGCCCGCAGTTGTTGGGATCGAGAGCGGGGTTGATTTGAGGAAGCTGCTTTATCAGCGCCAACGCCGATGCGTTCCACTGGGGCAGCGCGGGGCCACCAGGCTGGTTATATTTGTTGCCCGGCAGTGCGACACCGGTAATCGGATCGATCAGTCGGGCAGCAGGTCCGCAAGGAGTCGAGTACGCGGCCTGGCCCGGGGCGAGGTAGGGGTCGGTTACGGAGAAGTCGCCGGCGAGGTTTGCCGCGGTGGGCACATAGGCATCCTGATTCGAGCTGCTCGAGCTGGTGTATTGATGCTGGAACCCAGCGAAAGCGAAGAGTTTATTGCGGATGATGTACCCGCCAAACGTGCCGCCGTACTGGTGTTGGTGCAGGGTATCCGGCTTAGTAGAGAAGAAGTTGGTGGCGTTGATGATGTTGTTGCGGACGAACTCGAAAGCTGATCCGTGGTAGGTGTTCGTACCCGATTGAGTCACCACGTTCACTAACCCGCCGATGTCGGCGTTACTCTGGGCGCCTAACGCAGCGGTCTCCACGCTGAATTGACCGATCGCATCCGGGAAAGGCATGGGCGCATTCTCTCCGCCCATGTAGTCATTGTTGTCGCCGCCATCCAGCCGATAGCTGACCGTATTGCCGGGCGCACCGGCGATGGAAATACCGGTGCTCTGGCTCGCATATTTGCTTCCGTTGGCATCTCCGGGATTGGAGCCGCCTTGAGAACCACCCGCGAGAGTGACAAGGTCCGTCATGTGGCGGCCGTTGAGCGGCATTTCAAGAACGTCGGTCCTGTCAATGGTCTGCTTGAAGGAAGCATCTTCCGTTTGGAGGGCAAGGCTTTCGGCGTGGACCTCGACTTTTATATCGGAACCGCCGACAATCATCTTTACGTTGATGGCGATGCTGCTGCCAACTTCGAGCACGTTACCGCTCGATATGTATGTCTGAAAGCCTGGCGCGGTAACTGTAAGGGAATAGGTGCCTACATTGATATTGGGGAAAGCGTAGTCGCCTGCGGAGCTGGTTTTGCTGGTACGCGTTACCTGGGTCGATGCTTCCTGGAGCGTGACCAATGCATTCGGAACAAGGGCACCCGTTGAATCCGTGACGGTGCCTTGAATGTTTCCGGCTCCCGTAGTCTGCGCGTTCCCAGATGCAGCGAAGGGAAGGATGGCCAGACAGCAGAGCAGTATCCAGAAAGCGGATAATGCTGCTCTTCCAAATTGCGTCGCTCTAGAAAACAGGCGGACGGGCTCATGGGCGCGCTCAGTGCTGCGCGTCCCGAGTATCTTGATGTGCATGGTGAAGCCTCCTATAGATGGAACCGTTCGCAGCCGGCTGTCTGTGCAACTTTTCTAAGCTGTGCATGACGCCTGATTTAATGACATCGCTGTCATAAACGTTGACCGACGATTTATATATGCCGCAATCCTCCATTGTCAAGACCTTTCCTTTGGACTCTTGCGCGCGCTATCGTCGCAGGCTACGTATGTCAACCATGGCCCGAGGTGAGAAGTTCCATTGGATTGTGCAGCCAGCGTTCTGTCCTAGATGAGTTCCTCATCCGGGCGAAATGTAGCACTGTCCTGTGATCGACGGGTGGGTTCGAAGATCCTCGCAAGGTGATTTCGCGACGCAGGTAAGTATGGGAATGCCCCTGACGACGGCCCTTGCGAATGCTACTAATCGGGGCCAATGCCGCACACAACGAACATTCCAGGCGAAAGTCTTCGAGATGGAACAGGTCAACCCAGACCTGCTTCAGAGCGTTGGATATAATTCAGCCAAGCTAAGGCAGTCGGGTACTATGAAGTTGCCTGCAAGCGAGTTCAGATGGCCATCCCTAAAAACATCAACACGATAACCCTCGTTGACGTCGCTCGTGAAGCGGGGGTTTCACTGAAGACGGCGTCACGTGCGCTCAATGATGAACCATACGTCAAAGAGAAAACGGCGGCACGCATTCGCGAGGTGATGGCTCGTCTTGATTATCGCCCCAACGAACTCGCCAGAGGCCTGAAGGCGCGCAAATCCATTGCGATCGGAATGATTGTCCCGAACCTTTCGGATCCTTTCACAGGTAGCGCAGTCAAAGCGGTGCAGGAGATCGCGCGTGCAAACGGGCACATTGTGATACTGGCGAGTTCGGGCGGGTATTCGGATGTCGAGCGATTCGAAGTTCAGAGTCTCATAGGCCGTCAAATCGACGGGCTGGTGATCTCTCCAGCTGATAGTCGCAAGAATACTGTCAGCGACATCATCCCACCTGGATTGCACGTCGTGACCTACGATCAGCCCATTCATGGAGCCGATTTCGACTCTGTGACGATCCCAAATCGACGGAGTGCAAAATCGGCCGTCAAACATCTTCTGGATCACGGGTACAAAAGAGTTGTGGCCATCGGGGCGCGCCCTGCACTTTACACATGCTCTGAGCGGATGGCCGGCTATCGCGAGGCGATGAAAAAAGCTGGGTTAGAGCCACGCGCGTGCATGGTCGAGCATGAAAACCTGCTGACCCCTGAATGGCTCTCTGAAACTGTCTTCAGGCAAAACAAAGCAGACGCTATCATCTGTATGAATTGGGTTTGCACGATGCTGACCCTGCGGGCAATGCGCGAGATCGACAAAAGACTTGGGTCCGACGTTCCATTTTTGTCTTTTGATGACTTCGAGCTGGCTGATATGTTGACCCCAAGCCTTACCGTGGTGCGGCAGCCTGCAGAGGCCTTCGGAGCGGAAGCGGCGACTCTGCTCTTCGAACGAATTCGAGGAACTGCAGGTGAGGCACGGCGGTCAGTCGTTTTAGCGACAGAACTTATCCTGCGACAATCTTGTGGATGCGCACCCGTCTGGAAAAGCAAGACTAAGGGCAAACCAGGTCTTCACGCGACATGACAGCGGCAGCACCCGGAGCCAACTCGTCAGCCTCTTATTCTTACCGAGCTCAGCCTTCTTCTCGCAAGTTGACCCTAACGCTTGCCGGCTATAGGCTCTCGTTAAGCCTACGGAAGACAACGCTGTCATTCCATAAAGATGCATCGAACGCGAAATCGCCAGCCAATCACCTGATGTGTGGAAGCAGCGGATCAGGCTAATGGTTGGGTCCAGATTGTGATTGGCGTAGAGAACGTTGCTGGGTGAGGTAACAGGAGATCCTATGCACCTTTGGAAGGCATACAGAAAAGCCACTTCAATGTTGTTCGTTGCGAGCCTCAGCGCCTCAATAACGATGGCAGCGCAATCGGCTGGACAGCCGTCCCCTAGTAAGCATGAGGACGGGCCCTACCGCCAGCAGGCGACGCTTGCCATTCGATCGCTGCAGAAAGACTATAGCCTGCTAACCGGGCTGTACAAAACGACAGGGTGGTGGAATTCCGCAAACGCAATCACAGCATTGGTGGACTACTCGAAGAGTGCGCAATCCGATGACTACAACTACGTGCTTTCTAATACGCTTTCTGCCGCACAGAAGAAGTTTCCGGGTTTTGTCAATGAGTACTACGACGACGAAGGCTGGTGGGCTTTAGCCTGGATAGACGCTTACCAACATACGCATGATCCGCGCTATTTAGCAGCCGCTGAGTTCATTTTCAAGGACATGACGTATGGCTGGGACAACACTTGCTCAGGTGGGATCTGGTGGAGCAAAGATCGCAAATACAAGAATGCAATTGCGAACGAACTGTTTCTTTCCGTAGCAGCAGAACTCGCGGTGGAAACGACGGACACACGGGAGCGGGAAGAGTACGTAACGTGGGCGAGGAAGGAGTGGGTGTGGTTCTCTCATTCCGGGATGATCAATGCGAAGAATCTGGTGAATGATGGGCTTGACGAAAAATGCCAGAACAACGGACGTACGGTATGGACATACAATCAAGGGGTTATTCTAGGTGGCTTGGCCGCAATGTCGAATATCGACAATAAACCTTCCCTTCTGTTGAGGGCGAAGGAGATTGCTCAAGCCGCAATCTCTAATCTGACCGATGCACAGGGCATTCTTCACGAGACGTGCGAGCCACATTGCGGTGCCGACGGAACACAGTTCAAAGGCATCTTTGTTCGCAATCTCCGGATCCTATATGGCAAAGATCATCAAGGCTCGCTTTACCAGCATTTCATCCGTACGAACGCTGACAGTATCTGGAGCCAGACCCATCCACCCGATTACAGCCTCGGAGAAGGCTGGTCTGCACCGTTTGGTGCGACCGACGCCAGTACTCAAAGCTCTGCGTTGGACACGTTAGTGGCGGCCACTCTTCTACAGTGATTCGGGGAAGCCGACAGTTTGAGCGTGAAGCAACTAAATTAGCTGCTTCAGGCCTTTGGACGCTGCTGTCCTATATGTGTCTTCTGGAAGTTGCGATACCAAGTCAACAGGGGGCGCGTGCTGGGCCGTGCCTCGAGCCGCGCTGGGACGTAGATAAACCAGGGACCGGTCAGCCTAGATGACACGGCTGTGTTTGTATCCCTCAGCAGTCAGAGCAGCCAGAAGCTCCTCCACCTGCTCGCGTCCGCGAGTTTCCATCGTGATGTCAATTACCGTGTCGCCCAGATTGACGCCGTAGTAGGCACGATTGTGAAGCGTGTCCACTATGTTTGCGCGGTAGCTTGCAATGAGTCGCGTTAGTTCTGCCAGCGCTCCCGGCTTATCGAGCAGGTGGATGCGCAGGCGGATCAAACGCCCGTCCTGCACTAAGCCACGTTCGATGATACGGCTCAGTAGCGTGACATCGATATTGCCCCCGCACACGAGCACCGCAGTGTGTGCGCCCTTTAGCGAAGTTCTCTTTTGCAGCAGTGCGGCCAGAGCTGTCGCGCCCGCACCTTCGGCTAACGTCTTTTCCCGCTCCAGCAGTACCAGGATCGCCGAGGCGATTTCGTCTTCATGTACCGTCACAATCTCATCGACGTAACGGTCAACTACCGGAAAGGTCACCTCTCCGGCACGTCGTACGGCGATACCATCCGCAATCGTCGTTGCGGATTCAAGCGTGACCGGATGATGTTGCGCCACCGCTGCCACCATCGAAGGCAGACGGGAGGTCTGCACCCCGATCACTCGAATATTGGGACGCGATTCCTTAAGGGCACAGGCGATGCCACCGATCAGACCTCCTCCGCCAATAGGAACCGCTACAGCCTCCAGCTGCGGAATCTGTTCCAGCAACTCAAGCCCGATCGTGCCCTGTCCAGCCATTACCGACGCGTCATCAAAAGGGTGGATGAAGGTCATGCCTTCTTCCAAGCAAAGCTGTGTAGCCCGCTCGCACGCCTCGTCATAGTTCGCGCCATGCAGCACCACCTCAGCGCCGAATCCGCGCGTCGCAGTCACCTTCACCAGCGGCGTCGCCAGCGGCATGACAATCAACGCGCGAATTCCTCTGGAAGTCGCGTGATAGGCCACACCCTGTGCATGGTTGCCCGCGCTCGCCGCCACCACACCACGCGCTGCCTGCTCGGGCGTAAGCATCGCTATGCGGTTCAACGCGCCCCGCTCCTTAAACGATCCCGTCATCTGCAGGTTTTCCAACTTCAGATAAATCTGCTGGCCTGTCAAGGCCGATAACATCTGAGAGTGCGGACAAGGCGAGCAGTAGATCGAACCGCGAATGCGTTCGCGCGCAGCCACCACATCGGCGAGATTGATAGCGAGAGGGTTGGTGAATTGGCTCACAGTCCGTTTAGTCTTCTTTCAGGCGCAGTCTGCGCACTTCAGTGAATGGGTAGTATCGGCAACTCACCGCCGCATGCGGAAACGATTTGCCAGCGCAAACTCATCGCGCAGCTCAGGCGTTCTCAGGTTCTCTCGTACATGCTGCAGACGCTGTTCAAGCGCAAGCAGTGTTTCCGCAACTGGAACGGTGTTGGTGAGCGCAACATCGCGCCACATGCTGTAGGGACTCGCTCCCAGTCGGGTTGTCTCGCGCAATGCACGGCCCCCGATCGCTGCGATTTCGGCAGCATCGCCAAAACGTTCTTCCAGCAGCGCAGCAAGCGCAGTAGAAAGCATCTGCGGAAGATGGCTCACCCAGGCGCAAAGCTCATCATGGCGCGCAGCGTCCATATCCAGCGTGCGCGACCCGAAGCAACCAACCCAACCCCGCCAGTCATTTTCGATCGGCGTCATCTCACGCGCCGCCGGGGTAAAAAGCCACATCGCTCCGTCGAACAAACCGGACTCGGCCAGCAATGCTCCGCCCGACTCCTTACCTGCCATTGGATGCCCTGGAAGAAAATCGGCCGTACCTTGGCTTTGGTAGAGCGATTCGCCGAGCAATGCGATCTCGAGCTTTGTGCTGCCCACATCCGTCAGCAATTGTCCGGGCCGCAGCACTGGCGCGAGCTGTTGCATCCAGTCCTTGATCGCGAGCACCGGCACCGCCAGCACGACGACATCGGCGAGCCGCACTAGTTCGAGCGCATTTTCCCGGCTCGCTGCCCTGCCGTCGATTGCGCCCATCTGTACGGCCGCAGCCATCTCAAGCTGCCTGGCGTCCCATCCATCGATCCGTCCGGAGAAGCCGGCACCGCGCAGGGCAAGCCCCGTCGAAGCTCCAATCAACCCAGTACCGATGATAAAAACCCGTTCGATCATGCCTGCTCTTTCATCTTGAGCGATTACGCGATGGTTCTGCCAACCACCGGGGCCAACAGCCGAAGCTGCGCCATAAGCTTCTCCAGCTGCGCCGGATAGAGGCTCTGCGCACCGTCGCTCATTGCCTTGTCTGGATTTGGATGCATCTCCATCAGCAGCCCGTCCGCTCCTGCCGCTACACTGGCCAGCGCCATCGGCGGCACCAGGTCGCGAATGCCCACCCCATGCGAAGGATCACCCAGCACCGGAAGATGGGTGAGCTTTTTCAGCACCGGGATGGCCGAGATATCCATGGTATTCCGCGTGTATGTCTCGAAGGTGCGCACGCCTCGCTCACAAAGCATCAGGTTGTAGTTTCCACCGGACAGAATGTATTCCGCACTCAAAAGCACTTCTTCTATAGTCGCCGAGATGCCGCGTTTCATCAGGACCGGTTTGCGCACATGCCCCAGTTCTCGCAGCAGGTTGAAATTCTGCATATTGCGCGCGCCCACCTGGAAGCAGTCGATATAGGGCTGCATCAACTCAATCTGTGAGATCTCCATGACCTCGGTGATCACCAGCAGCCCGGTCTCGTCCGCGGCCTCACGAAGCAGCTTCAGGCCGTCGAGCCCCATGCCTTGAAAGCTGTAAGGTGAACTGCGCGGCTTGAACGCGCCACCCCGAAGAAAGTGCGCGCCTGCTGCGGCTACCTGCTTTGCGCTGGTCAGAATCTGCTCGCGTGACTCCACCGAGCAGGGTCCGGCCATCACAACGATTTTTTTGCCGCCTACGACCACCCCGTTCGAGAATGAGACCGTCGTTCCTTCCGGCCTGAAGCTCCGCCCCGCCAGTTTGTACGGCGACGAGATGCGATACGCATCGTGCACTCCGGCCAGCACCTTGAACTCGGTCACTTCGAAGTGTTCCGGTGTGCCCACCCCGGCTAAAATCGTCTGCGCTGCACCGGTTGTGCGATGAACGTTGAAGCCGAGCTCCACCATACGTTCAATCACTTTCTGTATGTTCTCTTCCGTAGCCTGATCCTGCATTGCAACGATCATGAATTAGCTCTCTCGATCTTGAAACTGAACTACAGCTGTTCTACCGTGCACTGATCCTGAGTTAAACATCCCTGCGCTGCAGGGTACGCATCACGTCGATAATGCGTTCATAAACATGGAGCAGTTCGGTATCCGCCAGCGGTCCTGGGTTTGTCTTGCGAACACGGTCGAAGACCTCCTGCTCGCGGTTGGGCTCGTACACGGGAAGGTTTGCCACACGTTTAAGCTCACCAATGGCTCGTGCGGCCTCGGCGCGCTGGTTGATCAATCGGACAATCTGCACGTCCAGCTCGTCGATCTTCCCTCTCCAGTCGGAGATTTCCATCAGTTCCCTCGTGCGACAGCGGAGCGTCCAGGGACACAATGCGCTGCCATGTATTTTGTTCCTCCCATGATAATTCCGTTGTCATCATCGCAGCCCCGCAATAAATTGCCCAACCTCTGCTGGAGCGTCACGCGGAGCAGTTTTCTCGATCAGCGCAACCAGCGCGCTGCCAATCACGGCCGCATCCGCGAACTCTCCCACTGCCTTCACGTGTTCCGCATTCGAGATGCCGAATCCAACCGCAATTGGAAGCCTGGTAAACCGCCGCAAGCGCGCCACAAGCTCCGACGCGTCCCCGGCGACTTTGTGCTGTGTGCCGGTGATCCCTACCCTAGAGATGGCGTACACGAACCCTCGGGAGACCTCAGCGATGGCCTTGAGCCTGGCATCTGGGCTTGTCGGCGCTGCCAGAAAAATTGGCGCCAGCCCGTTCGCTCTCATCTCCTCCAGGTACTCGTCCGCTTCCTCCACGATCATGTCCGTCAGAAGGGCACCATCCACCCCTGCTTCGGCGGCGCGCGCCGAGAATGCTCTCATCCCAATTCGTACCACGGGGTTCAGATACGAGAACAAAACCAATCCAGCTTTCGGCCGCGCGGTACGGAGGCTTTTCGCAAGTTCCAGGACATCGAGTAACCGCACCCCGCGCGCGACTGCACGTTCGCTTGCCCGTTGAATTACCGGGCCATCTGCCAGGGGGTCGCTGAACGGCACACCTAACTCAATCACATCGGCACCGTTGTCGATAGCCGCCAGTGCAATGTCGTGCGTGGTCTCGATGTCCGGGTCGCCGACTGTCAAGTACGCCACTATCCCCGGCTTCTTTCCAAACTCGATTGCCATCATCCTCCCTTTCGCATCTTGTCTGCTATTCCCTATTTCCTACCCGTTGTAGATTCAGCTCCCGCGCGAGAATCCCCATGTCTTTATCCCCACGTCCAGACAAGTTGATCATCAGCACATCCGACTTAGCCATCGAAGGCGCGATGCGAATCGCTTCAGCCACTGCGTGCGCGCTCTCCAATGCAGGCAGAATCCCCTCTGTCCGTGAGAGCGTCACTGTCGCCTTCAACGCATCCTCATCCGAACACGCGACATACTTCGCGCGGCCCGAATCGTGAAGCATTGCATGCTCTGGCCCCACACTCGCATAATCCAAACCTGCCGACACCGAATGCGTGCTGCTCACCTGGCCTGCGTCATTCTGTAACACGTACGAGTACGTTCCCTGAAGCACTCCAGGCATTCCCCCGCCAACTTTTTGAAAGCGTGCCGCATGCTCACCCAGTCCGCTTCCCCGGCCGCCGGCTTCTACACCGATCAGTTGCACATTCGCATCCTCGAGAAACTCGTAAAACGCGCCAATTGCATTCGAGCCACCGCCGACGCACGCGACGATTGCCGTGGGCAGCTTCCCTTCCCGATCCAGCATCTGCGCCTTCGCCTCCAGGCTGATCACACGATGAAAGTCTCGCACCATCGTGGGATACGGATGCGCGCCCAACGCGCTGCCCAGGATGTAGTACGTCGTCCGAACATTCGTCACCCAATCTCGCATGGCTTCGTTGATAGCGTCCTTCAAGGTCGCCGAACCCGCGGCGACGCCACGCACTTCGGCGCCCAAGAGACGCATTCGATACACGTTCAGTTCTTGCCGCCGCATGTCCTCCTCGCCCATGTAGACCACGCACTCAAGTCCCAGCAGCGCGCACACAGTCGCTGTGGCCACACCATGCTGTCCCGCACCCGTTTCGGCGATAATTCTTTGCTTTCCCATCCGCCGCGCCAGCAGTCCCTGCCCGAGCGCATTGTTAATCTTGTGCGCGCCTGTGTGCAGCAGATCCTCTCGCTTGAGATAGATTTTCGCCCCTCCACACTGCTGCGTCAGCCGCTTCGCAAAAAAAAGCGGAGTCGGCCGGCCGCAGTAGTTGCGCAGGAGGTCGTTCAGTTCGGCCTCAAACGCCGCGTCCTTTCGCGCCTCGGCGTAGGCGGCCTCAAGTTCCTCCAGCGCAGCCATTAGGGTCTCCGGAACGTACCTTCCGCCGTATGCCCCAAATCGCCCCGCCACCGCCGCCTGCCCACCTGCTGTCGCACTCACGCTCATCTGTCCCCCTGACTTTTATTCCCTAACGCAAAGCAAAAGCCGCGACGGGTTAGGTCGCGGCTCGTGTGGATGTCGAATCAACTGAACAGTTAACAATGTCTCAGATGAAGCTGCTCCGCCGAAGCCGCTATTGTGCGCCAATAGCGGAGGATAAAATAAATTCGGCTGGTCTGTGCAGTCATCTTGCTACCACCATACATCCTGCACCTCGGCGCTGCAAGCCTCCGCAGCTTTTCATGTCTTGCGACTAGCGCGTGGCGAAGTCTCTCTCTTCGGTGCTGATCCTGCTACCCGGCGTCGCATCCGAAACTTTGTTCTTGCCCAGCGATAGGATGCCAGCGGCGACCAGAACGACGATTCCTGGCTCTATCGGTTGCCTGTAATCCATCAGCGGATGAGTGACATAGTACGCAAGCGGGAAGATGACGATGAGCACGAGGTATGGCAGTACGCCGTCTGGATTGGCGTGCCTTTGACGGATGACACCCAGGAGCATCAGGAGACTCAGCGTCGTGCAGAAGAAGACATTCGGAAACTGAGTGGGTTCGGCCCGACGATAGGCAGCATCCACACTCCAGAATCCGGTCCAGTAACAGACAACGCGACGAAGACTCAAACCAACGAAAGCCGCTGGATGATGGGCTATGTACGTCTTCACCAGCGTTTGCTTCTCTGCAAGGTACGGCACCTCGCCTAACGTTATGTACATCTGCATCTCAGCAGCACTGCTGGCGGGGTGCGTCCACGCGAGCGTAGGGTTCGAAGTGTCGCCATTATTCCCCGCCCAGAGCTCATCCCAGAAGTCATCGCGAACAGGACACAGAACGTGCATGGCACGGTAGTTGCGCACGGTCCACGGCGTCATTACTGCGAGAATGCCCAAAACGGCTAGCACGCCGTTGCGGCCCCAACGCCCGCCCACCCTGTAAAGCTTCCAAAGTGCAATCAGCAGAAGAAAGGGGAAAAGCGAAAGAACCGAAGGCCCGGACAAAGCCGCTAGGCCATACAGCGCGCCAAAGCCAAACCATGCGGCGAAGCTCGAGCTGCGGTCGAGACGCTGCGCGATCCAGAAGCAGGTCGTAAAGAGAAGCGAAGTAAGCGAATACTCCCATACGCGGCCAGCCGAGAAATAGATAGCAAACGGGTAAAAGACCCAAATCCATCCAGCCAGTCTCGCGACTCGCTCATCGAGCAGGTTACGCGCTGCAAAATAAATCGGAACGCAGGTAATCGCTGAAAAGACACTGTTGACGGTCAGGATCACGAATGCGGAGGTCGCGCTATAGAGACCAAACAGGCGAAAGATCAACGACAGCAGAAAAGGATAGAGCGGAGGCAGCAGCGCAGTGGGCCCGGTAACCGGAAAAAAAGGCGACGAAAACCCATGGTGGAGCGCGAGCGAGCGGGCGAGCCACCCAACCTCCTGCCCGAACATCTGATGGCCTTCCGAGGGATCGGTAAGGTCGCGAAAGCCAAGCGCGACCACGATCATCCGCACTGTGAACGCGGCAGCAACCATCCAGAAAACTGGATAGTTCTTCCACATCCTGGCGAGTACTCCCGCATTTTCACCCTTCAATGGCACGCCCGCTTTCTCAACCGTAGAATTGCTCCGTGCGACTCTACATGCAGTTACGTGATGTATCCCGCTGTCAGGCGCTCCCGGTTCGCTGTCTGGCAGTTCGGACACAGAGGTCTAGATCTTCTGCACCCGCTGCACGTCCCTCACCCCTGGCACCTTGCGCAAGTTCTGCACCAGTTTGTTCAAGTGCCGAACATCTACGGTCTCCACGACGAAGTCCACCATCACCTGCGCGTCTGGCATCACCTTCGTGTCCACGCTGCGGATATTCGTTCCATCGTCCGAGATGATCGCGGTAAACTCCTTCAACATCCCCGCCCGATCATCACACAACACCGTCAACTTCACCGGATAGGTCTGCGCTTTCGTCCCACCCGCCTCGACCGGCAGCGGCGACCACTCCACCTGAATCCGCCGGTCTGATTCGTACAACAGGTTCTGCACATTGGGACAACTCCTCGCATGCACCGCCACGCCCTTGCCCCGCGTTACATAGCCGATGATCTCCTCTCCGCGAATAGGGTTACAACAGCGCGCCCGATAGACCAGCAGATCGTCCTGGCCTTCCACTTGCAGTGAGTCCGACCCCCTGCCGAAGAAAACTCGCTTTACCGCATCGGACATTTTTCCCAGGGCATTCCCCACCCCGGACTCAGCCTCGGCAGGCTCAGCCGACATCGTGGAACCCGGCTCCAGTTTGTTCAGCACCTGGCGCGAGGAAAACTTGCCAAAGCCCACTCCGGCCAGCAGCTCCGCCTGCGTCCCCAAACCATACTCAGCAGCCACCTTTGCGTAGTCAGCTTCCGCAAATTTGCCCAGTGAAAGCTTGTACTTCCTCGCCTCCCGGTCCAGCAGCTTCTTGCCGATCTCGATCGCTCGCTCGCGCTGATGCTCGTTCAACCAGTGCTTGATCTTGTTCCGCGCCCGGGAACTCTTCGTAAAGCTAAGCCAATCGCGGCTTGGCGCATGTCCCGTGTGCGTCGAAATTTCGACAATGTCGCCGTTGCGCAGCTTCGTCCGCAACGGAACGATTCTCCCGTTCACCTTTGCCCCTACCGTGGTGTTTCCCACCTCGGTATGAATCGCATACGCAAAATCGATCGGGCTCGCGTCCTTCGGCAATACAACAACCTTGCCCTTCGGGGTGAAGGTATACACCTCCTCGGGGTACAGATCGATCTTCAGCGTCGACATGAACTCGTTTGGATCGGTCATTTCGCGCTGCCATTCCATAAGCTGCCGCACCCACGCCAGCCTTTGCTCGTCCTTCGCGCTCACATTGTCCGAGGCCTTGTATTTCCAGTGTGCAGCGATCCCTTCCTCGGCCACGCGATGCATGTCCTCGGTACGGATCTGCACCTCAAATTGATGCCCACCCTCCGCGATCAACGTCGTATGCAGGGATTGATACAGGTTGGGACGAGGCATCGCTATAAAGTCTTTGATTCTTCCTGGCACAGGCCTCCAGATTGAGTGCAGCAGCCCCAACAGCGCGTAGCAATCCTGCACCGAGTTGCAGATCACACGAATCGCCAGCAGGTCGTACACCTGGTCCACCGGAATTTTCTGGTCCGCAAGCTTCTGCTGAATCGAATACAGCCGCTTGATCCGCGACTCCACCCGCCCCTCGATCTTGAATTCCTTCAGCTTCGCTTGAAGCTGCGTCACAATCTTGTTCAGGAACTCTTCGCCCGCGCCGCGCAGCGCATCCACCTCAGTTGAAACCTGCTCGTACGCATACGGGTCGGTGTACCGAAATGCCAGGTCCTCTAACTCGCCGCGCAGCTTGCCCATACCCAGCCGATGCGCCAGCGGTGCGTAAATGTCCAGGGTTTCCCGCGCAATCTTCTGCTGCTTCTCGGGCTTTAGGTGCTCGAGAGTGCGCATATTGTGTAGTCTGTCGGCTAGCTTGATGATCACCACGCGCACATCGGTCACCATCGCTAACAGCATCTTGCGGATGTTTTCCGCCTGGTGATCTTCGCGATTGGCGAACTTTATCTTGTCGAGCTTTGTTACCCCTTCGACAATGTGCGCCACCTGGTCGCCGAAGCGCTTCGCAATCTCCGGCGAGGTCACATCGGTATCTTCGACCGCATCATGCAGCAGCCCCGCTGCAACCGCCGTCGAATCCATCTTCAGCTCGGCCAACACCTGCCCTACCTCGAGCGGATGAATGATGTATGGCTCCCCGCTCGCACGCTTCTGCCCCTGGTGCTGTTCCATGCAGAAGGTCCACGACTTGCGAATGATGTCAAGGTCGTCGCCCGGCCGATTCTCATGCACTGTCATCAGCAGCTTTTGGAATTTCTCGTCGACCTTATTTATGTCTGAAACCGGACTGCCCGCCAGATGACTTGCCGAAGATTGCTCCGCCCCTGCCATCTCGAACACCGAACTGTCCGCCGCGCTACCCTGCTTTTTCCGGTTCGCGCGAGAGGGCGAAGCCGAGGCTGCCGGCGGCTCCGCGACAGGAAGAGCTGCCTCCAGCTCCATCCCCGTCTCGGTCTGTTCCGTCTCCGGTTCGCTTTTCGGTGCGTGTTGCGGCTCTGGCTGCGGGCCAGCCTGCGAAGAGGCTGGAGGAGCGATTGCCATAGGTCATTATAGGCTGACTCGTCAAGCCAGCAGAAGATAGTTCCTGCGGAACGGGGTTGCTAGGCCAAGCGCGCCGGCTTGGTTGGAGCATATTCGCCGTCCAGGGAACACAAAGCCCGCATAGTGGAAGGCTTTGTGCGATCCCATTGATAACGTTGTCTCGGCTGCAATCGCTAGGTGTACCGCCCACTCGCAGACTTGGCAAACAGTACTGTACTGGGGAGCGTTGACATTCCAGATTCAGCGGCTGTTTAGCCCCAGTGCTGCGGAAGGTGTCTCCTACTGGTCCAGCTGCTCTTTCGAATCCAGTCGCCCTTCATCAGCGAGATGTCCCTTGTACCAGAACTCTCTCAAAATTCTGGCATCCATTCGGCAGACAGTCATTGCAGGATGTGGAACTCACAATTCTGCGGTTCGTACTCGGCGGTTTCGCAGTGGCAAACGCTCTCACCGGTTTCGATGGGGTCGCTAGCGTCGGCGATCTCTGTGAAATGGAGAGCACATGAAGGACCGCTCGCAACTAGGTTTACCCAAGAGATCCGCGACCTCTTCGGAACCAAAGGTGCCATTTCGGTGCTGAACTTTACAGCGCGCTGGCTCTGAGCAGCAGCGTATCAGCATCCGCTTTCACTCTGCCCATTCCCCGGATATCCACAATTTGTAGAATTGCAATTCGGATTGCCACAAGATATAGTAGGCGAGTTCCTTGGTCTCTCTTGAGTGAGGGTGAAAAGGGAATCCGGTGGAATTCCGGAACTGCCCCGCAGCGGTAAGCAGGTACGAAAGCCAAAACGACACTGAGCCTGTGGCTCGGGAAGTCAGGCAAGTAGGGTTGAACCTGTAAGTCCGAAGACCTGCCTAGGATACATACGCTGACGCCTCCGAGGGGGGGCGAGGTGGCAGAGATGTGTCTTCGCTAACCCGAAGTCTCTGTTTCCCCGCACCGCTTTGTGAGGCCAAAGGAGATTTTCGATGGCCGCCCAGTCACCTAGCTTTGACTCCGTTTCCCTGGTTCCACCCGCCGGGTATTTCGACGGTCAGGATCCATCCATACACCGTGAGCAGGAACTTCATGTCATTCGACGAAACGGCTCGCTTTCGCCCTTCCATCAGAACAAGATTCAGGTCGCAATTACGAAGGCGTTTGTAGCGGTGGAAGGGGCGGAGGCTGCAGCATCCCGCCGCATCCGTGACTCGGTGACATCGCTGACGCAGCAAATAGTAGAAACGCTGAGCCGTCGCGCTGAACTGGGGCGGCATCTTCACATCGAAGACATTCAGGACCAGGTTGAGCTCGCACTAATGCGGAGCGGTGAACACAAGGTGGCACGCGCCTATGTCATTTACCGTGAAGAGCGGGCCCAAGAGCGCCGCCGACGCAACGACGAGACCCCGGAGGCTTCGGAGCCGAACCTCAACGTACGCCTGAAGGATGGGCAACTCCAACCACTTGATCGTGCGCGCTTATTTCGAGACATTTCTGCCGCTTGCGCGGACCTTGATGGAGTCTCTGCCGACGCAGTGATGGCGGAGGTTGGCCGCAACCTGTACGACGGGATTCAACTGCACGAGCTTGGCCTCGCGCAGACTATGGCGGCACGGTCGCTTGTGGAACAGGAACCGAATTACGCTTACGTCAGCGCGAGGCTGTTGCTCAATATCCTGCGCGATGAGGCTCTGGCCGTGGTGCTTCCAAAGGCGGCTTCGTCCTCACAACCCCATAGCGACTTGAATTATAAGGAGTACTTTCCCGAATTCGTTATGCGCGGCATTGAGTTCCAGATGCTGGACAACGAGCTCGGTAGTTTTGATCTAAACCGGCTCGCGGAAGCTCTAAAACCGGAGCGCGACAACAAGTTCCAGTTCCTCGGCCTGCAAACGCTGTACGACAGGTACTTCCTGCACAAGGATGGCGTGCGATATGAACTCCCCCAGGCGTTCTTCATGCGAGTGTCAATGGGGCTCGCCAGCCGCGAGATCGACCGCAACGCCAGAGCGATCGAGTTCTATGACTTGCTTTCCTCCTTCGACTTCATGTGCTCAACGCCGACGCTCTTCAATGCCGGAACCCTGCGTCCGCAGCTTTCGTCCTGTTTTCTCACAACGATCTCCGATGATCTGGATGGGATATTCAAGGCGATCAAGGATAATGCGCTGCTCTCAAAGTATGCAGGTGGTCTCGGAAACGATTGGAGTGGGGTGCGTGGTCTGGGTGCGCACATCCGCGGCACCAACGGGCAGTCGCAAGGTGTCGTTCCGTTCCTGAAGGTTGCCAATGATACGGCGATCGCGGTGAACCAGGGCGGCAAGCGTAAAGGCGCTGTATGCGGATATCTTGAGACGTGGCATATCGACATCGAAGAATTCCTTGACCTGCGAAAGAACACAGGGGACGACCGCCGACGCACGCATGACATGAACACCGCCAACTGGGTGCCCGATCTTTTTATGGAACGAGTCGAAGAGAACGGGACCTGGACACTTTTTTCTCCGGACGAGGTGCCAGACCTTCACGAACTTTATGGAAAAGCCTTCGCGGAACGTTACGCCCTCTATGAGGCTAAGGCTCAACAGGGCGAATTGAAGGTCGCTCGCACGCTCCGTGCCGTAGATCTGTGGCGCAAGATGCTTACGATGATATTCGAAACAGGTCATCCCTGGATCACTTTCAAGGATCCCTGCAATCTGCGTTCTCCCCAGCAGCATACAGGTGTGGTTCATTCGTCGAACCTCTGCACGGAAATCACGTTGAACACGGATCATCGAGAGATTGCCGTCTGCAACTTAGGCTCCGTCAATCTTGCAAATCACGTCACTGAAAGCGGCATGGACCAGCATCGACTGAAAAAGACCATAACAACCGCCATGCGCATGCTTGATAACGTGATTGACATCAACTTTTACACGGTGCCCGAAGCTCGTTACTCGAATCTCCGTCACCGCCCTGTGGGTCTCGGCGTCATGGGCTATCAGGATGCGCTCTACACTCTGCGCGTTCCATATGCCTCGGAGGAAGCGGTGCGATTCGCCGACGAGAGCATGGAGATCATAAGCTTTCATACCATCTCTGCATCGGTCGATCTTGCGGCGGAGCGTGGACGCTACTCGAGCTTTGAAGGTTCGCTCTGGAGCAAAGGCATTCTCCCGAACGACTCAGTGGAGCTACTCCAGGAGAACCGGAAGCACGCGCTGAAATTGAATCGTTCCGCCAGATTGGATTGGACGGGGCTGCGCGAGCGGGTCAGAACGGTTGGTATGCGCAACTCGAACACGATGGCGATTGCCCCGACTGCAACTATCTCCAACATTTGCGGTGTGACGCAGTCGATTGAGCCGACGTATCAAAACCTCTTCGTGAAGTCCAACATGTCGGGCGATTTCACGGTTGCAAATGCGGCGCTGGTCCGAGATTTGAAACAATGCGGTCTTTGGGATGATGTGATGGTGAGCGATCTGAAATATTTCGATGGATCGCTTGGTCCGATTGACCGTGTCCCGGAGAATCTGAAGCAGCTCTATGCGACGTCTTTTGAGATCGAGCCAACGTGGGTCATACAGTCCGCAGCGAGGCGCCAGAAGTGGATTGATCAGGCGCAGTCGCTCAACCTGTACATCGATCAACCAAGCGGTAAGAAGCTCGACGGTCTCTACCGCGAGGCATGGCACGCCGGCCTGAAGACGACTTACTACCTCCGTTCTCGCAGTGCAACACATGTGGAGAAATCCACGCTGAAGCAAACCGATGGCAAACTCAATGCCGTTTCACTTGAATCGGTAGTGCCGAAGACCTGTTCGATTGACGACCCGACCTGCGAAGCATGTCAGTGATTATTGCTAAACACCTGAGGAGAACCAATGCTCGACTGGAACGAAGCTGTTGTAGAAATGCCGCCCGATCTGATACTGACACCTCCTCCCATCCGAGAGGATTTAGACTCCCCAGGTTTAGGCGAGATTGCCCGAGGGGCAGCCCGTGTTCGTGTTGACGACAAGGCCATGATCAATTGCCGGGCGGACGTAAACCAACTCCTTCCACTCAAGTACCGCTGGGCCTGGGAAAAGTATCTCTCGGGTTGTAACAACCACTGGATGCCGACCGAAATCTCAATGCAGGCGGATATCGCTCTTTGGAAAAGCCCCGAGGGCCTCACAGCGGACGAACGCCGCTCAATTAAGAGGAATCTCGGTTTCTTCGCCGCTTCGGAATCCTTGGTAGCCAATAACATTGTGTTAGCAATTTATCGCCATCTCACCAATCCAGAATGCCGTCAGTACCTCCTGCGCCAAGCATTCGAGGAAGCTGTCCATACCCACACCTTTCAGTACATTGTGGAAAGTCTCGGGCTCGATGAGGGCGAGCTTTTCAACATGTACCGTGAGGTTCCGTCCATTACTGAAAAAGCGGCATGGGCTATTCAATACACACAGAATCTCAGTGATCCTTCTTTTGCAACGGGCTCGATCGCCGCAGATCGTGCTTTTTTGCGAGACCTGATCGCCTTCTACGTTGTCTTTGAAGGCATGTGGTTCTATACGGGGTTCGCGCAAATTCTTTCGCTTGGCCGTCGCAATAAGATGGTGGGCATTGCTGAACAGTATCAATACATCCTGCGTGACGAGTCTATCCACCTGAACTTCGGTATCGACGTCATCAACCAGATCAAGATCGAGAATGCCGATTTATGGAGTCATGCATTCCAGCAGGAAGTTCGGCAAATGCTGCAGCAGGCGGCTGAACTTGAGGCAGCTTACGGGCGTGACACCATGCCCAATGGGGTCCTAGGACTGAGTGCAGGGCTTTGCGAACAATATATGCAGGTCGTCGCAAACCGCAGATGCTCCCAGTTGGGACTAGAGCCGGTCTTTCCAGTTTTCGAAAATCCATTTCCATGGATGTCCGAAGCAATGGATTTGAAAAAAGAAAAGAATTTCTTCGAGACAAGAGTTATTGAATATCAGAATGGCGGGTCGTTGACGTGGGAGTGATCGCGCCCGCTCTGTGCATCAGAAGTGCTCTGATAACAAGCCGCCGCGACGAAGTCACCAAGTTTGCTACGGCGGACACAGAATTTATTTGTGTCCTGTGCATCATGAGCAACCGGTGCACTTCCCCTGTATTGCTAAAAGCGATAAGACCTGTGCAAACGCTCCGGCAGGCTAACCGGGGCAAGGAGCGTTCGCGCTGGCATACCGCAGGTACTTTTACGCAAATCGCTTTAGACTTTACTTTGAAGGAGGAAGACCGGGAAGAGAAAGACAGATCGTCCAGGACTTTCGCGATGGTCGCGGGTGATGTGGTGAAGGTACCTGTCCAGACTCTCTTTTTCGGCGCACTCTGATCCCCGATCCGTCAGCAACCCTCAGGTGGCCGTCATTCAGAGAAACTAGGGAGCAGCAGAGCGATCACGGTGTCTTGTCTCAGGTATACGACATCTACCGTTTAAGATGAGCTGTATATGTGTATCGCAACAGCAACAACAGTGTTAGAAGGCATGTGCATGCAACAACGGTATGCTGCTGCGACGATCTAAACGCTGCAGGGCAGACACAAGTTCGTTCGGGCGCGGTAAGAAGTTGGAGAGTCCACAACATGGATAAAGCGAGACGCGAAGTGCTGGCGGCCTTGGCTGTGACATGCGTCTCAACTGCGATCGGGGTGTTTGTGCTCCCGCTAACTGTTCGGATGCCCTATATACCTGTCGTGTCCGCTTCGTACGTAGCGGGGTTCAACAACAGAGTTGCGGTACTTGCGACTGTGGTCATTGGTGTAAGCGTGGTGCTCTGGGCAATGCGTTTCGGCAGCGCGAGAAGGGTTACTCCAGAGTGCTTTGCGAGCACGGCCCAAAGGGAACGGCTCCCGCCAGTATTTTTAGGAGCAGTGGTTGGCGCTACATGTTTGCTTACAGCCCTTTCAGCGTGGATGGTGTCCGCGTCACATCTACGTTATCTTGCCGATGCCGGCTACTTTATCGAGCAGATGTCCTCCCATGCCGAGTACGGTCGGAGCCTGTACAGCCAATTAGAGTTTGCATATGGTCC
The DNA here is from genome assembly GCA_030853485.1 of Acidobacteriota bacterium. Lineage (GTDB taxonomy): Bacteria > Acidobacteriota > Terriglobia > Terriglobales > Acidobacteriaceae > Edaphobacter. The sequence continues at coordinate 80,752 of JALYVA010000152.1, forward strand.
ATTGCTCTTTTATCCCACTGTGTTCTTGCACAACTGGCTTCCCCTGAGTTGGACAGCCGCCTACTTCACTACTCTCGCATTGCACCAGTCGGCGGGTTTAGGCATGCTCGCTTACTTCCTGAACGAACTGCCGATTCGTTCTTCTGACCGTAGGGCTGGCCTGCTGATCCTTGCGTTTGGCGCGTTCAATCCCTTGTTAGGGCTGAACTACACGTTCCTTCGATTCATCGCACCTTTTGCAGCTCTGTGGTTTTCAACGCGGTCTGAGTCCGTCTGGCGTACAGTGCTTACGCTCGCAGTCAGCGATCTGTTGCTCTTTGGTGTTTCCTTCGAACTAGGTTTGGCATTTGGAGCCGCCGGAGTGGTATTCGCCATCCTTCGCGCGCGGCAAGGCAGACGAATCTGGATATGCACTGCGATTGCGCCCGTTCTAGGAGGATCCACTTTTCTTTTCATTCTGGGACGCCCGTATCTCCGGATGCTGAACTCGTTTTCTCATGGCGCCCTGAATCTGCCCGTGGCACCGTACCCGCATATCCTCGTTTTTCTGTTTGCCTTGGTTTGGCTAGTGCCTCGTCTCATCGCAGACGTGATGCGAACGGAGAGTGCGACGGGGATTCGTATGACGGCATGTTATGCGCTTGGTCTCGCTCTTCTGCCTTCTGCTTTCGGCCGTTCCGATCCTCTTCACGTTTTCTTCAACGGCGCAGGTATTCTGGTGCTCTCTTTGGCAGCCATTCAGCCTCTGGGTAGACGCGCACGATTCTCCTGGATAGCGACCCTACTGGTGCTGGTACTCTGGGAACATCGGGTCAATATGGGACTGTATTTTGATCGGACAGTAGATACAGTTCGGATCTGCGTTGTCCCCCATATGCCGCAGCGCTGGCGTGACCGTGTATTGTCCATAGTTTCCCGTCATGAACCGTACTTGGCGACTCAGTTGAGACCTTCTCTTGCCGATCACGGTTACGAACTCGACCTACATCAGTTGCAGGTAATCGTAGGGAGTGCGCCGGTGGCCACGCCGGTCGAGGTGAGTCCCTTGGTAGAGGCAGCGCTGAAGAGTACTCGACAGTACGTGCCGGGCTACTTCGGTTTCCAGGTGGACGTAATGGGGCCGCTGGATGAGAGCAAAGAGATTGACGATCTGAATCGGTCTGAGTGGGCTCTGATCCCGTCTGACCCGGACGGCGGAATCCTCGAGACTCCACAGAATATCGACGAGATCCAGGGCTTCATCTTCCCGTATCGCCTACGAAATCCAATTCCCTACAACCTTGGCGCAGCTTTTGACAAGAACCTTGACGACAACTGGACGGAGGTTCATCGCTTCGGGCCATATACGCTTTACCACCAAAGTCACGCAGAGCAGCACTGAACGGACCGCAATCGTGGAATTACATGATGAGAGACCTAGCTCCATTCCTTGCTCCCGGGACTCAGCGGCGTACGACCACCTACGATCGCGTACCGCTCACTTCCATCTGACAAAGAGCTTTAAGCGCCTGTCCTAAGGCTAAGCAGGTTATCATTGACAGGGCGAGGGGATGGGGAGACACCCACCAGGACGATGACTCTCCTGACGATTAGACCGTCTAACCTGCCACGCTCTTATATTGCAGTAAAACCGTCGCGCTCAGGCGACGCCATGTTGAGATCTTGCCGACCTCGCCCGGTGCTGCTGGAAGCCCGGTACGCTATTGATCCGGCCCTCCAGTATTGCTACGCGGCATAGGTTACGTTCTTTTGCTGGAAGTAACTCCGGATTCTTGCTGGCTGTTTCTGGATGCTTCTGAGGCTACGGGCGGCTGAGCGGGTGAGA
>JALYVA010000177.1 GCA_030853485.1 Acidobacteriota bacterium
AAGCTATAGTTTTGCGCCTCCACCAGCGTCAGTTTCCCCACCGTCTTGGTTGTGATCGCAACCCCATAGAACCTTCCGCTGGTCTTATGCCCTTCCGCAAAAATGACACACGACGAGTTACCCGAAATTGCACCCCACGCAACGGGCTCCGACTCCGCCGCTTTGTTCTGCGCGGCCCGAGCCACCGAAGCGGCAACCATGCAACCAACCACGAGACAGCCAGAAATCTTCATCCCAACCCTCTATCTTTCAAAACGCAATATAGCTCATCCCCGCTCCAACAGCATCAGTACCGAAACGCGCGCTTGTCGTCTTAACCGCCACTGACGATAATCCGACATATGAGGACTAACGGGTTGCTAATATGTAATGCATGGAAGCACGCCCTTTCATCAGAGCGCTCTTGTTCGTTGCATGCGGACATTTTGCCCATGCACAGGATGTCACCGTTACGGCTAAAGCATTACCAGATGACAGCGTGTCGCAACCGTATATGGCACTTGATCGAGAATGCCGTAACTTTGTCAGCAAGCATGACGCAGCGAACGCAGGCGTCGCCTGCAAGAAGGTAGCGGACGAGGCAGATAAATACGATCCAAAGACGCATTTCATCACGCGTCGCGGTGCCTATGTTTTTTACACAACAACGCTGATACAGGCTAAGGAATTTCGAGATGCGATTCAAGCCGGAAACAAAGCGGTAGCTGTAGTCCAGCAAGGGCATGATGATGCTTCAGGCAGCAGCGCAGCATACGGAGTTCGAGGGCAGGCGGAGGCATTTGCTGGAGATCTCGCAAGTGCAGATCGAGACCTTGAGAAGGCTGAAAACTACGAGCGTGAAGGGCTGAATAGCCCCGCGGGACGTGAGCTGAGCTTCGAGTACTCAAAAACGCTCAAGGGGATACTTATGTTTCACGCGCAGGTGCTCACTGCCATGGGAAAACAAGATGCGGCTGCCAAAAGAAACGCAGAAGCTGCCAAGCTCTAGTAGCGGCTTACTCCCCCAATAAACGCCCTTGTCGTCGTCTGAAGCGTCACTGACGAGAAGACGATTTACCGGTACTAATCGCTTATACGTCTCCGATAAGGATCTTGATCCTTCGGAGCTGCCTTTGGGCGTAAACTTCAGAACATGCCGGAAAACTCCCGCCCGCTCAAACCCCTTCGCGAGTTCAATTACCAACTTGTAGCGACGAAGCTTGACGGGCTCTACATCAACGTAAGCCGCGATCTCGAAAAACAGATCGAGCTTGGTGCGGTGAGGGGGCATAGACAGCATGAACGCTCGCTTTCAGTCCTCATGGTGATGTTGCGGTTCGCCTGGAACTCCTACGGTGCGGTGAGGTACATCACGGCGGATTCGCCGCCCGATCCGAATCGCAAGCCGAATTACGTGATCGTGATCCCACCTGTCAATCGGCAATTACTCGATCTCCTCTTCAGCCTGGTCTATATGCTTGACGACCTCATACCGCGCTCGCTGGCTTACCAGCGAGCCGGTTGGCGCGATCTGGTAGAGGAGAGGGCGACGATAAAGGCCGAGTACGGGGACGATGTCGAGTGGGAAGGCTTCCTCGAATCAATGGATGCCCAAATCGATCACATGGTGAATATTTTTCAGATCACGCCCGAGGAGCAGGCTAACCCGGTACTCGTGGATTACTGGGGTACGCCGTTCAGATTGACGAAAAGAGAGAGCAAGTGCAAAACCTTCCTCAAGTTTCTAGAAAAATCGATCTATAAAGATGTATCAGCGCATGCGCATCTCACGTTCGCCGGTATGCAGAAAATATCGTGTTTCCTCGTCGCTGACCTGTTGGGTAATTCCGTTCCTGAAGAGAAGCGCAAGAGGGCAATGCAGTCATTGCATTTTCAACAGGTGTCGCGAACGGCAATTTTCTTCCTCGCGGTCGCAACCGAAATCGACACCTACCTCAAGCTTAGGAATCATCCGTCTGTCGATTACCTGTGGGTAATATTCTCCGAATACGTCGTCGAAGCGCGTGAGATGTACCAGTTCCGGTATCAAGACCGCGTCAGGTAGCGCCAGCCAGTTTAGCATTGCAATCGTGCCTTAGATTCGATTTCGATCGCTTCCCAAAGTGTGATCGCGCGGAATCCTTTTACTTCGGTATCGAGTGATAGCTCTTGGAACTTCTTGCCAGCGTCTTTTGCGTTCTGGTAATCCTGGTCGAATATGATGGCGGGCTTGTCCTCCGCTCCGGCAAATTTGCCTTCCTGCATCCCTCTGCCGACGCCCTCGATAGCGTAGACCTGAAACGTGCCGATGGTGTCATTCCACTGGTCTGACGATATGACAATGGTGCGAAATACCGAACCCTGATCAGATGGATTGCCTCTCCAGAAAGATTGATGGCTGCGAATATAGAAGTATCGGGCTGATGATCGTTGCTGTTCCATGAAACCTCCCTAAACAGTTTCAATCTACTCTCTCGGCAGGATCTCGAAGCACCGATACCAGACCAGCTCTTTCTTGTTTTTTGCATACGTCTACTGCCTGTAGAGCAGGCGTGCGTAACAGAGATCTGGAGGAGTGGCGCCTGACCGGATTAGTCCCATAAACGCGCTTGTGTTGATCCCGCTGCTCTCTGGCTTCCCCTTCCAGTCTTCGCAAAACTCGCTGCACGCTGATTTCCACCACAACCTCATCCGCACCGGGCCCATCACAGTCCGGAGCAAAGGCGCAGCCGAGCGAGACATCGACCGCCACCAAACTGGGTGCCCCATATCTCGATTCTGAGATGTGGGACATCGAGCGAAGCGAGACCGCTCTCCTCCGATACCTCGATTCCGACGAGCGTGACATCGACCGCCACCAAACCGGGTGCCCCATATCCCGATTCTGAGATGTGGGACATCGAGCGAAACCCCTTGGCTATTGCTTTTCCTCCCCATCCCTACAACACTTGTACCAGCCCATGCAGAACCCCAAACACATTCACCTCATCGGCATCTGCGGCACCGCCATGGCCTCCCTCGCCGGCATGCTCCAGCAGCAAGGCCACCGCATCACCGGCTCCGACGCCGCCGCCTACCCGCCCATGAGCGACCAGCTCGCCGCCCTCGGCATCCCCATACACCAGCCCTACTCCGAAGCGAACCTCACCCCGCGCCCCGACCTCGTCATCGTCGGCAACGCCATCTCCCGCGGCAATCTGGAACTCGAGCATGTTCTCGACCATCGCATCCCCTTCCGCTCCATGGCCGCCATCCTCCACGACCAATTCCTCGCCGACCGCCAGCCCCTGGTCGTCGCCGGAACCCACGGCAAAACCACCACCACCAGCATGCTCGCCTGGATCTATGAAGTCGCCAGCCGCACCCATCCGGCCTTCGCCCCGTCCTTCCTCATCGGAGGCGTCGCCGAAAACTTCGGCACCAGCTTCAAAGTCCGTCCCGTCCTTCACGACCAACCCGCCCCCCCCTTCCTCCTCGAAGGCGACGAGTACGACACCGCCTTCTTCGACAAAGGCCCCAAGTTCCTCCACTACTTCCCCCAGGCCCTCATCCTCACCCACGTCGAGTTCGACCACGCCGACATCTACCCCGACCTCGCCGCCGTCAAGACCGCCTTCAAACGCCTCGTCAACCTCGTCCCCCGCAGCGGCCGCATCGTCGCGTTCGACGGCAGCGAAAATGTAACCGAATGCATTACAAAAGCTTTCTGCCCCGTCGAACGCTACGGCTTCTCTCCCGAATCACACTGGCAACTCTCCAACCTCCGCCACGAAGGCACCCTCACCCACTGGACCCTGCGCAGAAATCACTCTCCATCCGCGCCACAGGCCACTCCCCAGGCAACACCCCAGCCCGTCGCCCCCAAACCCTCCCCCGGCGATAGCCCAAGCGCCAACGAAGTCCTCGCGGAACTCACCCAGGCCAGCCCACAAGCAGCACCCCATCCCGCTCCCCCCAACCCCTCCCGCACCGATAGCTCCTCCGCCAGCGAAGTCTTCGCGGAACTCACCCTCCCCATGCCCGGCGCACACAACGCCCTCAACGCCACAGCCGCCGCCGCGCTCGCCGCAGGGCAGGGCATCCCCGCCTCCGCCATCGTCCAAGCCCTCGCCACCTTCCAAAGCGTCAAGCGCCGCCTCGAAGTCCGCGCCGTCATCCACAACATCACCATCATCGACGACTTCGCCCACCACCCCACCGCCATCCGAGAAACCCTCCGCGCCCTCCGCGAGTCCTACCCCGCCCAGCGCCTCATCGCTGTCCTCGAACCCCGCTCCAACACCCTCCGCCGCAACGTCTTCGAGTCCGAACTCATCGACGCCCTCGCCCTCGCCGACCAGGTCGTTCTCGCCAACGTCTTCCAATCCGAAAACATCCCCACCCCCGAGCGCCTCCACCCCGAACACATCATCGCCGCCCTCACCCGGCGCGGAACTCCCGCCTCCCTCCACCCCGACGCCGACGCCATCGTCGCCTCCCTCGCCCCCCAGCTCCGCCCCGGCGACATCGTCGCCATCCTCTCCAACGGCGCCTTCGGCAACATCTACCAGAAACTTCCCACCGCCCTCACCCTCCAACCCCTCTAAAACCCGGGCGCCCCATCCAAACCGTCTAAAACCCGGGTGCCCCATATCTCGATTCTGAGATGTGGGCATCTCGCGAAGCGAGACCGCCTTATCCGACCATCACCAACCACTCCCGGCCTACCTGCGTCCGCATACCAGGGACGCCATAGCAGCTATACTTGACAAAAGTCCGGCCCCGGCACCCCCAGAGAACACCCGGAGCGAGCCAGCCAGATAAAAAAAGCACACTTTTTCCGACAAGTCCCACAGATTGAACAGCCTATCCGCAATTAAGCCGTACAAAAGGCACCAAATACGCACGTTTTAAGCACCAAAAAGCATGTTTTCGACGCTAAAACTCGCCTCCGTTTACCTCCTCCTCGGCGTCCCCGCAGGCATCCTCGGAATCCCATACTCCCTGCTCATTGGAGACATCGGCCCCCTCTACCGTCTCGCCATGCGCATCATGAGAATCGGTGTCCGCGCCGCCGGGATCAAGGTAGAAATCACCGGCCTCGAAAACGTCCCCCCCGGCCGAAGCTGCATTTTCATGTCGAACCACGTGAGCAACTTAGACCCACCGGTTCTTCTCCCCCTGCTGCCCGGCCGAAGCTCCGTCCTGCTCAAAAAAGAGCTGATGAACATCCCCGTCCTCGGCACCGCCATGCGTCTTGCGAAGTTCGTCCCCGTCGAGCGTGGCAGCCGCCGCGACGCCGCCAAAGCCTCCGTCGAAGCCGCCGCCGCCGCCCTCCGCTCCGGCCTCCACATCCTGGTCTACCCCGAAGGCACCCGCTCCCCCGACGGACACCTCGCGGCCTTCAAAAAAGGCCCATTTTTCCTCGCCCAGCAGACCGGCGCCCCCATCATCCCCATCGCGCTCTCCGGCACCCAGCACATGATGCGCAAGGGAACCAACGCCATCACCCCCGGCCTCGCGCACATCCACCTGCTTCCCGCCATCGAGTCGTCCGCCTACCCCTCGCGCGAAGATCTCATGCGCGCCGTCCGCACCGCCATCGCCCACGCACTGCCCGAAGAGATGAAACCCGCCGATTACTTGACGATAGCGTTGTAACCATCCGCCTGCAGCCGAGTCCGCATCGCATCCGCATCTTTCTTCGACGCAAACGGCCCCACCTGCACATGCAGCAGCTTGTCCTGGGCGGTCTGACGCACTGAAACCGTGTACCCGCGCCGCTTCAAGGCCGACGCCAGCATGTCTGCATCTTCCTGGTGCGACACCGCAGCAACCTGCACCACCGGCCCTCCGCCCCCGGCCACTATCGGGGGCGGAGGCGCGAGTTTTACCACCGGACCCTTGCCTGCGGAAACAGTCCGAGCTTCAGACGGCGTATGGGCCGCCGGCGCTGGGGTCGCGACCACTGTTTTAATCGGCGTCGGCTGCGACCTCACGTCTGCCGAAGTATCCTCCTGTGTAACCTCGCTCGCGCTCTCCTGGCTTGTATGTGCCGCAGCACTCCGCTCCTGCTGCGCCGGGCTTCCGGGCGATGGTTTTGCGCCCCCGCCGTCAGCCTCTGGCGCAGCTTCCGCCACGCTCGCCGCCGGCTGTGCCGAGTGCCTGCCCAGCGAATAGCCAAACCCAAAAAACACCGCGCAAAGCAGTGCAAGCGCAACAAAGATTCCCACAATCGTTGCTGTGCCCAGCGAGATCTCGCGGTCCGGTTCGTCCGCCTGCCTCAGGTCGTTAAAGTCGTTGTCCCCGTCGTATCGGCTGTTCACGCGTTAGACCTTCTTGTCCGCGCCTGCGTCCGGCGTGAATGTCTTGTTCAGCAGGTTCATCAGCTCCATGGGAAGTGGGAAGACGATGGTCGTGTTCTTTTCGACGCCAATCTCGGTCAGCGTCTGAAGATACCGCAGCTGCAGCGTCATCGGTTGCGTCGCCATCAACTGCGCCGCCTCCACCAGCTTCGCGGCCGCGTTGAATTCGCCCTCGGCATGGATGATCTTGGCCCTGCGTTCGCGCTCCGCCTCTGCCTGTTTTGCCATCGCGCGCAGCATGGACTCGGGCATATCCACCTGCTTCACCTCGACCGAAACCACCTTCACCCCAAACGGTGCAGTATGGCCATCAATCAGCGTCTGGATGCGCAGATTAAGCGCCTCGCGATGCGCCAGGAGACCGTCAAGGTCGACCTCGCCCAGCACCGAACGAAGCGTCGTCTGGGCGAACTGTGACGTCTGGTAGATGTAGTTCGCCACCTCGATCACAGCCTTTGTAGGATCGACCACACGCAGCGTAATCACCGCGTTGACCTTCAACGTCACGTTGTCCCGCGTGATCACGTCCTGCGGAGGAACTTCCATCGCCTCCTGCCGCAGGCTCACCCGCACAATCTGATCCAACGGGCGAAATACCCAGATGATGCCCGGCCCGGCTGCAGCCTGCTTCACTCGTCCGAGGCGGAAGATCACGCCACGCTCATACTCTTTCAGGATCTTCAGCGAATTGGCGAGATACAGCAGAACGATGACGACGGCAAACAGACCGGGAAGAGACATCATGGGAAATAACCTCTGGCGGTCTGAATCTGCCGCCGCTCCCGATTGTAAAGCAGGCGGCGCGCACCGAAACTTCGCCAGATTTAGAACCGAAGGAAGAAGCCGATTCCCGGTTCGAGCGTGGACGTGTGCTGCTGAATGGTGAGGAAGTTGGTCTCAAAATCCGGAGCCTTGAAGAATGCCTGACGAAACTGAGCGCGCAGACCAAAGTGCGGCGACAGTACATTCGCTTCCGCGCCGATCGAATAGTAGTACGTGGCCCGCGCCTGGGGAAGGAGCTGGTTGCCTCCGCCCGAAGTCGGCCGAAAATCCATGGTTCCCGCGCCGACCGCCACAAACGGGTTCACTCCGAAAACCGGCCTGGGAAAATGCGCGACGTACCCGAGGGTGTATTCCGCGGCATTCTGCTGAACACCGACCGTAGGTTGAGCGCCATACGGCGTAAAAGTGTCGGTATAGCGCGCATATCCATAGTTGAACTCCACGCCCAACAACGGAGACTTGATATAGCGAACGGTGATCAGCGGCCCGACCGTATTGCCCGAATGCAAATTGACCTGTGTCGGTTGTCCATTGACGATCGCGGTGCCATGGGAGTCCTTGTTCAGGGCTCCTGACCCCAGGATACCGAGGTCGATGCGGGACAGCTGACGATCGAGCGTAGGGTTCGAGGTGATTTGTGCTCTTCCGGATGATCCTCCTACGGCTGCGAGCAGAAAAACGAAGATACTCCGGACACACGACGAGCGAGACACATTCCACATCAGGACAACACTCCTTGAACGAACTTGGACGAAAAAGGCGAAAAACCGCCGTCTTTCTAGTCTACTCTGGGCCGCGCTCCGACGGATGCTGCACGTCTGATCACCAGGCCCCGAGTCAAGCTGTCGGATCGCTCGGCTCGACGATCAAAACCAGGCCGTCCAGCTTGCAAACTACGACCGCCGCTCCGGCCGGCAGCGTCACCGCACTGCGTAAACGAGCCTGCCAAAGCTCCCCGCGAATCTCCACCTGACCACCCGGACTGAGCGGTGTCAACGCAATCGCCGTGCCGCCGACCATCGCCTGAGGGCCCGTCAGAACCTTTCCCCGCCGCGCACGCAAAGCGATCCATCCCAGCCCGAACGAAATCGCGCCAAACCCAATCCCCGCACCCACGGCCGTCGCGGTATGCACCTGCATCTCCGGTATCGGCCCATCCACCAGCGTGGCAAGCCCCAACACAAGCGACGTAATGCCGGCCACCGCCAAAATACCGTGACTCGCAAATTTCATCTCCAGGGCCATCAACCCAAACGCGGCCAGGAGCAGAACAATCGACGTGTGCCGTATCGGCAGCAGATTCAACCCAAACATTCCGAGCAGAAGAAACAGCGTTCCAAGCGAACCCGGAACCACCGTCCCCGGCACATTGAACTCGAGATAAATCAGCAGTCCGCCAATCACCAGCAGAAGCACCGCAATATCCGGATTCGTTAGCTTGGTCAGCAGACGCTCGCGCAGCGAAGGCGCATCGGTCGCGATCTCGGCTCCCCTCAGATCGAGCCTCTGCACCTCGCCGTGGAAGCGGTGAATCTGCTGCCCATCCAATGCCGCGAGCAGGGCATTGTCGTCGCTTGCAATCCGATCGATCAGGTTCAGCTTCAAGGCCTCTTCATCGCTGTACGACTTCGAATTGCGCACAGCATCTTCGGCAACTTCCACATTGCGGCCGCGTCGAGCTGTGTACGAACGTAAAAATGCCGCCGCATCATTCTCTATTTTCGTTTTGAGAATGGCATCGATCTGCTTACCCTCGACAATCGGATGTGCCGCCCCCGCATTCGTTCCCGGAGCCATCGCCGCGACATCGGCAGCTTCCAGTAGAAAAAACCCGGCCGACCCAGCCCTGCTGCCGCTCGGCGAAACAAAAACAATCACCGGAACCGGAGAATCCTCAATCGCCTGCACCATCACCCGGGTCGACTCCAGCAGCCCTCCCGGCGTCCCCAGAGAAATCAGCACCGCCTCTGCATGCCGCCGCGCCGCATCCCGCAACCCGCGCTGCAGATACTCCGCAGTCACCGGCTGAATCGTGTCATGAATCGTAAGCTTAACAACCACCGGTCTTTTTCCCGTAGGCGTGCCGGAAGCAGCAACAACCAATGCAGCACAAGCCACGAAGACCGTCACGAGATGAACGACGAATCTCCGCCTCGCCGTCATGGAATACTCTGTCCGCGTGTCTGCAACGCCTGTCGCATACCGAGCGCGGCCGGGTCCTTCGGTTCCAACTGCAGCGCCTTGCTGATGTTCGCCGCCGAGGCTGGCAAATGGTTCGCCTGCAGATCAAGCCGCGCCAGCACAACGTAAGCCGCAGCATTCGGATGCAGATTGATCGACCGTTGCGCCTCCGCGCGTGCATCGTCTGCATTCCCGCTGCGTTCGCGCACCTGCGCCAGACCCGCATGTCCCGAGGCGTTCGAAGCATCGGCCGCAATCCCAGCCTGGAACTCCTGCTCCGCCTCCGGAAGCAGCCCCTCTGCCAGGTAATCCTGCCCTAGCTGCGTGTACTGCTGCGCCTGCTCCCTGGCAGGAAGCATGGTCATGCGAGCCGCGCGCATCTGGTCCAGCTGAAACGCAGCCTGACGGAAGGATGCCTCGGAGTACGTCCTGCGAATCCGTTCCAGCGGATCGAATCCTGTCGCAGTTCCGGTGCCGGGCTTCGCAACAGTTTGCCCGGCATTGATGCTGGCCTTCAGTTCTGCGGCTTCCTGATCTGCGGGACGCAGCTTCAGTGTGCTGCCCACCTCTCGCAGCGCCCCGGCCCGATCCCCACGACGAAACAGAGCCACCGCAACGTTGTAGTGATAGTCCGGATCGTTCGGATCGGCAGTGGAAGCCCGCTCGAACAGCGGTGTGGCGTCGCGTCCCAGGCGGCTCGCGGCCACACCCTGGTTGTTCACCACCTCCGGCAGCGGCAGACGATTCGTCACAAACGCAAACGCCGACTCGGCTTCGGCATATTTGGCCGTGTTGAAGTGCGCCAGTCCGATGTAAAAGCTTGCCTCGAGCGCCCGCCTGTCCGACGGCGGAATCTTTGCCAGCGTCGCCGCTGCCTGCTCGTACTCGCGCTGGCCGTATTGCGCCTTGCCCAGCGCCAGCAGCGCGGCTGGATAGTTCGGGCTGGTTTGCACCGCCATCTGCAGCCGCTTGATCCGCTCCTGTGGCGAAGTCGCGTCCGTGCCGCGAATGTAGTTTTCAAACGCGCTGAGCTGGATCCCCGCAGAGGCCGCGAGAAACGTCTGCTCGGCAACGTGAAACCGCGGATCGATCTGCCGCGCCACCTTCCACGCAACGGCGTTCTCGACATCGTAGAGATGCCCAAGCTCATTTGAGTCCGCGATCGGCTGTGACAGGCGCAGCTTGTTTACTTCGAGCACCTGCGCCTGCACCGCGATGCGTCCATTCTCGACCGTATAGCTGCCCACAATCACAAAATCCGCATCAAGAGTCTGCGCAATGCGAATCGTCGTTGCGCGCGAAGGTCTGAAATCCGCGGGCAGCCCAAGATGATCGAGAGCAAATTGACGATCATCGCGCGTAATGGTCAGGAACCCCGCCGAGGTCAGCCGCTGATTCAACGTGTCGGGAAACGAGTCCCCGATCCACGCCAGGTTCGTCTGTCCGGAGCGATTGTCAAACGGCAGCACCAGCACCACGCGCCCTGCAATCTGCGGCGCCGCACCGGACTGCGAAAAACCATGCACCGCGCAAAGCAGCAGAAGCGCCGCAAACCATCGGCACGCAAATGACGGGCGAATTCCAAGCGTCCTTGTCACAGAAAGAGTATATCCGCCGTCCCTGCTCTCGCCTTCTGGTGGGCACCCCCGCTCCGGTCTGCGGTCGGCTCGCCAGCAGGCCCTACCGCAGGGACGCCTCCACGATACGCGGAAAATGCAGCACCGCGGCCCACTCTCCTCTGCGATGCTGCTCCCACACCACATCGCCATGCAGCAGCCGGGCGCACTCTGCAGCCGAAAGATCGCGATGGAAGTCGAAGTACTTTGTATCCGCAGATTGATTTGCGCGCCCAAGGTCCACCTTGCCAGCCGGCGGAGCCCACTTCGTCGAAAAAATCAGCGCCACGTCATAGCTCCCAGGGTCAGTCGCAGCCTTCTCTATCTGCTCCAGCGAGAAGCTGGGGATGGCGACAGTTTTCACCGGATGGTTGGTATACCCGATCTCCGGGCGGCTCAGTTCAGAGGTCGCCGGCCACGCCGTCAGCACAGTCGCTGCCGGATAACGCAAATCGATGAAACGCACCGCCGCCTGGTGCAGCACAATCATGTCGCGGTACGTCAGGTTGTCTTCCGGCGCAAACGCATACGGTGGATTGATCCAGATGCCTGCCAGAAATGCGGCCGCGCTCAACGCCGCAATCGGCCACCAACGCCGGAGATGTCGTTGCCACGCAGCCGCGCAAATCAACAGGATCAACGGATACATCGGAAGCAGATACCGCGTGAGCAACGCACCCCCAAGCACCGAAAACGCAACCCAGTTCGCAAGCAGCACCACCGCCATCGCCTTCAGTTGCGGCTTGGGGAGCCCCGCCGGCGACCCTGCTGAAGCCACCGGAACAAACAAAACTGCGATCGTGCAGATCACCGGCACAAACATGTTCATGTGCATCGTGAGGTGCAGCAGACGATGCCACAGGCACAGCGCAATCCGGTACGCATCCAGATTCGCAGTCGCGTTGTATCGCAGGAACTCCGGATTGCCGAAGACGAAGCCCGTGCGGTGGAAGTGATATCCATACCAGGCCATCAGCGGAAGCACAGGAAGCGCGAGCACGATGGCCCACGTCATGTGCATCCGGCGCACGATCGGGTCCCGGCGCTCGCGCAGAAAAAGAATTCCCTCCCACAACGTCAGCGCCGCTGGAGTGACAATCGCGGTCTCTTTCGAAAGAACGGCAAGCGAGAACATCAAGGCAGTGAGAAAGGATTGCTTCCAGCGGCCTGCCGCAACGATCCTCTGTCCTTCCACGGAGGCCAGAGAACTCGTTTCCAGATAAAACGCAAGCCCCCACAGCGTAAACGCAGCCGCAAAAATGTCCGCGTGCGCCAGCGTACTTTGCGCGAACCACACCGGATAAATCGCCGTCAGAATTGCGGTGGCGATCGCAACCGGCGTCCCGGCAAGGTCACGCGCGAGCTTATATACGCCGAGCAAGGCCGCAGCCGCGACCAGGCACACCAGCGTGCGTGTCCCGCTCACCACGTATCCGGATAGATGCCACCACCCCGCCAGCAGAATCGAAGGCAGCGGGGGATGCGCATTGGTCACCGTGCTCTGCGGAATCAACGTGCCGGTGCGAAACAGATCCCATGCAGCAGGAATGTAGTAACCTCCCTCGTCCCAGAAGTAAGGAAGCCGAAGGAGGCGGAAATGGGAAAGATACACAGCGACAAAGAAAAGCGGGTAGAGCATCCAAAGCGGAACCGGAACCAGCGCCCTCGGGGCCGTTTCAAGGACGCTCCCGGGCCCATCCGGCGTCCTATCGGGATTGTCGCTGCCTGGAGATCGCACGTGGCTAGTTCACAGGACCTTCCGACTGCGGAAGCTGCTCGAGCGTGATCGACCCGAACGTCTGCTCATATTGCGACAGATTGTGGCCGAGCACATTCCAAAGCGCCTTGGCCTGCTGGGGGCTCAGGTACACGCCTTGAAAATTCTTCACCGTGACCTCCTGCGGATTGTCCTGGCTCATCGTGCCAAAGACCAGCAGAAAGTCCCACACGCTCATGCGTACCTGCACGCTGTTGGCATAGCCGTCGCGATAGTCCTCGGCATGGGTAAGCTTCAAAGTGGGCTGGTCCTGCATGTGGGAAACATCGTGGGGCGGGTTCTGCTGACTCATCGAATCTCTTTCCGCTGCGCGTTGGTGGATTTACGAAATCATGGTGCGGGAGAAGGGACTCGAACCCCCACGGATTGCTCCGCTTGGACCTAAACCAAGTGCGTCTGCCATTTCGCCACTCCCGCAGCCCTTTGGGCATGGAGAAATTCTCCACGCCGCTTGGGTTCAGCCTACTGGCAAAAGCACCCCCAGCGCAACGTACCCGCGGAATGCAGACGCAAAGTCGTAGGCAATTCCGCCATCGCGTTTTACGATAGAAGTATGACTCCAGTAGAAGAGCAGGAAGTGAAGAGTGCGACGGGGCACGCGTCAAAGTACACGCGAAACAATCCGTTTCTGTCGAACATCGTCGTCAATGAATTGCTTACAGGCGAAGGCTCGGAGAAAGAGACCCGCCACGTCGAGCTGACCCTCGACGAAGGCATGACCTACACGCCGGGCGACGCCGTAGGCATTCTGCCGGAGAACCGCCGCAATGCCGTCGATGAAGTCCTCGCCGCGCTGAAGTTTAAAGGCGACGAGCGCGTCCTCGACCACTACAAGGTTGAAATCGATCTCGATGAGGCCTTGCGGACCCGCCTCGCCATCGGCAAGCTGACCCGCGGCAGCGTCACCCAGTTCGCCAAGCTCTCTCCCGACACGGAAGGTCTCAAAGTCATGACCGGGCCCGACAACAAGGCGCGTGCCGAGGAGTATTGCTGGGGCCGCGAGTTCGTCGACCTCGCCACCGACTTTCCAGGCGTCGTCAAAGAGCCGCAGCAACTCTTCAACGTGCTCGCCCGGCTTACGCCCCGGATGTATTCCATCGCCTCCAGCCAGGCCATGCACCCCAACGACGTCCAGACCACCGTCCGCGTCGTACGCTACGAAGCTCACGGCCGCGAACGCCAGGGCCTGGCCAGCGGACATCTCGGCGAACGTGCCCCGGTCGGCGCCACGATGCCGATCTTTCTCCATTCGAACGCCAACTTTCGCCTCCCGGAAGACTCCTCCGCCCCGATCATCATGATTGGCCCCGGAACCGGCGTCGCGCCCTTTCGCGCGTTCCTCGAGGAGCGGCAGGCCACCGGACAAAAAGGCGACAACTGGCTCTTCTTCGGCGAACAGCGCGAGAAGCTCGACTTCCTATACAAAGACCAGTTCCTCGCCATGCAGCAGGACGGCGTGCTGACGCGCCTCGACACCGCCTTCTCACGCGACCAGGCTAAAAAAGTGTACGTCCAGGACCGCATGCAGGAGCGCGCCAAAGAGCTCTATGAATGGCTCGAGCGCGGAGCTTTCTTCTACGTCTGCGGCGATGCCACACGCATGGCGAAAGACGTCGAACTGGCGCTGCTCGACGTCATCGCAAGAGGCTCCAACGGCACCCTCGACCACGCCGCCGAGTACCTCGCCACCATGAAAAAGCAAAAACGCTATCAGCGCGACGTCTACTAAGACCACGCGGCTCCGTCTTGGCGGCGTTTAACAAATCCCCGGCGTGCCTCCCGATGGTCGTCCACAAAGATCGTTCGCGACCATCGGGAGCGCCCACCGAAGGGGTATACCCGTCACGAAGTGACCGCCCCACGCGAAGTGGGCCCGGCCGGCAGGCCCATGCTCGCTCAAACCCGATAGTGGTCGGCGCGCCAGTTCACGATGCTCTCCTTGATCGCCTTCGGTCCGAGCTTCTCCGAGAGCGTCCTGCGCACCAGTGCCGGCAACTCTGTATCGGAGGCGAAACGCAGCGCAATCAGCTGACCCATACTCAGCTGCTCCATCGAACCGAGCTCGCCCGCAGGAAGCAGTGCCGCCAGCCGCAGGCGTTCCTCCAGACGAATCACCCGATCCTGCGCCTTCAGCGCAGATTGCCGAGCCCGCACCGCCATCAGGATGAATACGAAAGCCATCACGATCCACCACAGATGCGTATGCTCATACGCCGGCCAGGTATGCACCGTGACGTAAATCGAAAAGATCAGGTTCAGCAGAAGCAGCGGAATGATGCAGAAGTGAAACACAGGATCGAACCGAGCGTGACTTTTGAAGCTTTGCGTGGCCGCCATACAGAAGTCCTTTCAGATGTTGTGGAAGTCAGGTTTTTGGACGGGCCCAGCATAGCATCCTGAGACAGCAGCTAGCAGCGCCCCGTCTTAGCGAGTCGCAACGCCCAGCCCACGCTCCTCGTACGCACGCCACAGCTGCAAATACGCCACCTGCCGGGCCACATGAAAGAAGTCCGACGCCAGGCAGTAAAGTACCCCAACCCCAACCCACCACCAAAAGAGAAACTGCGGCGTGGTCACGCTTTCAAACGGCAGCGGCGTCGCCGAGAACACGAGCGCCAAAACCATCAACGCAATCTTCACGATGCCCATCACGAGATTGATCTCCACCAGCTTCGACTTCAGCGGTCCCAGACGAAACGCCGATGCGAGACTCGCGCCCACGCCAAGGTCCTGCAGCATAGCCAGCAGCGGCGCCACCGAAAGCGCCCAGCTCAGCACCGCCCAACCCGTAAACAGCCCCAGCGTCGCCACAATCACCAACGCAAAATATCCCACGAGGTTCGGTTCGCCCCCGGACGCGAGCGGCCCTGTCACGGTAAGATCGGCGATTCGCATCAGGCACCAGAACCACAACGCAAAACTCGCCAGCAGCGCCACCATCCGTGCGGCCTGCAGCGCGATCAGCGTTCCGATGCGCCTGTGCAGCCGATGGTCCGCCGAACGCAACACAACACTCCGCCCCGTTGCCGACACCAGCACCCACGCCGTCACCAGGGCCGGAGCCAGCCAAAGCGCCACATGCAGCACCTCCGGCATCAACGCTTCGGCAGCCTTCGCCATCGTCGCCGCGGAGGCCATCGGATCCAGAACGGTCATGTTTTTCAATGCCGAATAGTCGAGAGCAGTCCTCGACAAAATCCCGAGCACCTGGGACCGCAGCACCAGCAGGGCAGGAACTCCAAACGCCCATCGCCACAGCACCTCTAGCGCAGTCAGTGACGGCTTCCGCCAGCACGCAGAAAGCGTATGCACAAACGATTGCGTGCCGCGTACCGTAGTTCCGGCGACCACCACGCCATCCTGCTCCTGCTCCATCACTACTTCACCACAATGTTGACGAGCTTGCCCGGAATGACGATCTCTTTGACGATCGCCTTTCCCTCAGTACGCGCGACGACCTTAGTATCCGCCAACGCTGCGGCTTTGATCGCGGCCTCGTCGCTGCCCGCCGGCACCTTCACCACGCACACCAGCTTGCCATTTACCTGCACCGGAATCTCCACCTCGTTTTCACGCGCCAGATCTTCATTGGCCACCGGCCAAGCAGTCCGAAACACCACGCCCGTCCCGTTTACCTCCTGCCACAACTCCGCAGCCAGAAAAGGAGCGAACGGTGCAAGCAATTGCACGAGCGATTCAAAGACATGGACCACCACAGTCTTCGAGACACGTCCCGTGTCCATACCCGCTTCGGACGCGGCGATCTCGTTCACCAGGATCATGACCGACGAGATGGACGTATTGAAATGCCACCGCTCGCTGAAGTCCTTCGTAATCTTCGCCACTGTCTGATGCGTCAGCCGAAGCAGCGCCCTCTCTTCAGGCGTGTAGCTTCCGGCAAGCTCTCTAGGTAGATCACCAGACCTTCCAGGCGCCGCATACTTCATCGTCAACCTGTAGATACGCGCAAGAAAGCGGCTGATCCCGGCGACGCCTTCCTCCTGCCACTCCAGGTCGCGGTCCGGCGGCGCGGCAAACAGCGCATACATCCGGGTCGCGTCCGCACCATACCGCTCGATCATCAGGTCCGGGCTGACCACGTTGCCCTTCGACTTCGACATCTTGGCGCCATCTTTGATCACCATGCCCTGCGTAAACAGACGCACCGCAGGCTCATCATTTGCGATCAAACCAAGGTCGCGCATCACCTTGGTCCAGAAACGCGAGTAGATCAAATGCAGAATGGCATGCTCCACTCCGCCAATATATTGATCGATAGGAAACCAGTAGTTCGCCTTTGCAGAATCGAAAGGTGCCGACGAGTTCTTCGCATCCGTGTAGCGGTAAAAATACCAGCTCGAATCGACAAAAGTATCCATGGTGTCGGTCTCTCGTCGCGCCGCAGCGCCACACCTCGGACACTTCACGTGCACGAAATCCGCCACACGCCCAAGCGGCGAACCGTTGGTCTGCGTGATATCGATCTGTTCCGGCAGCACAATCGGTAGTCCGCTCTCGGCCACAGGGATCGGCTCTTCCGGCGAGCACTGGTCGCAATAAACCATGGGAATGGGCGTACCCCAGTACCGTTGCCGGCTCACTCCCCAGTCCTTCAATCGATATGTAACCGTAGGAGTGCCAAATCCATTTGCCTTGGCGAAGCCGGCCATCTTCTCCTGCGCTTCGAGGCAGTTCTCACCGCTCCATTGGCCGGAATCGATCAGCACGGCCTCCTCTTCGCCGGTATAAGGAAGCGCCAGCTCACTTGTATCGACATTCTGCGCAATCACTCTCTTCACCGGCAAGCCGTACTTCTGCGCAAACTCGAAGTCCCGTTGGTCGTGCGCAGGCACGCTCATGATCGCGCCAGTGCCGTAGTCCGCCAGGATGTAGTTCGCCACCCAAATCGGCAGCCGCTCACCGTTGAACGGGTTCACCGCAAAGCTTCCCGTGTTCACGCCATGTTTCTCGATCGCGCCGAGAGCGTCTGTCTCACGTGCCTTCCTTTGCTGCTCCAGCAACTCTTCAATCTGAACAGCGAGCGCGGCGTCCTCTCCCGCGAAGCGCTTCGAAACCGCATGTTCCGGAGCAAGCTGAATCGAGGTCGCGCCGAAGATGGTGTCGATGCGTGTAGTAAACACCGTAATCTTCTCCGCCGCGCCTTCGACCGCAAACTCGACGTGCGCTCCCTCGCTGCGGCCGATCCAGTTCCGCTGCATGGTGCGAACCTTCTCCGGCCACCCTTCAAGATCTTCCAGTCCCTCCAGCAGCTCGTCCGCATACTTCGTGATCCGCAGAAACCACTGCGTCAAATCGCGCTGCTCCACAACCGTATCTTCGTGTCGCCAGCATCGTCCGCCAATCACCTGCTCATTGGCCAGCACCGTCTGGCACTCGGGGCACCAGTTCACCCTGCTCTTCTTGCGGTAAGCAAGCCCGTTCTCGAACATCTTCAAAAAGAACCACTGGTTCCAGCGGTAATAATCGGGAAGGCACGTCGTCACTTCGGTAGCCCAGTCGTAGCTCAGTCCCATGCGACGCATCTGCTTCTTCATCGCCGCGATGTTTCCCAGCGTCCACTCCCGCGGCGGCACTCCATTCTTCAGCGCGGCATTTTCCGCCGGCAACCCGAACGCGTCCCATCCCATCGGGTGCAGCACGTTGTAGCCCCGCATCCACATGTGCCGCGCCAGTGCATCGCCGATCGCATAGTTCCGCACATGGCCCATATGCAGCTGGCCGCTGGGGTAGGGAAGCATCTCCAGGCAGTAGTACTTCGGCTTGCCAGAGTCATGGCCCTCCGCCGCATACAGCGACGCGTCCGCGTCCCATCGTGCCTGCCACTTCGGCTCAATCTCCGACGGGTTATATCGCAATGGTGTGTTTGCGTCCACGGCAGCAGACCCGGTCACCGCCGAAGTTTTGCCGCCCGTTTCCTTCAAAATAGTGTCAGACATACTCGTACGATTGTACGCGGCGCACACCCCTCCGGAGCCGTTCAGCCCGCAGCCAGCGTCCGCAACACCCCTACGTTTCTCGCTTCATCTCCCGGAGAATCGACCGGAGTTTCCGCTATAAACGCGGCGCCCGCAAAACGCTCATCGTGCAGCAAACGCCGGAACACCTCGGCGCCGATCGTGCCTTCCCCGATGTGCTCATGCCGGTCCAGCTTCGATCCCAGCGCGGCTTTGGCATCGTTGCAATGCCACAGTTTCACCGCCTCAAATCCGACAGTCTCGCCCACAATCACCATCGTTTCGATATAGCCGTCCACCGAAACCAGGTCGTATCCCGCAACATGCACATGGCACGTATCCAGGCACACGCCGACGGGCGCGCAGGGTTTCAGACGTTCCACCAGCTCGGCTACCTGTTCCAGTTTGCCGCCCAGAGAAAACTCCGCACCCGCCGTGTTCTCAATCAAAATCCTGAAGTCATTTCCCCGCCACTCCAAACCGTCGATGGCCCGTTCGATCGACTGCGCCGCCAGCCGCAAACCCTCCTCCCGCGTCAGGCCCTTCCAGCTTCCCGGATGCAGCACCAGGAACTCGGCCCCGAGCGCGAGCGCACGCTCCACCTCTCCACGAAATGCCGCGATGCTGCTGGTTCGGATGCTTTCCGTCTGGCTGCACAGGTTAATCAGGTAACTCGCATGAAACGAAACCGGCCCTACGTCATGCTTTGCCCGCAGCTCACGCATTTTGCGCGCCTCCTCAGGCGTCACCGCGGCTGCGCGCCATTGCCTCGGGCTCGACGAAAAAATCTGAAACGTATTCGCTCCGGCGGCCACTGCACGCTCCACCGCCGTCCACGTTCCTCCCGCGGTGCCCACGTGGACGCCAATCCGCTTTTTCGCTGAACCTGTCATGTTTCGAGGCTAACGCACGCGAGGCACCACGCGCCTGGCGCGGCGGCCCTCAGATTCGCCCGATTTACACTGTTGAGGTGGATACCTCAACGATCGTCATTTTGGATTTTGGATCGCAATATACGCAACTCATTGCGCGGCGCATTCGCGAGTTCAACGTGTTTTCGGTTGTTCTGCCTTGTACCGCGCCCCTGGAAAAAGTGAAGGCGCTCAACCCAAAGGGAATCATCCTTTCAGGAGGCCCCAATTCCGTCTACGACGCCGACGCTCCTACTGCCGATACCGGCGTGCTGCAAATGGACGTGCCGGTACTCGGCATCTGCTACGGGCTGCAATTCATCGTTCACCATCTCGGCGGCAAAGTCGTCGGGGCCGCGGCGCGGGAGTATGGGCATGCAGAAGTTACGCTCATCGCCGAGACTCCGCTCTTTCGCGGTCTGCCAGGCTCGATCAACGTGTGGATGTCCCATGGAGACGAGGCCGAGACATTGCCCCCCGGCTTCACCCTTACCGCGACAACCGCCAATGCAGTCGCAGCAATCGCCAACGAGGAGAAGAGAATCTGGGCAGTCCAATTCCATCCTGAAGTCGCGCATACCCGGCAGGGCATGGAGCTGCTGAGAAATTTCTGCCTCGACCTCTGCCAGGCCCAGCAGGACTGGACCCCGGAGCACTTCATCCACTCCACCGTCGAGCGCGTGAAAGCACAGGTCGGCAACGGGCATGCCATCTGCGGTTTGAGCGGAGGCGTCGACTCCTCCGTTGCCGCCGTTCTGGTCGCACGTGCCATCGGCGACCGCCTGACCTGCATCTTCGTCAACAACGGCGTACTTCGTAAGGAGGAGTTTCTCAAGGTGCAGGCCACCATGCGCGAGCAGCTCGGCCTCAACGTCGTCGCTGTCGACGCCAGCCAACGCTTCCTGGCCAAACTCGAAGGCATCACCGATCCCGAAAAGAAGCGCAAGGTCATCGGCAACGAATTCATCTCCGTATTCGATGACGAAGCGAAGAAGATCTTCGAAGCGGAAAAGAGCGCAGGAGAAGAGATCGCCTGGCTCGTGCAGGGAACGCTGTACCCCGACGTCATCGAGTCTTCGAGCGTGCATGGTCCTTCGCACACCATCAAAAGTCATCACAACGTCGGCGGCCTGCCTGCGGACATGAAGCTCAAGCTCATCGAGCCCCTGCGCGACCTCTTCAAGGACGAAGTACGCCGGATCGGGCGCGACCTCGGCATGCCGGAAGACATCATCGAGCGGCAGCCGTTTCCCGGGCCGGGGCTCGCAGTCAGAATCCTCGGCGAAGTCACGGCGGAACGCGTCGCCATCCTGCAGGAGGCCGATCACATCGTGGT